>WGFJ01000077.1 GCA_015492305.1 Deltaproteobacteria bacterium
GGACCTCCTCTTCCATCCCGATATGAGGGGTCTCTTCGAGGAGAGGGAGGGGAGGGTGGTCCTTACAGAGGAGGAGTTTTCCGATGGGGGTGGGAACCTATACAGGATGGACAGGGTGGTCCTGGACCCTGAAGGGGTGACGGTTGTAGACTACAAGACAGGCTCACGGGCAAGGAAGCACCATGAACAGATGGGGCTCTACATGGAGATACTCAAGGCCATCTACCCCGACAGACCCGTAAGGGGGGTCCTCTACTACATGGAGGATAGGAGGCCAATATGGATAGGGTGATCCTTCTGGAGCCTCAAGAGGACCCCATCGAGAGGATAACAGGGCTTCTCTTGAAGAGGGGGAGGGATTACACCCGGAACCTTGTGGTCTTCCCTGGCAAGAGGCCTGCCCACTACCTGAGGAAGGCCATAGGAAAGACCATTGGAGGGCCTTTCAGGCCCCCTATCATACTCTCCATGGATGGCTTCATAGATGCCCTCTACAGGGGCATATCCGATTCAAGGCCCATGGAGGTCATAGATGCTGTGGCCCTGCTCTATGAACTCTCGAAGGGGATGGATTCCCTTCCAGAGGGTTTTCGGGAGCTTGACCGTTTCTATCCCCTCGGAGTGAGGATCTTCAGGGTCTTTGAGGAGCTTTACATAGAGGGTGTCTCCCCTGAGAGGCTGAAGGGGGTGGAGGCCCTTGTGGAGATACCGGGCAGGGCCCTTGAGGATATCGATCTGCTCTCCACCCTCTATGAAGCCTTCTACAGGGAGGTGGAGGAAAGGGGTTTTTCCACCAGGTCTCTTAGATACCGGAGGGTATCGGATGGATTCAGCCCTGAACTCCTTACATGCCTTGGGGATTCCGGGCCTGAACGGATGATATTTTCAGGCTTCTTCGCCTTCACCGCTTCGGAAAGGAGGATTGTAAAGGACCTCCTTGAGGTGGAAGGGGCCTTCTTCCTCTTCAGGAAGGGAAGGGGTCTCAGCCAGGCCTTGAAGGACCTTGGCCTCGAAGATGAAGGGACCTGCGAGCCCGAATACACGGACAGGGATCTCCGTAAGATCCAGATACACAGCGCACCTGACACCCACGGTGAGGCCTACCGGACAGGTGAGATCATAAAGAAGATGGAAGGGGTCGATGAATCCACCCTTGCCTGCCTTCCAGGTGGGGATTCCCTCTTTCCACTTATACGGGAGGGGATACCCTTTCTCTCCGATTACAACATATCCATGGGCTATCCACTGAAGAGGACCCCCCTTTACGGCTTCTTCAAGGACCTCTTCCAGCTCCTTGAGTCCATGGAAGGTGAGGCCCTTCACGTTTCACACTACCTCAAGTTCATGCTCCATCCCTACACAAAGAATATCCTCTTCAAGGGCAGGGCAGAGACAGGGCGCATGGTGATCCATGCCCTTGAGGACCTCCTCATCGAGGAAGGTCGTCCCTTTGTGGAGGTCTCCTGGATAGAGGAAGAGATGCCGGGGAGGATTACCACCCTCCTTAAGGATGAAGGCCTTCTCCCTGATGAGGTGAGGGGTCATCTTAAGGGGATCCATGATATGACCGTAAGGACCTTCCTTTCCATCAAAGATATGGGGGACTTTGCCAGAAGGTGTAAGGAACTCCTCATCTACATATATGAGAACAGCACCGCCCGGTTGCATCCCTTCTTCCACCCCTATGCAGAGGCCTTTCTCAGGGATATGGACAGACTCTCCTCCTCCCTCATAAGGGGCCTCTCCTTTGCAAGGAGGGAGAGTTACTTCCTCTTCTTCGAGAGGTTCATAGAGGCCTCTTCGGTCCCCTTCGAAGGGACACCCCTCAGGGGCCTCCAGATCCTCGGTTTCCTTGAGACAAGGGGTTTGAGGTTCAGGAAGGTCATCTTCTTCGATCTGAACGAGGGGGTATTCCCGGATCTTTCAGAGGACCCCCTGCTTCCATCCGGGGTGAGGGAGGCCCTGGGTCTTGTAACACCCTCAAAGAGGGAGAGGACCCTCCTCTACTACTTCGATACCCTTTTAAGGGGTGCCGAGGAGGTCCATCTCCTCTTTGTGAAGGATGGGAGGATGGAGAGATCCAGGTTCCTTGAGAGGATCATCTGGGAGATGGAGAAGGCAAGAGGGGCCCCCTTTGAAGAGGAGCCTGTACTTCCTGTAGGTTACAGGGTGAGCCTTGCCCCATCAGGGCCATCGGAGATACCGAAGACCGCCGAGGTCATGGATCTTATCAAGGAGATGGTCCTCACCCCCTCCTCCCTTGAGGCCTATCTGAGATGCGGCCTCAGGTTCTATTACTCGGCCATACTGGGGCTCAGGGAAAGGGAGGACCTTGAGGTGGATCGATCCGACATAGGGAATGTGGTCCATGAGGCCCTGAGAGAGTATTTCGGCAGAAGGCTTGGAAAACCCCTTGAGGAATCAGATCTTCAGGGAAGGGAGATGGAAGAGATCGTTGATAGGATCTTCTCAAGGAGGTATGGAAGGGACCTCTACGGAAGGCTCTATCTCATCAAGGGCCAGATCAAAAAGAGGCTCCTCCATCTTCTGGAGTATCAAAAAGAGGTCCTCGGGAAAGGGTCCTTCCAGATCCTCTCCGTTGAGAAGGAGATAGGTATTGGATTTGAGGGGGCTACTTTGAGGTGCAGGCCTGACAGGGTGGAGGAGAGGGGAGGGAGGATCTATGTAGTCGATTACAAGATCTCAGGAAACAGAAGCGGTTATACCCTGGACTTCAAGAACCTTGATCCCGAAAGGCGGGAGACCTGGTCAAAGGCCATAAGGAGCCTACAGGTCCCCCTCTACATCCTCCTCTACGGAAAGGCATCATCCATCCCATATGGGACCATAGATGGCTATTACCTCCTCCTTGGAGGGGATGGATGGGAGTTCTTTCCCCTTGGGGATGATGGCCATGAGGAGAAGCTTCTGATGATCCTTGAGGTGGTGAGAGGCCTCATAAAGGAACTGAAGGACCCCTCTCTTCCCTTCAGACCTGCCGATGACCTCAAGGATTCCTGCCCTTACTGCAGCTACCAGAGCCTCTGCGGGACCGCTCTTCTATCAAATCGGCCTCTTTCACGCTCCTTTTAAGCCACCTGTAGAGGAGTTCAAGCCTCTCCTCTTCAGAGAGCCTCCAGGGAAGGTTTGAGGCCTTCAGCCTCTCCACAATGGTGAAGATGGTTATGCCACAGGCAACGGATATATTCAGGCTCTGGACAAAGCCGTACATGGGGATGGTAAGGAGTCTGTCTGCCCTCTTGAGTATGGATTCGGAGACACCTTTAAGCTCTGTTCCAAAGACGATCGCCGTCCTGGATCGTATCTCGAAGTCCTTTAGTGATACAGCCCCTGTGCAGGGAGGCACGGTAACCACCACCTCATAGCCCCTGTCCTTCAACTCCCTGTAGCACCTGTCAGGATCTTTGAAGCGGTGTATCTCTACCCACTTCTCCGAGCCAAGGGTTATCCCCTTTGTGGGGGAGAAGGGGTTCACATCTTCTATCACGTAGAGATCAAGGATGCCGAAGGCCTCACATGTCCTCACAACGGCGCTTGCATTATGGGGCTGGTAGATGTTTTCAAGTACAACCGTCACAAATCTTGTCCTCTCCCTGGAGACATCCAGGAACCTCTGCCATCTCTCAGGGGTTACGTGCCTTGAGAGGCTCTCTATCCCCCTTTCTATGGACCGTATCTTCTCCATGCCATCATTAAGGTATCATATGGAAGGGCCTGGGGCAAGGGAGGAAGATTTTGGATTGACACGGTGGATATAGCTCCTTATCATAATCTCTTCTGAAGGCCTTTTGAGGGAAAGATATGGAGTGTCTTGTTACAGGGGTTGCAGGATTCATAGGGTTTCACTTTGCCGAAAGGCTCCTTAAGGAAGGGTGTAAGGTGGTCGGGGTTGATAACCTCAATGACTACTACGATGTGAACCTGAAAAGGGCAAGACTCGATATCCTCAAGGGATACCCCTCTTTCACCTTCATATACATGGATATAGCCGACCGTGAAGGGGTGAAGGATCTCTTTTCCAGGTCCTCCTTTGAATACGTGGTTCACCTTGCGGCCCAGGCAGGGGTAAGATACAGCCTTATCAATCCCTATGCATACATAGATAGCAACATATACGGCTTCCTCAACATCCTGGAAGGGTGCAGACACAGGGGTGTCAAACACCTTGTCTTTGCCTCTTCCAGTTCCGTATACGGGATGAACAGGAGGATGCCATTTTCCACCCATCACAACACAGACCACCCTGTATCCCTCTACGGTGCCACAAAGAAGGCCAACGAGTTGATGGCCCATACCTATGCCCACCTCTACAGGGTCCCGTCAACGGGCCTGAGGTTCTTCACCGTCTATGGTCCATGGGGAAGGCCTGATATGGCCTATTTTCTCTTCACAAAGGCCATAGCTGAAGGAAGACCCATAGATGTCTTCAACTACGGAAAGATGAAGAGGGACTTCACCTACATAGATGACGTGGTGGAAGGGATGGTAAGGGTCCTGAAAAGGATACCCCAACCAGATCCGGCATGGGATGACATGGATCCTGACCCCTCTTCCAGTGCCGCCCCATACAGGATCTACAACATAGGGAACAACCAGCCTGTAGAGCTTCTGAGGTTTATAGAGATCATAGAGGAGTGTCTCGGCAAGAAGGCGAAAAAGAACTTCCTTCCCCTCCAGCCAGGGGATGTGCTTGCCACCTATGCGGATGTGGACGAACTTGCAAGGGATGCAGGCTTTACCCCTTCCACTCCCATAGAAGAGGGTATCAGGCGCTTCGTGGAGTGGTACAGGTGGTACTACAAGGTGTGATCGCTTTCAAGCTCCTTTCTTGCATAGAGGATGCGTTGAAGGACCGTAAGGTGTGACAGGGCTGCCACAAGGATAAGGGTGGCTTCTATGTATCCCGTTAGAAGACCCGCAACAATGAGTATAAGCCTCTCCCCCCTTTCTGCTATTCCCACATCGCACCTCTTTATAGCCTTCTCTGCCCTTGCCCTTGTATAGCTCACCATGAGGGCCCCAAGGAGGGCGATGGAGACAAGGGTCCAGTTGATCCCTGCAATACCAAGGGCTATGAAGATCGCAGCATCCACATACCTGTCTGCCACGCTGTCAAGTATCCCCCCGAAGTCTGTGACCCTTCCAGAGTTTCTGGCCAGTGCCCCGTCCAGTATATCAAGGAGCCCGCTTACGGCAAGGAGCACCGCCCCCACCTCAAACCGTGATCCTGCGATGAATACGGAGGCCAGCAATCCCAGGGTAAAGGCGGAAAAGGTGATGTGATCCGGTTTTATCCCGATCCCGTAGAGGGTCTCTGTCAGTGGATCCAGAAAGGGTGATATCTTTTCCTTCATCCTGCCCAGCATATCAAGGTCCTCAGATCCGGTCTTTTCAGGGTCCATCTGGAAGTATATCAGGAAAATACCTTGACAACAATCTTTAAGATTTGATAAGAAAAGACCAGACCCGTGGCAGGGGTGCGGTAGCTACGGGGCATGGCAAAAAAGAGAGGTCTCGATGCCCCATAAGATCTTTCGAATCCTCTTGCTTGTCCTTTTCTTTATCCTTCCCGCAAAGCCTTCCTTTGCCGGTGCTGACATTGCCAAGATTAAAGATGATCTGGAAAGGGCCCTTGGAAAGGATCTTTACATCCTTGTAGTGGATAGAACCAACCCTGATGCCTACCTCCATCCGATGGGTTACATCGTCATCACAAAGGGTATGATTGAAGATCTTACCGATGAGTCTGAACTTGTCTTTGTTATTGCCCATGAGGTGGGGCATCATATGGAGAAGAGGCATTACAGAGGGGAAAGAGGTCTTCTTGGTCTTTCTCAGGAGGCCTACAACCTTGCAAAGGAGATGGAGGCCGATAACTATGGGGTCCGTTGTCTCAAGGCCCTGGGCTACGACCCCTTGGCTTCTGTACATGTCCTTGAGAGATTGATAAAACTTGGAAGGGGCGACGCCCTGCAACTGAGGGAAAGAATCCGGAACTTGAGGGCTACCCTTCCCTCTGAAGCCTCGGCCCTTGAATCTTCGGGGAATGGCTGTTGAGAGCATCTCTTTCATACGTGGTGGTTCTGCAAACAACCTGTATGCCAGTTTTTACAGTTTAAACTTGACAACTATTTAAAATTTGTGTTTATTATATAAGATAGTTGTGAGGGGGATGTGTTGAGGTGATGGGGCCTCAAAGAGGGTTTCTCTTTGGGGCCTTACTTTTTAAGAGGGGGTTAGAGATGAAGGCCAGATCCTATCTGCTCTTATTGGTCTTTCTGACCTTTTTCCTGCTCTACAGTGCCCCCTCCAGAGCCGTTCACAAGGGTGCAGGTGATCTTATATGCGGAAACTGCCACACCATGCACAACAGCCAGGGCAACACCTCTCTTGAAGGCGCATCGGGAGGGTCTCTCTTTCTGCTGAGAGGTCCTGTGACTTCACGGGGGGAGTTGCACAAGTTCTGCCTGCAGTGCCACGGGGTTGGAGGGAGCCAGTGGAATGTAACCCATCCACCCCACAACCAGAAGGCCCCCATAGTCTATGGTGGGAATCTCATAAACTGGGATGAGACAAAGGACTTCAGTCAGATAGGGGCAGGAGGAGACTTCTTCAAGGAGATGGATTCCAACTTCGATCCCACCCCTGCAGGTGCCCAGAATGCCCAGGGTTATGGCCACAGCATGGGGTTGAGCAATGCAAGGCCGCCAGGAAGTGATACGACCAATACACTGCCTTTCAATTGCACCCACTGTCACGACCCCCATGGTGTGAGGAGCAATACAGGTTCGGTCAATGTATACAGGAACCTCCTTGTGATGGGCTGGACGGAAAGTTCTTCAGAGTGCCAGGTCTGTCATCCTGATTATCTTACCCATACGAGGTCAAAACTCTATCAGATGAAGAGCTGGGTGGGAGGCATCACAGGGACCTATGCCAGCGGTGGAAACTACACCCCTGTTGTTGTGAACGGTGTGGCCATATGGCCTGTCTATAAGGACGATGCAACCGTACCTGCAAACAACAATGTATACGATGGTATCACCACAAAGGCCAATTCCGATGACTCTGGTGGGACCATGGGAGGGTGGTGTGCCAAGTGTCATTACCACTTCCACGAATGGAGGATGGACGGGTCATCCGATCCCTGGGGTGTTGTGCGTTACAACGCCAGTGGAGAGGACTGGCTCAGGCATCCGGTTGATGCTATAATAAACGATGCAGATGTATCAGGTGCTGGGGTGGATACCATAGACTGGAATAACTACAGCAACATACCTGCTGGCTATAAGCTTCCCGCTGCCAATACCAATCCGGATCTCAGTTCCCAGCACTACTATGCCGATACAGATAATGAGGACAGGGTCTTCTGCCTTTCATGCCATTTCGCCCATGCCGGACCCTATTACGATGCCCTCAGGTGGGACTACCTTGCCTCTGTTGGAAGTGGTAGTCAGACAGGCAATCCAGTCCCATCTAACAGGGGCTGTCAGCAGTGTCATAACAGATAGAAGGTGGATCTATTGAAAAGGCTATGTCTTGCCCTTCTCTCCCTGATCCTTCTATATGGGTGTGGGGGTGGCCAGATGGTTGTCTATGTCAACCCCGCAGCAGATCTTTCCTTTGTCAAGAAGGTTGCCATCCTCCCCTTTAACAACTTCAGCGAAGACAGGTATGCTGCTGAGAAGGTGCGTAACCTCGTTACTGTTGCCCTCCTTTCAAGGGGGGTCTTTGATGTTGTGGAACAGGGTGAGGTGCGAAAGGTCCTAAATACTGTGGTCTTTCCCGGGAAAGAGGTGGAGGAAGGGGCTGTCCTTGAGCTCGATAAAGAGACCATAAGACTCATAGGGGAAGGTCTCAATGTGCAGGCCATAATAATAGGCAGTGTGGATGAATACTCAGGAGGGTTTGGTGGAAGGGCTGTGGTTTCCATAGCCATGAGGATGATAGATACCAGTTCGGGTATCGTACTGTGGCAAACAAAGGTTACGGAGACGAGTCAGAGTGTCTGGAGAAAGCTCATAGGCATAGAGGAAGTGGATAAAAGTGAACTTGCAAGAAGGGCTGTAGAAAAGGCCATAGACTCCCTGCTTTAATGGTAAGGTTTTTCTTCTTTCCTGTCGAAATAGTGATAAGGGCCTTTACCCAACCAAAGCTATGGATAGACATAGAGTATATCTCACCTTCTGGAGGGAAAGGGGCTGTCTGGTTCTCCTTTATCTCTTGATGATCATCCTTGTGCCCTCCCCATCATTATCCACCCTGAAAGAATCGGCCACGGTAGAGTCAAGACCTGTAAGAAGGGTGGCAATCCTTCCCCTTGTGAACTATACAAGGGAACCCGGTGCACCTGATGAGATAGAGGGTCTTCTAAGGGAGGAGCTTAGCAAAAGGGGGATCGAGGTCGTTGGCAGGGACAAAGTGGATCGTTTCCTTGCAAAGAGGAGGATAAGGTATACCGGTGGAATCACAAGGCTTTATGCCCGGGAAATGGGTAAAGAGCTTGGGGTGGATGCCATAGTGGTTGGTTCTATAGACCTCCTGTCAGATCTCAACGGAGAGGTCTATGCAGGCCTTTCCATCCGCCTTGTAAGTGCTGTGGATGGTTCCCTGGTGTGGGCCGATACCCTTTCCTACTCAGGTAGGGACTTCGAAGGTGTCCTGGGTCTGGGTGTCATCACCTCAATGGATACCCTTACCCGGAAGGTTGTCAGCGGTCTTGTTGGCAAGATGCCTTCTCTCATTCCAGTCGATGATGCAAGGGTTACACCCTTTGAGATCGAAAGGGTTGATATCTATCCCAGGGTTACAAAGGGAGGGGAGGGGGTGGAGATAAGGGTGAGGTTCCATCCCTTTTCGGAGAGGCCTGTAGGTGTGAAGGTAAGGCTCGGGACGCAGGAGGTGGTACTTAAGGCCATAAACCGGAATAGCTATGAAGGGGTCCTGCATGCCCCTGATAGGGAAGGGGTCTATACAATAGATGTCATTGCCCTTTATAAGGGAGGAGGGGTCTATCTGTCTCCTGCAGTGGGTAAGGTCATTGTTGATAATACCCCTCCAAAAGTAGAGATAGAAGTTAATACGCTGGCCTTTGCTTCAAGGCGCAGGGGATACTTCCTTTTGAGACCAAAGCTTCTGAACTATGAGAGGATAGACCAGTGGAAGATAGAGATAGTCGACAAGAGGGGCAGGGTGATAAGGAGCGATAAGGGCTATGGCAGGTTGCCTGTTGGCCTTGTGTGGAGGGGAGAGAATAATCTCTTCCAGCTGGTTGAAGATGGATGGTATACTTACAGATTCCTTGTTACAGATCCAGCGGGAAATAAGACCCTTTATTCGGGCAAGGTAAGGGTAAAGAACAGGCCTCCCCAGGTCGATATATCAGTGGAAAAAGGGGAAAACGAACTCGTTTTTACCTTTGACTACGCCCCTGATGAGGGGATTAAGGAGTGGGAGGTTGTCCTTCTGAGTCCCGAAGGGAAGAAGATAAAGGCCATGAGAGGGAAGGGAGATCTTCCAAGAAGGCTTAAGTACCCCCTTTCTGGAAACTGGGACATAGAGAGGCTTTCCTTCTCTATAGAGGTCAGGGATGAGGCGGGTAACCACTTCAGGGTGACAAACCCCGTTTCTACTGCCCTGATAAGGAAGGCACCCTTTGCTGAGAAAAGGAAGGTTTTAAAAGACTTCTGAGGTTATGAGGAGGGTCTTTTTCTTTCTGGTTCTCCTTGCCCTTTCCATCTCTTCTCCTTCCATCGGGGATGATGGCTGTGAAAGATGCCATTCAGGAGAAGGGGCAAAGCGCCTTGGTCTGAAGGATGTATACAGGGAGATAGACTCCTTTCGTTTTCAGCATCCAGATGTTAAGAAAAAGTGTGATGAATGCCATGTAGAGAGAAGGCTCAAGGAGGCTTCTGTAAAGAGGCTCCGTGCCGTCTCCTTAGACTATTTAAGGGATCAGGTCTTCCTGGTTGAAGGTCTTTCCCCTGACAGGGAATACCTCCTTGAGGTCAAGATGGTCGACAGAAGCGGAAACAGGACCTCTATCCCACCTTCAAAGGTGATCCCATCAAAGGTGAAGGTCCTTCCCTACAAGGATTCCATACCCCCTGTGATAAGGGATGTGGAGGTGGAGGACCTGAAACAGGGTGTCTTTATAGAGGCCACCCTCAGGTGGGAGACAGACGAGTTTTCAAGCTCCCTCGTGGAATACGGGCTTACTCCACGTCTTGGAGAGAGGATAGGATCGGAAAGGGTCTTCTCCCTCACTCACAGGGTTACCATCCCTGGTCTTGCAAGGGGGAAGCGTTACTACTGCCGTATAACAAGCAGGGATCTCTTCGGTAATGTCTCCGTCTTCGAGGGTGTTGTGATCGATACATCCAAGAAGGTTAAAGGGGTTAAAGCCTTTAAAGGGAGAGACAGGGTGCCTCCTCGGGCTGGAAAGATCAGTCTCTTCAGGGTAGAGGGCAGTAATGATCTCTACGTGAGGGTTTCGGCAGATGAGGATGTGAAGGCCACCCTGTTTGTTACGGAGTCTGTAAAGATGGATGAGCACGGTTTCGGACTGTTGCCGCCAAGGAAGGCCCAGATAGATGTCTGCATAAGGTGTCATCCCCAGGGTGTATCCCATCCTGTGGGCATAAGGAGTAGATCAGGATCAACGGTGATTCCCCCTGACCTTCCCACCATTCAGGGCGGTGTAATGACATGTATTACCTGCCACTACCCCCATGGTGGAAACAGAAGGTATTTCGCAAGGATGGAGATGAAAAGGGCCATCTGTATCACCTGTCACATCGAAAGGAAGTAAGGATATGGAGAGGGTAAAGAGAAGGAACATAAACTTTTCCATAAAGAGGAACATGCAGATAAGACTACTGCTGAAACTCCTGACAGTGGTCCTTGTGTCTGTGGGCCTTACAGGGGCCTTCTTCTATCTCTACAGTAACAGGAAGATAGAGGACTCCTTCACAAGGTTCCATGTCCAGGCAGAGAGTTTCCTTGATTACCTCCTTCCTGCGATACTCATTGCCATACTCCTTGGTCTGCTGGTAGGTTTTATCATGATCCTCTTCTTTCCCCATAAGATAGCCGGTCCCCTCTACAGGATAGAAAGGGACCTGAAAGAAAAGGTGGGAGAGGGAGACCTTACCATTCGGTTCAAGGTGAGAAAGGGAGATGAAGTTGAAGAGCTTGCCGAGTCCATAAATGTGATGCTCGATAAGATGTCTGCAAGGATAGGGAGGATAGATTCCGTGACAAAGGAACTTCTGGATCTTCTGGAAGGCGGTGATCTTGACAGGGATAGACTCAAGGAAGTGGCCGAGAGGCTTGATGGGGTGGTGAAGGAATTCAAGACATGATATGGAGGGTACTGGCTATTTCCCTCCTCTTCCTTTCTTCCTGTGGCAGGACCTATCATGTGGTCCATCCAAAGGAAAGGGTAGAGATAAGGAAGGTAGCGGTCATACCCTTTTACAACATCAGTGGAAGGAGGGATGCGGGGAGGATTGTCACTGATGTCTTTGTTACAGAGCTTGTAAGGGACGGAAGGTTCGAGGTGGAAGAGCCCGGCAATGTGGTGCAGTTCATGTTTGATGAATGGATGCAGAGGGTGGGCGAGATAGACGAAGACAGGGCTATCGTGCTTGGAAAGAGGCTTGGCGTTGATGCAGTAATAACAGGTACGGTGGAGGTCTTCGAGGATGGTATAGGCCCCAGAGGCGTGCCTTCTGTTACCATCTCGGCAAGGATGATCGATACAAAGGAAGGGAGGGTCTTGTGGGTGGGCCGCAACAGCAGGAAGGGAGATGACTACATTGTCATCTTCGATTTTGGAAGGGTAAGATCCGTTGTTACCCTCACCCAGCGGGTCATAAGGGAGATGCTTGAGACCATGCAGTTTTGAGGCCAGATTATGAGGATCTTACTTGCCTTTCTTATAACCCTTTTCCTCCTCTCTCCGAGGGCCTACGCCCTCTGGCCCTTTGGAAAGCCCTATCTTGCAAAGGTGGGCGATGAGGTGATTACAGTGGATGATTTTATGGAGGCCATGGGCAGGCTTCACAAAAGCGGCAAGGTGGGCAAGGCCCTTGCCGAGAGGAGGTCCTTTGAGAAGCCGGACTTTTACCTCTTCCTTCAGGACCTTATAGATGAGAAGCTGATGGTTGTTGAGGCCTTGAGGCTCGGACTCGACAGGGAACAGTGGTATAAGGATAAGCTTCAGACCTACATACTCAACCTGTCCCTCTCCAGGCTGAGAGAGGATGAAGTCCTGAAGAAGGTAAAGGTGGAAGAGGGAGAGATAGAGCGGTATTACAGGGAAGAGTTGAAGAAGGAAGGGGAGATATCGGAAGAGGAGAAGAGGAGGATAAGAAAGATCCTCCTCGATAGAAAGATAAAGGAAAGGGAGGAGGAGTTCTTCAAGGAGCTCAGGGAAAGGGCCGATATAGAGATCGATGATAAGGCCCTTGAAAGGCTTACCGAAAAGGACAAGGATCTCGTGGTGGCCCGCGTCAATGGAAAACCGATAAAGGGGCTTGAAGTCTTGAGGAAGGCAAAGGAGAAGAAGGTTTCCCTCAATGACAAGACAAAGAGGGAAATCCTTGATAAGCTTATACTCTACAAGCTGCTTGATGAAGAGGCCTTGCGGAGGGGCTATACCAGAGAGAAGGGAATCAAGAAAAAGATAAAGGTCTATAAAGAGGAACTCCTTAAGAAGATGTTCAAGGCAGGGGTGGTTGCTCCCCTTATAAAGGTTGATGAGAAAGAAATTCTCGAGTATTATAACAGGAACAAAGAAAACTACAGGAAACCCGACAGGGTGAGGTTGAGGGCGATAGTTGTCGCCACGGAAGAAGAGGCCAGGAAACTGGTCCAGGAGTTGAAGGAAGGGGCCGATTTTGCATACCTTGCAAGGACAAGGTCCATCAACACAGCTCTAAAGGAGAGGGATGGAGAGATGGGGTGGATCCTTGCCAACACCCTTTCCCCGGAGATTGCAAGGGCTGTCAAGGATGCCAGAGAAGGGGATATCCTTGGCCCCTTCAAGGCTGGCCATGACTACGTGGTCATTGAATTCCTGGGTGTAAAGAAAGGGGACTACAAACCCCTGGAGGAGGTAAGGCAGGAGATAGACAGGAAGATAGGAAGGGAGAAGTTCAAAAAGGCCCTCAAGGAATACCTTTCGAAGCTTCGCGAGGTCATACCTGTAAGGATAAATGAGAGGGAACTGAAAAGGCTCGAGGAGGTCTATGGAAAAAGGGGCTCTTAGGATCTTTCCACTCCTTATTGTGGCCCTCCTTGTGTATGGGTGTGCCACCACCCCAAAGGTGGTGAGGAAGACCTGCGTCGATTGCCACCAGAAGGAGGTGCAGAAATACAAGGCCGAAGGGGTGCTTCATAAACCGATTGGTGAAGGCAAGTGTGTGGCCTGTCATTTCCCTCACGGGCTCATAGGGGCCCTGAACCTGAAGACCAAGGATGCAAGGCTCTGCTATCAGTGTCACGAAAAGGACAAGGAGAGGCTTGAGAAGGGTGAGGTCCATGCCCCATTGAAAGAGGGATGCCTTAAGTGTCACGATCCCCATTCCTCAAGATACAGGGGTCTTGTCAGGGCTTCTGGCAATGAACTCTGTTATCTCTGCCACAAGAAGGAGGCCATAGAGAAGGGCTTCCCCCATAAGGCCCTTGAGAAGGGCTGCAATACATGCCACACCTCCCATTCATCGGAGTTTGGATCCCTCCTTAAAGGAAAGGGCAACCTCCTCTGTGAGACCTGCCACGAACCGAAGACAGAGAGGATGCTTTCATCTCATCTCGGGTACGCCATTGAGGGCACAAGATGTCTCACATGCCACACCCCCCATTCCTCTGAGGATAGGGGGCTTGTGAGGAGGTTCAAACACAAGCCCTTTGCAGAGAAGACATGTGAGGACTGCCACAACCCTCCTTCCTCGGAAAAGGCACTTGAGACAAAACTCCTGAAGGACAAGCTGTGCTATAAGTGCCACAAGAAGGAGGAGGAAGGCTTCCGGAAGGCTATGGTCCATTCCCCTGTGGGCAAGGGCGAATGCACGGCCTGTCATGATCCCCATGCCTCGGATCAGAAGAATGAACTTGTGAAGGCCGAAAGGCCCCTATGCTATACCTGCCACAATAAGACCATGGAAAGGGACAGAAAGGCCTTTCTTCATACCCCTATTGCAAAGGGTGAATGCTCATCCTGCCATGATCCCCATAGCGCTGACAACAGGGAGATGCTGAAGGCCCTTGATGGGGAACTCTGCGGTGCATGCCACAAGAAGGATAGATTTGTGAAGAGGGTCACCCATGCACCAATAAAGGAGGGCAAGTGTCTTTCCTGCCATGATGCCCACAGTTCAGACCAGAAGTTTGAACTGATCCTTGCTGAAAAGGAACTCTGTTACAGTTGCCACAGGGATGCAAAGGAGAACTTCAACAAGGTAAGTATCCACCCCAAGGTGAGGGAGGGTAAGTGCAGCCTCTGTCATGAACCCCACGGAAGCGAGACAAAGAAGTTACTCGTGGCAGAAGAGGAGGAACTCTGTTTCAGGTGCCACGGGTCGCTCCGCATGGATGTGAACGAAAAGGGGAGCCACCGGCCCTTCAGCGAGGGCAAGTGTCTTTCCTGCCATGATGCCCATGCGAGCAACAACCCCAGGGAACTCCTGGAGACCGGGGCTGAACTGTGTTACAAATGCCACAAAGATATGAAGGTAAAACTCTTTGCCTCCAGGTATCCCCACAGACCTTTGCTTGATGGTGACTGCAGTTCCTGCCACAGACCCCATGGAAGCAAGATAAAGGGAGGGCTGCCTGTGCCACTTTCTGACCTGTGTTTTGTGTGCCACAAAGACATGAGAAAGGATCTTGTAGGTGCAGGGGTCTTCGGTCATAAGCCGGCTGTGGAGGGAAGGTGCACGACCTGCCATTCGCCCCATTTTGGAAAGGAGAGGGGGGTCCTTACAGCCAGGGCGAGCCTTCTTTGTGGTAACTGCCACAAGGATCAGGAAAGTCCCAAGTTTGTAAAGGCCCATAACAACATCCCTCTGAAGGGTGCAGACTGCCTTGGTTGCCATGCCCCCCATGCAGGCAAGGACAGGAGGCTGCTACAGAAGGTCACCCACAAACCCTTTGAGGAAGGGAAATGCGAGAAGTGTCACTGACATTGTTGATCCTTGGAGTGCTCCTCTCCCTTGTTGCAGGGCTTCCCCACAGGGTCTATGGAGAGGGAAGGGATGTAAGCGGTCTCTGCATCGAGTGTCACCCAAAGACGAAGGAGTGGAAGGGTGGGAAGGAGGTCCACAGGCCTGTGGCCACAGGGGAGTGCTCAAGCTGCCACAACCCCCATGCCTCAAAGCACAAAGGGCTCCTCAAGGAGGGGGCAGGGGAGTTGTGCTACCTCTGTCACGACAGCAAGAAGGGCTTCACAGGCAAGGTGGTCCATGCTCCTGTGGCAAAAGGTGAATGCCTCTCATGCCACAGGGCCCATGTGTCCGAAAACAAGCCCCTCTTGACGAAACCCCTGGAGGAGGGGTGCTTTGACTGTCATCCAAGGGACAGGATCATGGCAAAGAAGGTGGTCCATCCAGAGGTGAGGAAGGGAAACTGCCTTGCCTGTCACCTCCCCCATTCATCCAGTAACTTCTCCCTCCTCAGGAAAGGACCGAAGGGGGTATGTGTAGATTGTCATTCCGAAGATGCCAGACTTGCCTCTTCCCACCTTGGCTACGATGTAACAAGGTCAAACTGCCTCAGCTGCCACAGCGCCCATGCCTCTGATAAGGCAAAGCTAGTGAAGGCCTTCATACACAAACCTGTTGAGGAAGGCAGATGCACAACGTGTCACCTGGAAAGGTCTTCGGCATTGAAGAAGAAGGGTGTGGAGCTTTGTCTCGATTGTCATCAGTCCTCCATGGCGAGCTTTAACAGGCTTTATTCCCACCTTATCCCTGGCAGGGATAAGGACCCCTGCGGGACCTGTCACGATCCCCATGGTGCTGAGGATAAGGCCCTTCTCAAGGACAAGGAAAGGAGGATCTGTTTTTCCTGCCACAGGGATACGGAAAGCGATGTGGCACGTTCCAGATACATCCATCCAAAGGTCAAGGAGGGGCGTTGTTCTGCCTGCCATACCGCCCATGGTTCCAACAATGCCTTTTTCCTTGCAAAGGGAAAGGGTACCTGCTCTGTGGAGGGGTGCCACCCCACTCAGGGAAGGTTCACCCACCCTGTGGGAGAGAAGGTGATAGATCCCCGTTCAGGGATGGCGATGGATTGCAGTACCTGCCATAATCCTATGGGTTCAAAGGAAGAGTTCATACTCAGGGCAGGAAAGGACAGGGAGCTATGCGTCCAGTGTCACCAGATGTGATGGGTTTCAAACCCTTCAGGGTCATGAA
>WGFJ01000078.1 GCA_015492305.1 Deltaproteobacteria bacterium
CCCTTCGATGAGGACTTCTTCGCATACCTTGAGGATGTGGACCTGAGCTTCAGGGCCCAGCTCTACGGCTACAAATGCCTCTATGTCCCCTCTGCAGCGGTCTACCACATGGCAGGTGCCACCTCCAGGGCCTTTCAGACCCGGTTAAAGAAGTTCGGTATTAACATAAAGAACAACCTCTTTGTGGTTGTAAAGAACATGCCCGGTGGACTCATCCTGAGGTATTCTCCTTTGATGATCCCTGCCTATGCCGTGCTTCTTGGATTCTTTATCCTCGGAGGGATGGGGAGACCGGTGGTTCTATTCGATACCATAGGAGAACTCCTTAGAAAACTGCCCCTCATGGTGAAAAAGAGAAGGGAAATCCTGGGAAAGAGAAGGGTGGATGACACTTACATCTCCTCCATCCTCGGGAACAATCTCTTCAGGGCTCTAAAGGGCTACCTCTCGAGGACCTTGCAAAGTGGCAGGGGCCTGTAATGAATAAGACCACACCCCTCAGCTGACCATCTATTTGTCTTGACATGAGGGTAAAAAAGTGGTTTTATTCTAATTTCATCTAATCAAACCTTCTCTGAAAGGGGTAGAGGATGAAGAGGACATACCAGCCGAGCAAATTGAAGAGAAAAAGGGCCCATGGCTTTAGAAAGAGGATGTCCACAAAGGCGGGCAGAAGGATACTTGCAAGGAGAAGGGCAAAGGGAAGGAAGAGACTTGCCGCAACAGTAAGTTCAAAGTTTGCCACCCCATGACCTCTCCCGCACCTTTATGGGTGAATTCACCTTTAAGAGGTCGGAGAGGATACACAGGAAAAAGGACTTTGAGAGGATCCTCAGAGAGGGAAAGAGGTTCAGGGGTAAAGGCTTTACCCTCGTTGTCCTGAAGAGGAGGGGTCTGCCCGAGAGGAGGATAGGCATCGTTGTAAGCAAGAAGCTCAAGGGGGCTGTAAAGAGGAACAGGGCAAAGAGGCTTGTTCGGGAGTTTTTCAGGTTGAACAAAGAGAGGTTTCCGGCCCCTGCAGACACGATAGTGATCCTTTACAGGTTCTTCAGGGACTACTGGGAGGTAAGGGATCTGTTTACCCCGTTTCTTGAAGAAGTAAAGGAAAGGCTGGGGGAAGAGGGTGGTTAGGGCATTGATGGTAAAGGTCATCAGGTTCTACCAGGTGGTGCTTTCACCCTTTAAACCCTCTTCCTGCAGGTTTTATCCCTCCTGCTCTTCATACTCGATCCAGGCCTTCAAGAGGTACAGCATCGGCAGGGCCTTCTATCTTACGGTGAGACGGGTGTTAAAGTGTCACCCCTTCCATCCAGGTGGCTACGACCCACTTCCATAGGGGGAGATAGATGGAGAAGAGACTACTTCTGGCAGCGATCCTTTCCTTCCTCATCATAGCCCTCTACCCCTTCATCCTCCACAGGGTGAGCCCTCCCCCTGAAAAGGGTGTGAAGGAGGTGGCAAAGGATGAGGTGGCAAAGAAGGAGGCCCCTTCCCTGAAGCCTGAAGGAAAGCCCCTCTTTATCCCTGAAAGAGGTGGTGGCAAGGGCATAAGCATAGATACCCCCCTTTACCGCGCTTTTGTTCTTGATACAGGCGGTATAGGCTCCATGGTCCTTAAGGACTACAGGGTGGAGCTTGGAGGCGATGAAAGGGTGGATATGGTCTCCACAGGTGCCAGGGGACTCTACCCCCTTGAGATCTTCAAGGAAGGAGCCCCTATCCGCTTCAGCCTCCTTGAGTCAAAGGATGGGGTTCTGCGGTTTGCCGGGAAGGTGGATGGCCTTGAGATAGAAAAGGTCTACAGGTTCTCAAGGGATACCTACAGGATAGACATGGACCTTGTTGTAAGGAACACTTCGGACAGGGAGGTAAGGGAGACCATAAGCCTTGGCCTCTTCAAGTCCTTGAAGGGGATACCAAATGGCAGATATGCCTATGGTGGGCCTGTTGTATACGGAAAAGAGGGTATAGAGACAGAGGATGTTGGAAAACTCACCCAGAAGACCTACCCACAGGTCAGATGGGTGGGGGTGGAGGACAAGTACTTCCTCTTCGCCCTCATACCCGCGAGCAAGGGGATGGCGAGGGTCGGGAAGGTGGATGATGAGACGATATTTGCAACCCTCGAGATCCCCATCTCCCTTCCGCCAGGCGGATCTATGGACTACAAGGTCTTCACTTATGCCGGACCGAAGGAGGTGGATATCCTCAAGGCCTTTGGCGCAGGGCTTGAGGATACGGTGAACTTCGGCATCTTCTCCTTCCTTGCAAAGCCCCTTCTGAAGGTCCTGAAGTTCTTCTACAGGTATGTGGGCAATTACGGGGTGGCCATAATCCTTGTTACAGTCATAATCAAGATCCTCTTCTATCCCCTTACCTTCCAGAGTCTGCGCTCCATGAAGGAGATGCAGAAGATACAGCCCCAGATAGCGGCCATAAAGGAGAAGTACAAAAACGACAAGGAGAGGATGAACAGGGAGCTCATGGAGCTCTACAGGAGGAGCAAGATAAATCCCTTCGGGGGCTGTCTGCCCATACTGCTCCAGATACCTGTCTTCATTGCCCTTTACAACGTCCTCCTCCTATCCATCGAGTTGAGACATGCCCCCTTCGCCCTCTGGATAAGGGACCTCTCTGCAAAGGACCCCTACTATGTGACCCCTATCCTCATGGGCATAAGCATGCTTATCCAGCAGAGGATGAGTCCAACAGCCATGGATCCCCAGCAGGCAAAGCTCATGCTCCTCATGCCTGTTGTCTTTACCTTCTTCTTCCTCAACTTCCCTTCAGGCCTTGTCCTTTACTGGCTTGTGAACAACATCCTCTCCATAGCCCAGCAGTACTACATCCAGAAGAAGGTCTGATATGGATACCATAGCGGCCATATCCACTCCCCCTGGTGAGGGAGGGATAGGGATAGTAAGAGTAAGCGGCCCGTCTGCCCTTCACATCGCAAAGAGGGTCTTCAGGGGCAGGAGGGAGGGGGAGCTCAAGAGCCACAGGCTCTATCACGGTGAGATCTTTGATCCTGACGGTGGGGAGGTGGTGGATGAGGTGCTCCTTGCCTTCTTCAGGGCTCCCCGCTCATATACAGGGGAAGACACCATCGAGATCTACGGTCATGGTGGGACCCTTGTCCTCACAAGGATACTCGATGCGGTGTGCAGGAGCGGGGCAAGGCTTGCAGAGCCAGGGGAGTTCACAAAGAGGGCCTTTCTCAACGGAAGGCTTGATCTTTCCCAGGCCGAGGCAGTGATCGATGTTATCAGGGCAAAGACAGATCTCAGCCTTTCCATTGCCAGGGATCAGCTCAGGGGAAGGCTCTCGAAGGAGATAAACCGCATAAAGGATGGCCTCTCCGATCTCCTTGCCCATGTGGAGGCAGAACTCGATTTCCCCGAAGAGGAGGATGTGGGAGAGCTCTCTCAAGAGACCCTCCTGAGTGCTGTGTCAGAGGCAAAGAGGGGGATCGATTCCCTCCTCTCCACCTACAGGGAGGGAAGGGCACTGAGGGAGGGCCTCAAGGTGGTTATAGCCGGAAGACCTAATGCCGGAAAGTCAAGCCTCCTCAATGCCCTTCTCAGAGAGGAGAGGGCCATAGTCACCCCCACGCCAGGGACAACCAGGGATGTCATAGAGGAGGTCATCAACATAAAGGGCATCCCTGTGAGGCTCATGGATACGGCAGGGCTCAGGGATACGGTGGAGGAGGTGGAGTCCATAGGGATAAGGCTGGCAAGGGAGAGGCTGGAGGCAGCGGACCTTGTCCTCTATGTGGTCGATGGAGGTGGCGATGTGAGGGGAGACCTTCCCATCCTTGAGGGGATCAACAGGGAGATGATCGTTGTGGTGAACAAGAGGGACCTCCTTGACAGGGAAAGGCTTGAAGAGGTGGAAGGGGTCTTCAGCAGCTACAGGCATGTCTCTGTGTCAGCCCTCTACGGCGATGGGATGGATCTCCTTGAAGAGGCCATATACAGGCATGTTGTAAGGGGGCCAGGCCTTGAGGCAGAGGCCGTCATAACCAAGGAGCGCCACAAGGTGTGCCTTGAGGAGGCGATGGCATCCCTCCTCAGGTGTGAGGAGGTCATCTCAAGGGCCCTCCCAAAGGAGCTATTTGCAACGGAGTTGAGGATAGCCCTTGACAGGCTCGGGAGGATCACAGGCGAGGTGACCACAGAGGATATCCTGGACAGGATCTTCAGTCAGTTCTGCGTGGGTAAGTGAGGGGGAACCCTTCCTTCACCCAGGCCTTTATGCCCCCTACCATGTTGTACACCTCTTTGAATCCCAGTTCCTCCATGATCTTCAGGGTCCTTCCGCTCCTCCTTCCGCTCCTGCAGTATATGAGGTACACCTTGTCCTTATCAAGGCTGTTGAGGTCCCTTCTGAAGGTCTTCGAGTAGAAGTCGATGTTTATGGCCCCATCGATATACCCCTGTGAGACCTCTTCAGGGGTCCTCACATCCAGTATCACAAACTCCTTGTTCCCCCTGTTTGCCTCTATGAGGGAGAGTGCCTCCTTTGGGGTGATGTTCTTGAAGTTGCCGGCCATGGCCATACCAGAAAGGTAAGAGAGAGCTATCAGAAGCAAGACGCCCTTCTTCATCTCACACCTCCAGGGTCTGTTTATGCCTTTCATGGATCCTCTCGGCAAGGCCCTTAAGGTCCTCTATCTCCTTCTCTCCGGGGAGCCCCTTGGAGAGTACAGGTTCGAGGAACTCCACCTTCAGATTAGGGACCATACCCCTTACTTGTTCCATCACCCTTGAGGCCCATCCGTAGGATCCGACAAAGGAGAGGAATTCAAGCTTTGGCCTGAGGAGGTTCACTATGTAGAGGAGACCTGCCACGTGGGGATGGAGCCCTCCCAGTATCACAGGGCTCCCTATTACCATGGTCTTCGCATCCACAAGGTCGGTTGCAATGCTTCCAGGGTCAGATACGGTAAGGTCATACCTCCTCACCTCTATACCCCTCTCTGCGAGGAAGGCCGTGAGGTACTCGACCATGAGCTTTGTGCTTCCGTGCATGGAGACATAGGGCAGTAGCACCGTGTCCTTTGTCCTTCCCGAGACCCATTCCCTGTACCTTTCCAGTATCTCCGAGGGGGTTTCGTAGAGGGGGCCGTGGCTTGGTGCTATCACCTCTATCTCGTAGCCCTTCAACTTCTCCAGGTTCTTTGCTATGGTCCTGTGGTAGGGCATCATGATGGTGGCGTAGTAGACCTTTGCCTCCCTGTAGGCCAGATCCCCCTCCTCACCTGCATAGAGGCGCGAGGTGGCAAGGTGGGAACCGAAGAAATCGCAGGAAAAGAGGATCCTTTCCTCCTTGAGGTAGGTGCTCATCGTCTCCGGCCAGTGGACCCATGGGGTGTAGATGAACTCAAGGGTCCTTCCTCCCAGGGGAAGGGTTTCCCCGTCCGTTACGGTCTGTATCCTGTCTGCAGGTATGCGGAGGAGGTCCATGAGCATCGTCCTTCCCGCAGGGGTTGTGATGACCCTGGAGCCTCTGTAGAGGTCCAGCACATCAGGGATGCAGCCTGAATGGTCCTGTTCGGCATGGTGGGAGACGATGTAGTCGATCCTCTCCACGCCCTCAAGCTGGGCAAGGAGTATCTCCCTCTTTGAAGGGTCCACTGTATCAAGGAGGACCGTCTTCTCCCTCCCTTCGATGAGGTAGGCATTGTAGCTCGTTCCGTAGGGCAGGGGTATGAGGGAATCGAAGAGCCTTCTCTCCCAGTCAGGCGCCCCGAGGAAGTAGATGCCCTCCCTTATCTTTCTCTTCCTCATCCCTCTCCTATTATCCTCGGGACCTTGAAGAAGCCCCTTTCCTTATCAGGGGCATTCCTCAAGGCCTCCTCCTGCGGGATGGAGGGCTGGACCTTATCCTCCCTGTAGGGGTTTGGAGTTGGAATGGGGTGGGTGGTTGGCCCTATCCCGGTTGTATCCAGCTCCTTCAGCTTCTCCATGTAATCGATGATCCTTGCGAGTTGTTCGCTGTAGAGTTCCTCCTCCTCTGGTGTGAGTTCAAGCCTCGCAAGGAATGCCACATGTCTTACCTCTTCCCTGGTTATACCCATACTGACCTCCTCCAAAAAACTTACCACATCCCTCAAAGCCTTTTCAACCAACTTTCAAGCCTCTTGCAGCCCTCCCTGAGTCTTTCCATCCCCTGGGTGTAGGAGAACCTCACATACTCGGAGGCCCTGTAAGAGCCGAAGTCATACCCGGGTGTTATGGCAACCCCTGCCTCTTCAAGGGCCCTTTCGGCAAATACCCTTGAATCCATCTTCCACCTCTTTATCCCTGCGTATATGTAGAAGGCCCCTTCCGGTTTGCAGGTGATGGTGAACCCCATCCCTTCAAGCCGCTCAAGGAGGAAGTCCCTCCTCTCCTTGAAGGTCCTCCTCATCTCTTCAAGGTCCCTCTTTGCCTCAAGGGCCTTCAATGCTGCATGCTGTGATATGGTTGGTGGAGAGATGAAGATGTTCTGGGCCATCCGCTGGACAGGGGGGATGAGCCCTTCTGGTATAACCATCCAGCCCAGTCTCCACCCTGTCATGGCAAATGTCTTTGAGAACCCGTTCACAACGATTATGTCATCAGCGATGGAAAGGGCCGTATCGAAGCCCCCATCGTATACAAGGCCAGAATAGACCTCATCCACCACAAGGAGCCCCTTCCCTTCTATGGCCCTGTAGATCCTTTCAAGGCCTTCTTTCCTGTAAACCTTTCCCGTTGGGTTGGATGGATTGGCGATTATGAAGAGATCAGGGACACCCCTCTCCTCAAAGGCTACAGGATCGATCTCATAGCCATCCTCCTCTGAGAGGGGGATGGTTATGAGCCCTGCCTCTGCGAGGTGACCGAAGTTCCTGTAACACGGGTAGCCCGGATCGGTGATGCCAAGGACCCTTCCCCTTTCAAGGAGGGTGAGGGAAAGGAGGAGGAAGGCCCCTGAGCTGCCCTCTGTGATTACCACCCTCTCTGCCGGGACCTTCAGGCCGTACTCCCTTTCGTAGTACCTTGATATGGCCTCCCTGAGGAGGGGCAGCCCCAGGGTGGGGGTGTAAAAGGTGTAATCCTTCTCGATGGCCTTGATGGCTGCCTCCTTGACCGATGGCGGCGAAGGGAAGTCGGGCTCCCCTATCTCCATGTGGATGATATCCCTTCCCTTCCTCTCCATCTCCCTTGCCCTCTCCAGGATCTCCATGACCTGGAAGGGCCTTATCCTCTTTGCCCTCTCGGTGATCATGGGATCTAAGTTATCAGTGGATGGAGGACCTTTCAAGAGGATTTTCTCCAGGCCTTGCTAATAATTTTGTAGACTCAGGGGCATTTTAGTGTTAGAGTAAGGACTTAGAAAGACTCGGGAGGTAGACATGAGAAAAGGGGCCTTGATATCGATCGGAGTCTTGATGGTCCTTGTCTCCCTCGGAGGGGCATGGGCCCAAAATAAAGAAAAGGAGGAAAGGATGATCGTTTCAGAAGGAAGGCAGGTATCTATCGAGTATTCCCTTTATCTGGAGGATGGAACCCTTGTGGATTCAAATGTGGGGGAAGAACCCTTTGTATACACTCAAGGGGCACATCAGATAATCCCGGGCCTTGAGTCCCGTCTCGAGGGTCTTAAGGTGGGGGACGAGAAGAAGATAGTCGTTCCTCCAGAGGAAGGATATGGTCCCATAGATATGAATGCCTTTAAGGAAGTGGATAAGGACAAGATACCACCTGATGCCCTGAAGGTGGGGACCATGCTCGAGGCAAGGGATGAAGAGGGCAATTCCATCCCTGTGAGGATCCACGAGATAAAGGAAGACACGGTTATCATAGATTTCAACCATCCCCTTGCAGGGAAGAACCTCATCTTCGATGTAAAGATCCTCAAGGTAGAGTAGTTCAGAAGGCCATGGAGGAAGCCCTATATAGTTCCTACAGGGGTTGGAACTATTACCTCCCTGGCCTTCTTCTGCTTTCCCTCATCTACTGGCTGGGAGATGTAAGGCTCTTCATAACGGCCGAGCTGGTCTTCATCATCCTTGCAACCCTCCACAGGAGATCCCTCCACATTACCGTCCTCAAGGACAGGCTCGTGATCAAGAGGGGCCTTTTCAGGCCCTCCCTCCTCGAGATCAGGATGGATGAGATAAAGGGGATGAGGATCAACCAGGGCACCTTTGGCTTTCTCTGTGATTACGGTCATCTCGAGGTAGACGGGCCTTCAGGTACCGTGGTTCTCACAGGCATAAACGATCCTGAGGGCTTTGAGAAACTCATAAAGGACCTCAAGAGGGGGTGAACCTTGGAACTCTACCTTTCGTCCAGATCCATGTGGGAAGAGGATGTGGAAGGGGCTGTCATCCTGTGTTTTGAAGGTGAGGTCCCTCCGGAAGAGGCCATAGGGGATGCCTTCAGGGAAGGGAGGTTTTCAGGGAAGAAGGGGGAGGTCTACTCCTTTGATCTCTTCAGGGATGGAAGGAAGAGGAGGGTCATACTCTCAGGCCTTGGGAAGAGGGCTGAACTCGATATAAGGAGATCCATGGAGGCAACAGGCCTTGCCATCTCCGAGGGGTGCAGGCTCAGGGTCGGCTCCCTCCATGTATCCTTTCCCCCTGTGGATGATCCCCTCACGGAGACCATGGTGAGGGGTATCGCAGAGGGGGCATTGCTCTCCCTTTACCGGTTTTCCGGCTTGAAGACGGAGGAAGAGGAGGAAAGAAGGGTTGAAAGGGTGGCCATAGGCCTTCCAGAAAGGGCAGACCTCCAGGGTGCCCTTGAGGAGGGGATGGTCCTTGGCCAGGAGACCAACTATGTGAGAGACCTTGTCAACAGCCCTGGCAACAGGGTGACCCCTTCCTACCTCGCAGAGGAGGCAAGGAGGATTGCCAGGGACCAGGGCCTTTCCTGCAGGGTCCTCGGGAGGGATGAGATAGAGGGGCTTGGCATGGGTGCCTTCCTCAGCGTGGCGAGGGGAAGCGAGGAGCCACCCTTCTTCATCATCCTCGAATACAGGGGCAGTGGAGGTGCCCCTGTGGTCCTTGTCGGGAAGGCCATAACCTTTGACAGCGGTGGCATATCCCTCAAGCCGGGAAAGGATATGGACAGGATGAAGTACGACATGTCAGGAGGTGGTGCCGTCCTCGGGACCATGAAGGCTGTGAGCAGGATGGGTCTGAAGGTGAATCTGGTAGGCCTCATACCCGCCACTGAGAACCTTCCAAGCGGTAGGGCCTCAAGGCCCGGGGATGTGGTGAGATCCATGTCAGGTAAGACCGTTGAGATCATATCCACAGATGCGGAGGGAAGGATGACCCTGTGCGATGCCCTCCACTACGGGAAGGGTTATAACCCCAGGGCGATGGTGGATATCGCAACCCTCACAGGGGCATGCCTCATTGCCCTTGGTCGGGAGGCCATAGGTCTTATGGGGAACGACGAGGGGTTGATAGGCCTTGTAAAGGAGGCAGGCCGCATATCCGGTGAGAGGGTGTGGGAGCTTCCCCTGTGGGAGGAGTACGAGGACCTTGTGAAGAGCGATGTGGCAGACATAAAGAATGTGGGCGACAGGACGGCAGGGACGATCGTTGGAGGCATCTTCCTCAAGAGGTTCGTCGGTGATATCCCCTGGGTCCACCTCGATATAGCGGGTACAGCCTGGGCAGAGAAGGAGAGGCCATGCCAGCCAAAGGGTGCCACCGGTGTGGGTGTGAGACTCCTCTACCACCTGCTCAGGACCATGGAGGAGGGTTGAATGAAGAGGTTTGCCATAACCGTCCTGGGCAAGGACCGCCCTGGCATCGTTGCAGAGGTTGCAAGGATACTCTATGAAGAGGGCGGAAACATAGAGGATTCAAGCATGACCATACTGGAAGGGGAGTTTGCCATGATCCTCATAGTTGCCCTTGACAGATCGGAAGAGGAACTGATGAGGGCCTTCTCCCCCCTGGAGACCATGGGGCTCAGGGTCTTTGTGAAGCCCCTGAGTGATGAGGAACAGGTGAGGGAGGAGATCCCTGGTGCCACATCCTACACCATCTCCATATTCGGCGGTGACAGGCCCGGGATAGTCTACGGCATCACATCCCTCCTTGCCAGGGAGGGGATAAACATTACCGATATGGAGACAAAGGTCCTGGAAGGGGAGAAGGGTCCCCTCTATGCCATGGTCCTTGAGGCCGATGTGCCCGGCCATGTGGATATGGAGAGGCTTGAGAGGGACCTAAGGAGCAGGGCCAGGGAACTCGGGGTGGATGTATCGATCCATCCCATAAAGAGGTACAGCCTTTAGACCTTCGAGGATACCATGGCTGTGAGGAAGATAATCCAGTATCCTGATCCCTTCCTGAGGACCCGGTGCAGGGATGTCTCCCCATCAGATCCTGTCCTTGAGAGTGTGATCAGGGACCTCAGGGATACCCTCCTCTCCTCCCCTGGTGTAGGTCTTTCTGCACCCCAGATAGGCTATCCCCTGCGGGTGATCCTCATAGACCTTTCCAGGGCCGAGGGGAAGATGCCCATCCTCCTCATAAACCCTATCATCCTCGCCATGGATGGCCCGAGGGTTATAAGGGAGGGTTGCCTCAGCATCCCCCAGTACACGGCCAATGTGGAGAGGATGGAATGGGTGAGGGTGAGGGGTATCGATGAGAGGGGAAGGGACCTTGAGCTTACCGCAACAGGCCTTGAGGCCATAGCGATCCAGCACGAGGTGGATCATCTAAACGGTGTCCTCTTCATAGACCGTGTATCCTCCCTAAAGAGGGATCTCTTCAGGCGCAAGGGCTACAAAGGACCCATGCCTGCACTCAAAAAATAGAAGGAGGGGCCTATGAAGGTAAGGGTGGATTCGTGCACACTCGAACTCAAAAGGGGTGATATAACCCTGGAGGACACAGAGGCCATAGTGAATGCCGCCAACACAAGGCTTGCAGGAGGGGGTGGGGTCGATGGGGCGATCCACAGGGCAGGCGGACCGAAGATCATGGAGGAGTGCAGAAAGATAGGGGGCTGTCCCACTGGCAGTGCTGTGATAACAACTGGAGGGAACCTGAAGGCAAGGTATGTCATCCATGCCGTGGGTCCCATCTACAGGGGTGGGGATAGGGGTGAGGCCGAACTCCTTGCAAGCGCCTACAGGAAGAGCCTTGAGATAGCCAGGGAAAGGGGCATAAAGAGCGTTGCCTTTCCCTCCATAAGCACAGGTGCCTACGGCTACCCTGTGGAGGAGGCATCAAGGATAGCCCTGAGGACCGTGATAGACTTCCTCAGGGAGAACGGGGAACCCTCCCTTGTGAGGTTCGTCCTCTTTACCGAGAAGGACCTCAAGACCTATGAGGAGGCCCTGAAGGAGATCTACTCAAGGTTGTGAAGCTGCTGCCTCACCTTCTCTATCTCTGCCTTTATGTCAACAACCGTCTCGCTCAGGGCAGAGAGCTTTGAGGCCATGGTGTTTACCTCCCTCGTCATCTCCTGACACAGGAAGTCAAGCCTCTTGCCTATCGCACCCTTTTCCTTCAGAACCTCCTTGAACCTCTCAAGGTGGGACCTGAAGCGGACCACCTCCTCCCTTATATCGGCCTTGTCCGCAAGGATGGAGGCCTCTATCCAGGCCCTCTCCGTATCCTTTCCGACCATCTCCCTTATACGGTTTGCCACATCCTCCTTTATCTTCTGGATGAGGATGGGCTTTGTCCTCTCTATGTGCCTGAGGTACCTCTCGATCACCCTGAGCCTTTTCCTGATCTCCTTGACAAGGGCCCTTCCCTCGATCCTCCTCTCCCTCTTCAGGTCCCTGAGGGCCTTCTTGAATCCCCTGAGGATGGCCCGTGAGACCCTCTTCTCATCTTCGAGCCCTCTGGGATGCTCCCTTGTGATGAGGTCAAGGAGCTTATCATCAGAGGGGGAGAGCCCAAGGTCCCTCATGATCTCCCTGTAAAGGGCAACTTCCTTCTTGAGGAGGCTGGTGTCCCTGAGGAATGGGGGCCTTATGGAGGAGACATCCACGTGGATCGAGAAGTAGCCCCTCTCGAAGGAGGCCCTCACAAGGTGCCTCATCTCCCTCTCCACAGATGGGGTGAGTTCCCTCGATCCCTTTATGCTTATCTCCAGCCCCCTTGAATTCAAGGACCTCACCTCCACCTTCACTGCAAAGTCCGTCTCCTTCACGAAGGCCCAGCCAAAGCCTGTCATGCTTTCCGCCATGATACCTCCTGACATTGATCTGTAACTGTCTTTATATACCCGGAAAAGGGGGCAGGGTAAACCGAAAAGTGGGGTCCTCAACTCTCCTTGACAATAAAGGCCCATCTGGTATATTCATTGTAGATGGAAAAGGGTCTTTCTTTTCTGATCGGACATCGCAGGATAGATGCCATCATCCCTGCCCGATACGGATCTACCCGTTTCGAAGGAAAACCCCTTTCCCTTATCTGTGGAAGACCGATGATCCAGCATGTCTATGAGCGGGTGAGATCTACCCCCTTCCTGAACAGGGTCATAGTGGCCACTGATCACCAGGGGATACTGGACGCTGTGAGGGGTTTTGGAGGGGAGGCGGTCCTCACATCCCCCCACCACAGGAGTGGCACTGAAAGGATTGCCGAGGTGGCTGAAGGGCTGGACTCGGATATCATTGTCAATGTCCAGGGGGATGAACCCCTGTTGAGGCCCGAGATGATAGAGGAAGGGGTAAGGCCCCTCCTTGAGGATGAAGGGGTCCAGGTCTCCACCCTGGCCTCCATGATCAGGGACGAGGGCGAGGTCTTTTCACCCCATGTGGTCAAGGTGGTGATGGACAGGGAGGGCTATGGGCTCTACTTCTCAAGATCCCCCATCCCCTACAGGAGAAAGGGCTCCATCCCCTACTACAAGCACATAGGGATCTACTTCTACAGGAGACCCTTCCTCCTTGATTTCGTAAGACTCGATCCCACTCCCCTTGAGGAGGCAGAGGGGCTTGAGCAGCTCCGTATCCTTGAGAACGGCTTCAGGATAAAGGTGGTCCTGACCGATCACGAGACCATCGGTGTTGACACACCTGAGGACATACCGAAGGTGGAAAAGGTTATGGGTAGAGGTGGCCATGTCTAAGACAAAGTTCATATTCGTTACAGGCGGTGTCCTTTCCTCCCTTGGGAAGGGCATAGCCTCGGCCTCCATAGGTGCCCTCCTTGAGGCCAGGGGGCTTACCGTGAATATCCAGAAGTTTGATCCCTACATCAATGTGGACCCGGGGACGATGAGTCCCTTCCAGCACGGTGAGGTCTTTGTGACCGATGACGGGGCCGAGACGGACCTTGATCTTGGCCATTATGAAAGGTTCACATCCACCCGGATGAAGAGGATAAACAACTTCACCACAGGCCAGATCTACGATTCGGTCATCACCAAGGAGAGGCAGGGGCTTTACCTGGGGAAGACGGTCCAGGTCATCCCCCATGTCACGGATGAGATAAAGGAAAAGATCATGGAGATGGCCGACAACTTCGATGTCGCCATAGTGGAGATAGGGGGCACGGTGGGTGACATAGAGAGCCTCCCCTTCCTTGAGGCTATAAGGCAGTTCCGTTTCGATGTGGGGAAGGAGAATGCCATATACATCCACCTCACCCTGGTGCCCTACATAGCATCCTCGGGGGAACTGAAGACAAAGCCCACCCAGCACAGCGTTAAGGAGTTAAGGGAGATAGGTATCCAGCCAGACATCCTCCTCTGCAGGACCGATCGCTACCTGCCTCCCGAGATAAAGGCAAAGATAGCCCTCTTCTGCAATGTGGAAAAGGATGCGGTCATAACGGCAAAGGATGTGGAGTGCATATACGAGGTTCCCCTGGTCTTCCATGAAGAGGGACTTGATGAGAAGATCGTAAAGCTCCTCAACATATGGACAAGGGCACCGAGGCTTGAGAAGTGGGAGAGGATCGTAAAGAAGTTCAAAAGACCAAGGAACGAGGTTACCATCGCTGTGGTGGGCAAGTATGTGGACCACAAGGATGCATACAAGAGCCTGAACGAGGCCCTCATCCATGGCGGGATAGGCAATGACTGCAGGGTAAGGATAGAGTACATCGATTCCGAGGACCTTGAGGGGAGGGACGAGAAAAAGGTCCTCAAAGGGGTGCATGGCATCCTTGTCCCAGGGGGGTTCGGCTCAAGGGGGGTGGAAGGAAAGGTAAAGGCCATCAGGTATGCCAGGACAAAGGGGATACCCTTCTTCGGTATATGCCTGGGCATGCAGGCGGCTGTGATAGAGGTGGCAAGGGATCTGTGCGGTCTTGAGGGTGCAAACAGCACGGAGTTCGATGAGAAGACCCCCTATCCCGTTATAGACCTCATGCCTGAGCAGAGGGGGATAAAGGAAAAGGGTGGCACCATGAGGCTCGGGGCCTACCCATGCATCATTGAAAGGGGCACCCTGGCCCACAGGATCTATGGCAAGGTGGAGATCTCCGAGAGGCATCGCCACAGGTACGAGTTCAACAACCAGTTCCGGGACCTCCTCTCCCAGGCAGGGCTCGTTTTCAGCGGCCTATCCCCGGATGGAAGGCTTGTTGAGATAGTGGAGCTTAAGGGCCACCCCTGGTTCATTGGTTGCCAGTTCCATCCCGAGTTCAAGTCCCGTCCCCTCTCCCCCCATCCCCTGTTCAAAGAGTTCATAAAGGCATCCCTCCTCTACTCAAAGGGTTCTCTTGGCAGGGTCAAGAAGAGGAGAAAGGCGGTGGCAAAGGTATCGGGCTGAGATGACAAGGGTGGTGGAAATAGGGGATATCCGCATAGGAGGGGGGAAGCCCTTTGTCCTCATAGCCGGTCCATGTGTGATAGAGGGGGCCGATCCCACCATAGAGGTGGCCGAAAGGCTTTTGGAGATCACAAAGGCCCTTGACATCCATCTCATCTTCAAGGCCTCCTTCGACAAGGCAAACAGAAGCTCCATAGA
>WGFJ01000079.1 GCA_015492305.1 Deltaproteobacteria bacterium
AAGAAGTCATTGGTGAGTACCCCCGGCCTTGGGGTGAAGACCCCGTGGGTGGTTTCCCTGTAGTTTGCCCCGAGGACCCGCATCCCGCCGATGAGGACCGTCATCTCCGGCACGGTGAGGGTGAGCAACTGGGCCTTGTCTATGAGGGCCCGTTCGGCAGGGAAGTTGCATCCTGGAGCCGTGTAGTTGCGGAATCCATCCGCCACCGGTTCTAGGTAGCCGAAGGACTCTATGTCTGTCTGCTCCTGGGTTGCATCGGTCCGTCCCGGTGTGAAGGGGATATCAAGAGAGAAGCCCCCGCGGCGGGCCGCCTCCTCAACAGCGGCATTACCGCCCAGGACGATGAGGTCTGCAAGGGAGACCCTTTTGCCGTCCTTCCGGGTGTTGAAGGCCTTCTGGAGCCCCTCGAGGATACCGAGGACCCTGGCAAGCTGTTCCGGATGGTTTACATCCCAGTGTCTCTGGGGGGCCAGCCGGATCCGCGCCCCGTTTACACCACCCCGCTTGTCGGAGGCACGGAAGGTCGAGGCCGCCGACCAGGCGGTGTAGACGAGTTCAGCTATGGAGAGTCCGGATCTGAGGATCTGTCCCTTGAGGGTTGCTGCATCCCCCTCATCGATGAGGGCGTGGTCAACGGGTGGCAGGGGGTCCTGCCAGATCAGGTCTTCTTCCGGTGTCTCTGGGCCGAGGTAGCGGGATCTGGGGCCGAGGTCGCGATGGGTGAGCTTGAACCAGGCACGGGCGAAGGCATCGGCCAGTTCATCGGGTCTTTCCAGGAACCGCCTCGAGATGGGGCCGTAGATGGGATCCATGCGCAGGGCAAGATCGGTGGTGAGCATGATGGGCTTGTGCCGTTTCCGGGGATCGTGGGCATCTGGCACCATCCCTTCGGTCTCGGGATCGGCCGGCACCCACTGCCATGCACCGGCCGGGCTCTTCTCCAGGTTCCAGTCGTACTTGAAGAGGATCTCAAGGAAGGTGTTGTCCCATCTGGTGGGGGTCGGGGTCCAGGCCCCTTCGAGTCCGCTTGTTATGGTGTCAGGGCCTCTACCGCTCCGGTAGGTGTTCCTCCACCCGAGGCCCTGCTCTTCGATAGGTGCCCCCTCGGGTTCAGGGCCGAGGTGCCTCTTCGGATCAGCGGCACCGTGACACTTGCCGAAGGTGTGTCCCCCCACGATGAGGGCCACCGTCTCCTCGTCGTTCATGCCCATCCTCTTGAAGCTTTCCCGTATCTCCTGTGCAGCGGCAAGGACGTTAGGCTCTCCCCCGGGCCCTTCCGGGTTCACGTAGATGAGTCCCATCTGGGCAGCGGCAAGGGGCTTCTCTATGCTGCCCCTGTCATCGCGGCGCTCGTCTCCGAGCCACTCCGACTCCGGCCCCCAGTAGGTGTCTTCTTCTGGCTCCCATATATCCACCCTGCCGCCGCTGAAGCCGAAGGTCTTCAGCCCCATGTCCTCGAGGGCCACGTTTCCCGCAAGGATCATGAGGTCGGCCCACGAGATGCCCTTTCCATACTTCTTCTTGATGGGCCAGAGGAGGCGGCGGGCCTTGTCGAGGTTGATGTTGTCGGGCCAGCTGTTTACAGGTGCAAAGCGCTGGTTCCCGGTGCTTCCACCACCCCGTCCGTCGAAGACACGGTAGGTTCCGGCGCTGTGCCATGCCATCCTGATGAAGAGGGGACCGTAGTGGCCGTAGTCCGGAGGCCACCAGTCCTGAGGCTCGGTCATAAGCTTCCTGAGATCATCCTTGAGTGCCTTATAGTCGAGCTCTCCAAAGGCCTTTGAGTAGTCGTAGTCACGATCGAAGGGCTTCAGTTCTTCAGGGTTCTGATGGAGGATCTTCAGGTTCAACTGGTTGGGCCACCAGTCCCTGATCCTGCTCCCACCAAGGGTTGTATGCCTGAAGGCGAAGCTCCCTGTCCCGGTCTTTTGATCTTTTTTCATTCCTTTTCTCCTTTCTGGCTTAATTTGAAAGCCATGTATTATTGTTTTTATTTCAAAGTTGGAAATATTCTGCATTCTACGATTCAGGTGAGGGTTTGTCAAGGAAAAAGCCTTTTTCTCCTTTAGATAGGGGGAGGATGCAGGTATAATTTGGCCATGCCTGGTATACCCCTTCTTGACGAACTCCTCCTCATACTGGTGGTTGCCCTGTCCACGGTCCTTCTGTTCCACAGGGCAGGGATTCCCTCCACCGTTGGCCTCCTTGCCGCAGGGGTCATCATAGGCCCCTCTGTGCTCGGTGTCATGGATGATCCACGGACGGCAGAGATCTTCACCGAACTCGGCCTCATACCCCTCCTCTTCGTGGTGGGGATGGAGTTCTCCATAGAGGAGCTCAAGAGGCTGAGGGATATAGCCCTTACAGGAGGGGCCTTCCAGATCGTAATGACCACCCTTGTTGTGGTCCTCATTGCCTACATCATGGGTTTTCCCTCGAGGGAGGCCCTCTTCCTCGGCTTCATAGTGGCCCTGAGCAGCACGGCCCTCGTGGTGAAGCTCCTTACCGAGAGGGGGGAGGTGGATACCCCCCAGGGGAAGATACTCATCGGCATCCTCCTTGCCCAGGACATATTCGTCATACTCCTCATCTTCCTCCTTCCCATCTTCGGGGCTGAGGAGTTTGTCCTTGCCCAGGGGGCGGGGAGGTTTGTGCTCGCCCTGTCCGTGATTACCGGGGTCTTCCTGCTCTCCCAGAGGGTCCTGCCAAAGGCCTTTGCCTATCTTTCCAGCATCAAGGAGAGGGAGGTCCACACCATCGCCATCTTCATCTTCATCGTAGGGGTTGTGTGGATCACTACCAGGGCAGGGCTTTCCGTGGCCCTTGGTGCCTTCCTTGCCGGTGTCCTCCTTTCGGGCCAGGAGTACAGGCACTACGCAGCCTCCCAGATCCTTCCCTTCAAGGATATCCTTAGCAGCCTCTTCTTCATCTCCATAGGGATGCTCCTTGATGTGGGATTCTTCGCAGACCACCTCTTTACCATCCTTGCCGTCACCTCCGGGGTCCTGGTGGCAAAGGCCCTCCTTGCCTTCCTGGCCACCATCATGATGGGTTTTCCCGTGAGGATCGCTGTGATCGTCGGTCTCGGCCTTTCGCAACTCGGCGAGTTCTCCTTCATCCTTGCCGAGGCCGGAAAGGGGTTTGACCTCATAAGGGAGGAGACCTTCCAGACGGTGGTTGCCGCCACCATCTTCACCCTCTTCATCACCCCTTTCCTGATGAGGGTCTCTTCCAGGCTCGGCTATGCCTTCTCCCGCATCGAGCCTGGAGATGAGAGGGTGGAGACCCCTGGCCTTTCGAACCACACTGTGGTGATAGGTTACGGCCTCAACGGAAGGAACCTTGCCAGGGTCCTCAGGGCCACCTCCATACCATACGTGGTGGTGGATATAGACCCGAAGGTGGTGAAGAGGGGAAGGGAAGAGGGGTACAATGTGGTCTTCGGAGATGCCACCCAGCCCTCCACGCTTGAAGGCCTCGGGATAGGGGAGGCGAGGGTCTGTGTGATCGCCATATCGGACAGGGTGGCAACGGAGAGGATCGTCTCCCTCATAAAAGGCCTCAATCCAGATGTCAGGGTGATCGTGAGGACCAGGTATGCCTCGGATGTGAGGAGGCTCTTTGAGATCGGGGCCTCCCAGGTGATACCTGAGGAGTTTGAGACATCGGTGGAGATATTCGTGAGGGTCCTGAGGGAGTACGGGGTGCCGGGAAACATCATATCCTCCCAGGTGGCCTACATAAGGCAGGATGGCTACAGGGTCCTGAGGGAGCAGTACCAGCCGGCAGACGGAATAGGGAAGCTCATGGATCTCCTTGGTGGAAGCATCGTTGAGACCTTCTTTGTAGGTGAGGGTGCATGGATAGAGGGGAAGACCCTTGGAGAACTGGATCTTAGAGGCAGGACAGGGGCTACGGTCATAGCCGTGATAAGGGACAGCAGATCCTTTGTGAATCCAGGGGCTGACTTTTCCTTTCAGAGGGGTGATACCCTTGTTATCATGGGAAGCCATGCCCAGATAGACAGGGCCTATCTATTCCTTGGAGGGGTCGAAAGGAGGCTTTAGATGAAGAAAGGATGTGTCTACTTCATAGGTGCAGGGCCTGGTGATCCGGAGCTCATAACCCTCAAGGGCAAAAGGCTCCTTGGAGAGGCCCAGGTGGTGGTCTATGCAGGTTCACTCATCAAGAAGGAAGTCCTGGACCTTGCAAGGGGGGATGCCAGGTTCCATGACAGTGCGGGCATGACCCTGGAGGAGATCATGGAGGTCATGGTGGAGGCTGCAAGGGAGGGGAAGAAGGTGGCCAGACTCCACAGCGGTGATCCCTCCATTTACGGGGCCCTCATGGAACAGATCGAGGTCCTTGAAAGGGAGGGCATACCCTACGAGATAATTCCAGGGGTAAGCTCTGTGGTTGCCTGTGCCGCCTCTCTGAAGAGGGAACTCACCCTGCCAGGGGTGACACAGACGGTCATCATCACCAGGCTTGAGGGTAACACCCCTGTCCCTGCTTCTGAGAGGCTTTCTGACCTTGCCCGTCACAGGGCAACCATGTGTATACTCCTGAGTGTTGCAAGGATGGAAAGGGTTGTTGAGGAGTTGTTGAAGGGATACCCAGAGGATACGCCTGTTGCCGTTATCCATAAGGCTACATGGGAGGATGAAAAGGTTGTGGAAGGGAGCTTGAAGGACATAGCAGAGAAGGTGAGAAGGGAGGGTATAGATCGACAGGCAATCATAGTGGTCGGTGAGGCTATAGGGAGGAAGGGAGACAGGTCAAGGCTTTACCATCCAGATTTCCGACACGGCTACAGGAAGGGGCCTTGATCATCCTCTACCCGAAAGGACACTGCTGTAGACATCAATGGTATCCCTTGTAACCCTTTCCTTTGTGTAGGAGGCCTCAACAAGCTGCCTTCCCGTGTAGCCAAGCCTCCTCCTCAGCCTTGCGTTGTCCAGGAGGATGTCTATCTTCTCCGCAAGGGCCTCGTAGTCCCTTCTGGGGATGACAAAGCCGTTGATCCCATCCTGTATGATCTCAGGCATACCCCCTGAGGCGGTAACTATCATGGGTCTTGCCGTGGCCATTGCCTCGAGCATGGTGAGACCGAAGGGTTCATCAAAGCTTGAGGGATAGATGCATACCTCGCTTGCGGCGTAGAGCTCCTTCATCTCGTCGATGGAATAGGAGTCTATAAATACATGGTCCTCAAGCTTGAAGTGCCTTATGAGGCTCACAAGGTATGCGATGTCCTTCTGCTGGTATGCCCCCCAGTCGATGATGTTCCTTGAACCGGCAAGGACAAGGAGGACATTCGGATACCGCTCCTTCACTATGGATATGGCCTTTATGCTTATATCACATCCCTTTGCAAGACCTATCCTTGCGGGATGGAAGACGATCCTCCTTCCTTTAAGCCTTGGATACTTGTCGAGGATCCGCTGGGGATTGACCTTGGGGTTGAACTCATCCTCATCGACCCCGTGGTGGATGACGGTGATCCTCAGGTCGTCCACACCTATGCCGATGAGTTCCTTCTTGATGAAGTGGCTCACCGCTATGATGTGATCCCATCCTATCCGGTGGGTGAGATCAAGGAAGAGGAGGTCGTCCCACACATTGTGGGCCGTGAGGATGAGGGGAATTCCCTTTCTCTTCACCACCCTTTCAAGGACCCTTGCATGGACATCGCTGAAGTAGTGCATGTTGTGGGCATGGACCAAGTCCGGTCCGGTCTCATCAAGGAAGGAGGAGAAGAGGCCCAGCAGTTCCTCATCCAGCCCCTTGAGCCCCCTCTTGAAGAGCCAGTTGAGATCCATAAGCGGGGTGCGGTACACCTCCACCCCCTTGTAGCTGTACCTCTCCTTCACCCCTTCGGCAGAACCTGTAAGGAGGCTCACATCATGGCCCTGCCTCACCATCTCCGGAAGCATGATGGCAAGATGGGTCTCCACCCCGCCTATTATGGGGGGAAAGCCCCAGTGGATCTGAGCGATCTTCATCTGACCCTCCTGTCTTGTTGTATCCTGGGATTGACGAATCTGTGCCTCCCTGCCGATCCGATGATGCGTCTCTTCCCGAAGACCCACACCTCAAGCCCTTCCTCCTCCGGACCTTTCTCTATCACCACCTCTCTTCTGGACACTGTGAGGCCCAGTCTGTGCCCTCTCCACTTGAGGACGAGCCGTACCTTCCTCCATCTCTCTGGCAGGGCAGGCTCTATGTGGAGTCTCTCCTCCCTTATCCTCACCCCGCAAAAACCCATCACCACGGCCTGCCACACACCACCAAGGTTTGCTGCATGGATACCGTTTTCCGTGTTTCCGTATATGTCATCAAGGTCGATGTTGAGTGCCATCTGAAACAGGCGCCAGGCCTCCTTGTGATCCCCCATCTCATTTGCAAGGAGGGAGTGTATCGATGGGCTCAGGGAGGATCTGTGCATGGTCCGTGGAAAGTAGTACCTGTAGTTTGCAGCCTTCTCGTCCCTGGAAAAGGCATCTCCCAGAAGGTATAGGGCCATGAGGCAGTCTGGTTGTTTTATGAGCTGTGTCTTCGGGAGGTCCGATGCCTTCAGGCCCTCTGGCATGAGGGGCATACCCTTCTCATCCACCCCCTTGATCCTCACATCCCTGAGATCGAAATATCCATCGAACTGCTCTATCACCCCATCCTTCCTCCTGTTTTCAACTATGGAGGAGGCTATCTCCTTCCACTCTTCCTCCTCCCCTTCCCTGAGGTTGAGCCTCTTCCGGAGGTCTTCAAGGAAAGGGGGGTCCTTTTCCTTAAGCCTTGAGATGGCCTCCCATGCAAGGATGAGGTTATGCCTCACCATGGCATTGGTAAAGAAGTTGTTGTTCACCTCCTCGTGGAACTCGTCCGGGCCCATGACCTTGAGGATCTCATAGCCCCTTTCGGTCTTCACCACCCTTGAGGCCCAGAACCGTGCCGTCTCCACAAGAAGCTCGTATCCACACTCCTCCATGAACCTCTCATCCCCTGTAATGGTGTAATACCTGTGGACACCGTAAGCGATGTCGCAGGTGATGTGTTCCTCCCTCTTGTGGGTGTGGATGTCGATGATCCTTCTGTCAAGGTCCCTTGCCCAGTGGGGTGTCTCCTCGGTCCCCTTTCCTGCCGATTCCCATGGGAACTTGGCCCCCCGATACCCTGCTTCCCTTGCAAGCCTTCTTGCCTCTCCAAGTCGGTTGTACCTGTAGCGGAGCAGGCCTTCAGCCACTGGTGGCAGTGTGAAGGTATAGAAGGGGAGGAGGAATATCTCCGTGTCCCAGAAGACATGGCCGTTGTATCCCTCCCCGGTGAGGGTCCTTGCCCCGATGCTCGAGAAACCCCTGTCCCTGGGTGCACAGATGAGGAGGTGGTAGAGTGTGAACCTCAACCTCCTCTGAGTCTCCTCATCGCCATCTATGAGGATGTCCGCCTCCTTCCAGAGGGTGCCCCAGGATGCTATGTGCTCTGAAAGGAGGTAGTCGAAACCTGTCCGGAAGACCTTCCTGAAGTCCTTCAGGGTCTCCTCCCTTGCACGGGATGGATCATCCATGTAGGGGAAGTGCTTGAGGGTGAAGATCTTGGTGATCACCAGGGGCCTTCCCTTCTCAAGCCTTGTGGAGAAGAAGGACTCCTTGTGGGTCCTCTTCCTGCCGTTTATGAGAAAATACACACCGCACCAGTAGATGATGGTGTGCCTCTTCTCCAGGGTGTCCACCGCAAGGTAGTTTATGGCCCTTGTGGCGGCGATGTCCTTTATCCGGAAGTGGACCTTCTTGCCCTCTGTTATGGTCTCCCTGTTGTGGACCGATGTGTCGATCCCTGTGTTGATGTCGATGATGCACCCCTCATCGAGGGGGGTGAGGAGGACCTGGAAGGCACCCACATTCTCCCTTGCCATGGAGATGAATCGCAGGGATCTGTAGTCGTAGTGTCGCCCCTTCCTGTCCCTGAATACGGTCCTGCGGGAAAGGATGGCCTTCTTCAGGTTGAGGACCCTGGAGTGTTCCACCACATCCATTGTCTCCACACCGAGCTTCTCCCCCTCAACGACAAGTCTGATGTTTACAGGATTCGGCAGGTTCACCAGTTCCTCCACAAGGGACCCCATCCCATCGTAGATGCCGGAAAGGTATGTGCCGGGCTGGGCACCCACCGGCACCTCCTCGAGGATACCCCTCATGGCCATGTAGCCGTTTCCCAGGGCAAACTGGCTCTCCCTCACATTCTGGAGATCCTCTGACCACCCTTCCTCCCTGAGGATCCACTCCTTCCCTTCGTGATGGAGGCTGTTGTTCACTGTAACAGTTCCTCCAGGGTCTTGAGATCTACAGAGGAGAGGTCATCCACCACAAGGTCTGCTTCCTCCAGCCTTGCTGGATCGCCGTACCTGTCTATCCCTATACAGGGAAAGCCACCCCTCTTTGCCGCCTTCACCCCGAGGGTTGCATCTTCAAAGACCACGCATTCCCTGGGCTCAAGGCCAAGCCTATTCGCAGCAAGAAGGAAGATCTCGGGATGGGGCTTCCCCTTCCTTACCTCCTGTCCGGGGACGATGAGATCGAAGAGCCCTTCTATACCCGCCCTTCTCAGGACGGGTATGCAGTTCTTGCTTGATGATACTACAGCCACCCTGAGGCCTGATCCCTTGAGGGTCCTTATGAGATCCAGTGCATCTTGATACACCTTTACCCCCTCTTTATCAAGGGCCCTGAGGAACTCCTTCTGTTTCTCCTCGGCGATCTTCAGGACCCTGTCCTCCGGAAGATCGGGAAAGACGGCCCTCACACCATCTATCCTCGGGATGCCATCGATCTTTTCCTTGTACTCTTCAAAGGTCAGGTCCTTGCCGTATCTCAAGAAGGTGCTTTTCCACGCCCTGAAGTGGAGGGGCACTGTATCCACTATCACCCCATCAAGGTCGAATATGGCAGCCTTCGGTCTTCTGGCCCTTCTCTCCACAGATAAAATATATACCAAATCCCCCTCCTTAACCATGACATTATCCACCTTTTTTGCTATCCTTTCTAAAAAACTCAAGGAGGGGGTAATGGTTGTGGAAGAGATCACCATGGAGGACTTTGCTTCATCCCTTGACAGGGTCCTTATCCTGCCCTCTGGGACGGTGGAGGAGCACGGAGGTCACCTTCCCCTGTCAACGGATACCATGGTTGCCTGGGCCGTGGCAAAGGAGGTTGAGAGGCGTGTCCCTGTGCTCCTTGCCCCTCCCATCCATTACGGGGTCTGCACATCCACTGCAATGCACCCTGGCACCATAGGGATAGGGTTTGATACCATGAGGGCCGTCGTAAGGGATATCTTGAGGTCTGGCTTTGATAAGGGGTTGAGGAGGTTCCTCATCCTCTCTGGTCACGGAGGGGGCTCCCACCTCACAGCCATAAAGGAGGCCTGCGAGGACATTGTCCGGAACCTTGAAGGTATAAAGGTTGCAGCCCTGTGCCTCTATGACCTGCTTTCAGGTGAGGAGGGGATAAAGGAGACAGAGAATGACTCCCATGCCGGTGAGGTTGAGACATCCCTTGTGCTCTACATAAGGGAGGACCTTGTGAGGGGAAGGTCCCCTGAAGAGTATCCAGAATTCCCGAGGCCCTTCATAGTGAGGGATAAGGTGAGGTACTGGAGGGGAGGGGTGTGGGGAAACCCCCAGAAGGCATCGAAGGAGAAGGGCAAAAGGGTGTTCCAGATCATGGTGGAGAAGGTGGTTGGCCTTGTCAGGGCCTTTGAGAAGGAGTATTAGGGGAGGGGGCCTTGAGGCAGGACAGACCGAGGATAAAGGTTGAGCTCATGACAAAGGAGGGATGTTGTCTCTGTGAAGAAATGAAGGCCATCCTTGAAGAGGCAAGAAGGTTCATCCCCTTCGAGGTGGTGGAGATAGATATCTCACAGGATGGGGAACTCCTGGAGAGGTACGGTGAGGAGATCCCGGTCCTCTTCATAAATGGAAGGAAGGCCTTCAAATACAAGGCTACTCTGGATGAATTGATGAGAAAACTTGAAAGGGCAGCAAAAACCTGTTGACATCCATCAAGAAATATACTATATACCCCTATATGGTATAAGGAGGTGTTGGAGTTGATAGACCAGGAGGTTAAAGAAAAGGCCTTGACGAGATTGAGGAAGATAGAGGGCCAGATAAAGGGCATCCAGAAGATGGTGGAGGAAGAGCGGTACTGCATAGACATAGTGAATCAGATCACCGCTGTGAAAAGGGCCCTTGAGCAGGTGGCACTGATAGTGATGAAGAGGCATGTGGAGAGCTGTGTGTCCGAGGCCATACGGATGGGCAACTCCACAAGGAAGATAGAGGAGTTGATGGAGACCATAGACAGATTCGTTAGGTAGGAGGGTGGTATGAAGGTATGGATAGCAGGTCTTGTTGCGCTCCTTTCCCTTCCCTTTCCCCTCTCCCAGGGTCTTGCCCACGAGAGGATGGAGCACATCAAGGTCCCGGCCGACTACAGGGGGAAGAAGAACCCCTACTGGACCGATCTAAGGGCCATAATTGCAGGGAGCAGGATATACAAGGAGAAGTGTGAGCTGTGCCATGGACCGGAAGGTAAGGGGGATGGCATCCTTGGCAGGACCCTTGATCCCAGGCCTGCCGACTTTACCCAGAGTCGGATGATGGCAGAGACAAGGGATGACTACCTGTTCTGGAGGGTCAGCGAGGGTGGTGGCTTTCCGCCTTTCAACTCGGCCATGCCGGCCTTTAAGGAAGTCCTGAGTGAGGAGGAGATATGGCAGGTCCTTGCCTATGTCCATGCCTTCTCCCATATAAGGTTGCTCGAACACAGACCGGGTGAGGAGATACAGAAGGGACTGCCAGAGGAAGGAGAGGAGGATTGAAGGTGGAAAGGTATGATGTGATCGTTGTTGGCCTTGGTCCTGCAGGTGCTACCGCTGCAAGGCTCCTCCAGAGAGGGGGACTCAGGGTCATAGCCTTTGACAGGGAGCGGTTTCCCCGATACAAGCCCTGCGGTGGTTGCCTTTCCAAGAAGATAGATGCCCTTATAGACTTCGATATCAGCGGTGTGGTCGAGCACACCATAAGTGGGGCTGTCTTCACCAGCCGTTTTGAAAGGGAACTGACCATCCTCTCTGAGAGGCCCATCGGATACATGGTCCAGAGGGAAAGATTCGATACCCTCCTCGTTGAGATGGCAAAGGCCGAGGGTGTTGAGGTAAGGGATGGGGAGGGGGTTGTTGAGGTTGTTGAAGGGGATGGCCATGTCCGGGCTGTAACAGAGAAGGGCACCTATGAAGGCCGATACCTCATAGGTGCTGATGGCCCCTTCAGCATCGTGGCGAGGACCTTCTTTCCCGACCTCAAGGGATTGACAGGCGTTGCCATGGAAGGGGAGGCAAAGGTTTCAGGGGAGATACTCGGAAAGCTCGAAGGTGTTGCATGGATAGACTTCGGGTATGTCCCTTACGGTTATGGATGGGTCTTCCCCAAGGATGGTGCCATCTCTGTCGGGGTTGCCGGCCTTAAGCAGGAGGTTGAAGACATAAAGGAGTGCTTTAAAGGGTTTATCAGGGGCAAGGGGCTTGAATCCCTTACCTTCTCCAAGCTCAGGGGATGGGTTATCCCTGCCTTTAACGATACATCCTCAAGGCTTGCGAGGGGAAGGGTGGCCCTTGTAGGGGACGCAGGTAACCTTGTGGACCCCTTCCTTGGGGAGGGCATATACTACGCCATGAAATCGGCAACCATTGTGGCCAATGAGGTCCTTCATGGCTGGGACTCCATTGACCCGGGCAGGGTGGAGGGGGCCTTGAGGTCAGAACTGTTCTCTGAATTTGAGGCCGCTTCGAAGGTGGCAGACCTTGTATACAACTACCCGGACCTCTGGTACTCTGTCCTCGAGCAGAACACCTCCCTCATGGAGGATTACTACCGGGTATTGAGGGGTGAGAAGGACTACCATTTCTTCCTTGAGGACATAAGGAGGAGGATAAAGGGCTCCTTCATCCTCTGGTTGAAGGTTGCCTCTTCGATCCTCATAAAGAAGGTAAAGAGATTCTTACGAGCAGGGACCAGGGGTCCTTCAAGGAGGTAGAGATGTTGAAGAAACCATTTTTCACAGCCCTTTCTCTCTTGATCCTCTTTTCTATTCCATCCTCCCTTTACGGGGCCGAGGTCTTCGAAGGGGTTATTACCGCTCCAGCGGTAAAACCGGGCAGATTCAAAGGCATGGGTATCTACGACATGAACTGCAGACCTGTGGAAGGGGGGCTTCTCAACTGTGATGGGGGGATAAGGACAAAGGAGTACGGTCTTATCAACTTCAACTACACCCACGACATGAGGGCTCTGCCCTGTATAAACCTGGGTGACAGGGTCGAGGTGGAGGTCCTTGATGGTAAGGGAAAGGCAAGGGTGGTCCGCCTTGCATCAAGGACCCTCACAAGGTACCACAGGGAAGGGCCTGTCAGTGTGAGTGTTACCCTTATAAACCCTGATGCCCTCTATTCCGGAGAAGATCTCCTCTTTCAGGTGGCCATGAACACCCACACGGTGGATCTGGAACAGTATCAGATGGAAAGACTCTCCTTTCTGAGGGATGCAAGGGGCAGGATCTTCAAGGCAAAGGCCTGGGAGTCTCCAAGGGGAGGGGGACACCACCTCTTCGGCGTGCTCAGGTTTCCGGGTAGGGACAGGGAAGGCAATCCCGTCCTCAGGAAGGACGATCCCTTTGTCGAAGTGCTCATAGGTGATGTGGGTGGGATCAGGGAGAGGGTGTTGAAGTGGAAGCTCCCCATCGAAACGGGTATATAGGAGGTCTTATGGAACGCTTTCTCGGAAAGATCATCCTTGCAGGCCTTGCCATTCTGCTCATCCCCTCCACCTCCTTTTCCGCCCCCTACAGCAGGGCATATGTGGCCATGGCCTCGTCCGATTCGATCAAGGTGATAGATACCCGCACCTTCAAGGTGGTGGACACCCTGCCCGGGGGCAGGAACCCCCATGGCGTGATGGGTTCCCCTGATGGAAGGTACCTCTACCTTCCCAGCATGTATGGTGGAACAGAGTTCCTTACCGTGGTGGATACCAGGGCAAGACGGATCGTCTCCTCTGTGCGGGTCGGCAAGGCTTCCCACCACGGTGCTGTAACCCCGAATGGGAGATATCTCTTCCTTGCCGTATCTCCAGAGAAGGAAGGCCTCGTTGTGATCGATACGAAGTGGCTTGCAGAGATCGACAGGATCGATGTGGGTGAAAAGCCCTTCTATGTCGAGGTCAGCCCTGACGGGAGGAAGGTGTATGTGATGAATGTGGGCTCAAAGGACCTTGCCGTGGTGGATGTGAGGAAGAGGAGGGTCATATCCAGGATCCCCGATGCCGGTGGGAGGGGACACATCGCCGTTTCCCGTGATGGAAGGAGGATCTATGTTACCCAGGGTCGCAGGGATCGCCTCCTGGTGATAGATCCACTTAAGGGAAAGGTCCTGGGGAGCCTGAAGACGGGCAAGATCCCCCACGGCGTGGCGGTAACCCCTGACGGCAGGAAGGTCTACATCTCCAACATGGGGGAGGGCACCATATGGGTCATAGATACCGCCAGTCTCAAGGTCTTGAAGCGTATAAGAACGCCCATGGGACCGGGTCACCTGAGCATCACACCTGACGGGCGCTTCGTCTATCTCTCTCTACCGGGTAAGGGGGAGGTTATGGTCTTTGACACGAAAGATGAGAGCAGGGTTGCCACCATAGAGGTGGGGCCCCAGCCCCATCAGATAATCTTTAGACCTTAAGGAGGGGAGTATGAGGAGGTCTTTGATCCTTATCCTGGTCTTATTCATCGTCCTTCCTGTCCTTGGCAGGGCGGAGGAGGATCACTACAAGGCCATGAGGGCTATAAAGTTCAAAAAGAGGGTGGATGCCCCGGAGTTTACCCTCTCCTTCCTTACGAGGGATGGAGACCTGAAGAAGAGGTCCATCAAGGACTTCAGGGGCAAGGTGATACTTCTCAACTTCTGGGCCTCGTGGTGTCCTCCATGCAGGAAGGAGATGCCATCCATAGAGAGGCTCTACAGGGCCTTCAAGGACAGGGGCTTTGTGGTCATCGGGGTGAACTATATGGAGGAGGCCGATACGGTGAAGGACTTCATGAAGGACTTTGACCTTACCTTTCCGTCCTTCCTCGATGAAGGGGGCAGTGTGGCAGAGATGTACAGGGTCATGGGTATCCCGACCACATTCCTCATAGACAGGGAGGGGAGGATAGCGGCAAAGGTCCTCGGTGACAGGGAGTGGGATAGCGATCATGCCAAGGCCATCGTCGAAGAACTCCTCAAGGAGTAGTTTAAAAAACTGGGCCCATCAGAGGCCTTATAAGGAGGTGGATCATGAAGAGATCCGCAGTAATGGCATTATCCTTTGTGGTTATCTTTTTCTTCCTCACCCTTGGTGCCTACGCCTATATGGGGGAGGGATCGGGCATGATGGGTCAGAGAATGGCCAAGAGGGCCTGGCTCGGGGTGGTCATCCAGGACCTTACCCCTGAAATCGCAAGGTCCCTGGGTCTGGAAGGGACAAGGGGTGCTCTTGTGTCGGATGTCACCACGAATGGTCCTGCCGACAGGGCAGGTATCAAGAGGGAGGATGTGATCATCGAGGTAGACGGGCAGAAGGTGGAGGGTGTGGAGGACCTGATCTCCTTTCTGCGCAAGGCCTCACCCGGGCAGAAGGTCTCCGTAAAGCTCCTGAGAGAGGGGAGGGAGATGGTCCTTACGGCAACACTTGGTAGCAGGGAAGAGGCCATGGGAAGAGGACCAGGGATGGGACATGGCATGATGGGGCCGGAGAACTTCGGTGAGATGATGGGACGGATGATGGGGCAGATGATGGAGAGGATGATGAAGGGCATGATGCAGGGTATGAAGGGGATGATGGGAAAGGGCATGGAGGCCTGTCCCTCCATGGGCCATATGGGAGGCCATAAGGGATACGGCCATCACGGCCCTTCTGTGGAGATGCTGAAGGAGAGGCTTGGCCTGAGTGAGGAACAGGTGGAGAAGGCAAAGGAGATGGAGAGGGCCTACAGGAAAGAGGCCATAAGGCTCCATTCCGATATCAAGATAGCAGAGATCGATCTCAAGGCCCTCCTCGATCAGGAGCCGGTAGACATGGCCAGGGTGGAGGAGAAGGTGAAGGAGATAGAGGGGAAGAGGGCAAGGCTCAGGCTTGAGAGGATCAGGTTCTACAGGGATCTCATGGGTATCCTCACCCCTGACCAGAAGAAGGCCTTCAAGGAGATGGGCTGCTTCTGAGACACGGCTTTTTAGAAAGGAGGTGATCAGAGATGGCAAAGGACCCCATATGCGGCATGGAGGTAAAACCAGAGGAGGCAGCGGCAACCTGCGAGTACAAGGGTAAGACCTACTACTTCTGCGCTGTTGCCTGCAAGGAGAAGTTCGAGAAGGATCCGGAAAGATACATCGAGAAGGAGGAAAAGGGCGGAGGCTGTTGCTGAAGAGGGGATTCACTCAAGGAGGTGATCGAGGATGGAGATGGAAGTGGCCCGCACAGGCATGAGCATTGATCTCCCCATAAAGGGGATGAGCTGTGCAAGCTGTGCTGCAAGGATAGAGAAGGGCCTTTCTGGGATCAAGGGTGTCCTGGAGGCGAGTGTGAATTTTGCCACTGAGAGTGCAAGGGTTGTCTTCGATCCTGAAGAGGTAGGGATAGGAGAGATCGTGGAGGCTGTAAAGAATCTTGGTTACGAGGTTGTAACAGAAAAGGTCACCCTCCCTGTTCACGGCATGTCCTGTGCATCCTGTGTGGAGAAGGTGGAAAAGGCCCTGAAGGGTGTTGCAGGGGTGGTCCATGCCTCGGTGAACTTTGCCCTTGAAGAGGCCGCTGTGGAGTACATCCCAAAGGTGACATCCATCGATGACATCAGGAGGGCTGTTGCCGAGGCAGGCTACGAGATACCCGAGATAAGGCCTGAAGAAGACATCCTTGAGCGGGAGGAGCGGACGAGAAAGGAGGCCTACCAGAGGCTGAAGAAAAAGGTAATTGTAGGGGCCCTCCTCTCCATCCCCATCTTTCTCGGAAGCTTTCCGGAGTGGTTTCCATGGGTCCCCTCTGTCCTGCAGAACTGGTTCGTCCTCTTCCTCCTTGCCACCCCTGTCCAGTTCTGGTGTGGCTGGCAGTTCTACAGGGGGACATGGGCAGGCCTCAGGCACGGCACGGCTGACATGAACACCCTCATAGCTGTGGGCACATCGGCTGCCTACTTCTACAGCCTCGCAGCCATCCTGTTTCCTTCCTTCTTTGCGGTGAAGGGAGGGGGGGAGATATACTTCGATACGGCAGCGGTGATCATCACCCTCATCCTCCTTGGCCGCCTCCTTGAGATGAGGGCAAAGGGACAGACTTCCGAGGCCATAAGGAAGCTCATAGGCCTCCAGGCAAAGACGGCAAGGGTCGTGAGGGATGGCAGAGAGATCGATGTCCCTGTGGAGGAGGTGAGGGTGGGTGACATAGTGGTCGTAAGGCCCGGGGAGAAGATACCTGTAGACGGGGTGATAGTGGAGGGCTACTCGGCAGTGGATGAGTCCATGATCACAGGGGAGTCCATACCCGTTGAGAAGACCGTGGGGGACGAGGTCATAGGGGCAACCATAAACAAGACGGGTTCCTTCAAGTTCCGGGCAACGAAGGTGGGGAAGGAGACTGCCCTTGCCCAGATCATAAAGATGGTCCAGGAGGCACAGGGCTCCAAGCCACCCATTGCAAGGCTTGCAGATCGTATTGCCGGATACTTCGTTCCCACCGTTATAGTGATAGCGGTAATAACCTTCATCGTCTGGTACCTCTTTGGACCCGAGCCGGCCTTTAACCATGCCCTCCTCAACTTCGTTGCCGTCCTCATAATAGCCTGTCCATGTGCCCTTGGCCTTGCAACACCTACATCCATCATGGTCGGTACAGGAAAGGGGGCAGAGAACGGCATCCTCATAAGGGGTGGGGAGGCCCTTGAGACGGCCCACAAGCTCAATGCCATCATCCTTGATAAGACAGGGACCCTTACAAAGGGGGAGCCCCAGGTAACGGATGTGGTGACAGGGGAAGGCCTCTCAGAGGAGGAACTCCTCTTCTACGCCGCATCCGCAGAGAAGGGGTCAGAGCATCCCCTTGGAGAGGCCATTGTCCACGAGGCAATGGAAAGGGGTATAGCACTCAGGGATCCTGAGGGCTTTAAGGCCATCCCTGGTCACGGGATAGAGTGCATGGTGGATGAGAAGCCGGTCCTCCTCGGGAATATAAAGCTCATGAAGGACAGGGGCCTTGATCCCGGCAGACTCGAAGAAGATGCCTCAAGGCTCTCTGACGAGGGCAAGACACCCATGTACGTGGCCATAGATGGAGTTGTGTCCGGTATCATCGCCGTGGCCGACACCCTCAAGCCCTACTCAAAGGAGGCTGTTTCCGCCTTCCACAGACTCGGCCTTGAGGTCCTCATGATAACCGGGGACAACGAGAGGACTGCAAAGGCCATAGCAAGGCAGGTGGGGATAGACAGGGTCTTTGCAGAGGTCCTTCCCCAGGATAAGGCAAAGATGGTGAAGAGGCTCCAGGAGGAGGGGAAGGTTGTTGCCATGGTGGGTGACGGCATCAACGATGCCCCTGCCCTTGCCCAGGCCGATGTGGGTATAGCCATAGGGACGGGCACGGATATAGCCATGGAGGCCTCGGACATCACCCTCATAGGTGGTGACCTCAGGAGTATCGTCACCGCCATTGCCTTGAGCCGTGCCACCATAAGGAACATCAAACAGAACCTCTTCTGGGCCTTCTTCTACAATGTCTCCCTTATACCGGTGGCTGCGGGCGTCCTATACCCCTTCTTCGGCTTCCTGCTCAATCCCATGCTTGCTGCAGCGGCCATGGGTCTATCATCGGTCAGTGTGGTGAGTAATGCCCTCAGACTCAGGTGGTTTAAACCTCCCATAGGATAGCATGGAGGGGTGCGAAGGTCCTTCCCCGATTGCGGGTCAGGTGTCCATCCCTTCCAGAATCTCCAAAGACCTTTTCTTTTGACGAAGCCATACCTCTGTGGTATAAGGTATTAAATCTTCCTTAAAGCATCACTCCAGTCTATATGAAGATCCTCTTTTCCATACAGGATCTCTCCGAGGCTATCCTTAAAGGGGATGGTAAAAGGGCTGTGGAGGTATCAAGGTACCTCCTGGATGAGGGCCTTCCCGTGGAGGACCTTATCCACTATGGTCTGAGCAGCGCCCTCCACTCCCTCGATGTGAAGTGCACCATGGAGGAGTTCAACCTCCTTGAGATCATGCTTGCCGGAAGGGCCGTTATGAGGGTGATGGATGAGGTGGTGGTCAGGCACATGGAGGGCAGGATCGAACCCGATGGAAGGGGAAGGGTCGTTATCCTCGGGACCATCCAGGGCGATATCCATGAACTCGGCAAACACATCGTTAGGACCATCCTCATGGCCCATGGATTCAGGGTGATAGACCTGGGTAAGGATGTACCTCCCCAGAACTTTGTGGCCACTGCCCTTTCAGAAGGAGCAGAGGTCATAGGCATATCCTCACTCATCACCCTTACCTACCCGGAGGTGCGGAAGGTAAGGTCCCTGCTCCACGGCAGGGGAGGGAAGGGGATAAAGGTCGTGGCAGGTGGTGCTGCCTTGCAGCAGGCAACCCCAGGGGACCTCAATGTGGACTTTGTGGCAAGGGATGTATTCCACGCCCTTCATTACATAAAGGGGGGTGAGGGGTGAAGGGCCTTGAGAGGGTATTGAGGGCTGTAAGGTTCGAGGATACCGACAGACTGCCCGTTGTCCCGGAGGTCTTTGCCTTCTCGGCAAGGTACAGGGGTGTCAAAGTGAGGGATTATGTGTGTGACGGTGAGACCCTTGCCGCATGCCAGTTGGAGGCCTGGAGGGACTTTGACTACGATTGTGTGTTTGCCTTTGCCGATCTCTCCGTTGAGGCAGAGGCCCTTGGGTGTGAACTCTCCTACCCTGAGGATTCTTATCCCTACATAGTGAGACATGTCCTTGAGGGTTCAGATGATCTGACAGGGCTGAGACTTCCGGACCCGGAGAAGGCCGGAAGGATGCCCGTGATCCTTAAGGCCTGCAGGATACTGAGAAGGGAGGTAAGTGAGGAGGCCCTTGTGGTGGGGAATGTCCTTGGCCCTGTGAGCATTGCAGGCCAGCTCCTGGGTCTTGAGAGGCTCCTCTACCTTATGGTGGATGAACCTGATAGGGTGAAGAGGGTCCTTGCCTTTACCACCGATGTTACAATAAGGTTTGGCCTTGCCATCATGGAGGCCGGGGCCCATGTGCCTATAGTCTTCAATCCCATGGCCTCTCCAAATGTAATACCAAAGGCGGTCTTCGAGGCCTTCGAGTTGCCGAACCTGAAGAGGGTCTTTGAGGCCTTCAGGAGGGCAGGCTCACCGATAGCATGGATGAGCACAGCCGGAAATACCTCCACCATCCTTCCCCTCTACCCAGAGGCCTCCATAGACCTTGCCACTATCGACTACTCTGTGTCCCTGAGTGATGCAAGGAGGATGATCCCTCGGGTTGCAATAAACGGTAATATCAAACCCTTTCTATTCAATACCCTGGATGAGGCCTCTATGAAGGAGGAGATTGCCAGGGTCATCGGGGAGATAGGGGAGAGAAGGGGCTTCCTCCTGGGATCGGGTTGTGAGATCCCTCTTGAGGCAAGACCGGAGAACCTCAGGGTCCTGGTAGAGGCGGGAAGGTCTGTAGGCTGTGGACAGGGTAATTAGGGAGAGGGTAAGGATAGTCGGGTGTGAGGTGATGGAAAGGGAGATCATGGAGATGCTCCATGGGGTCCATTACCCGTATGATCTTACCCTCCTTGGGATGAAGTACCATGGAAGCCCTGCCAGGCTCAGAGACACACTCCAGTCCATCATAGATTCCTCTACTGGCTACAGGTGCATCCTTCTCCTTTACGGTCTCTGTGGAGGTGTTACCAGAAGACTTGTGGCAAGGGGCGTTCCGGTGGTCTTTCCCAGGGTCCATGACTGCATAGATCTTCTCCTCGGTTCTACCAGGAGGAGGCGTGAAATCATGTCTTCCTGCAGTGGCACCTACTTCATGAGCAATGGCTGGATCGAGAAGGATGGGACACCGGCAGAAAAGATGGCAGACTGGGAGGGGTTCCTCGATAAAGGAGAGGTCCAGGCCATAAAGGACCTTACCTATGGGGGTTACAGGAGAGGCGTCTTCATAAGGACAGGGGTAGAGGAGAGCGATGTCCTGGAAAGGGCAAGGGCTTCAGCCCTTGAGATGGGCTGGCAGTATACAGAGACGGATGGTGACCTATCCTTGCTTAAAAGGCTCCTTTGTCTTGACTGGGATGAAGAGAATTTTGTGATACTCCAAGATAGGGGAGAGGGATCCTTTGGCTCCTGAGGTCCTGTTTGAGCCCTTCCGTAAGGGTGTGGATGCACCTCTGGGTAGCAACCTGTTGAAGGTTGCTATCAGCGCTGAGGTGTTCATCTCCAGCCTCTGCAACGGCAATGGTGCCTGTGGGAAGTGCAAGGTCCTTGTGAGATCCGGTGTGACCAATCCCCCAACAGGCACAGAGGAACTCATCCTTGGAAAGGAAAGGATTGAAAAGGGGTTCAGGCTTGCCTGTAAGGTGAAGGTTATGGATTCCCTCCGCGTTGAGGTCCCTCCCGAGAGTATGGATGAAAGGGAGATCTCGGTGGAGGACATAACCTATCCCATTGAAGGTGTGGTTTTAGACAACCCCTTCAGGGTGGTGGAGCTCTCCATTTCCAGATCCGACCTGGAGAGAACCGGATCCTCTGACAGGGCTGTCCTGGAGAAGGTGGGAAGGGGATATAGGGTCTCCTATCAAGCCCTTAAGGCCCTCAACAGACGAAGGGGGAGGTTGAAAGGGTTCGCCGTGGTGGATGAAGGGGAGATGGAGGTGATGGATCTAAAGTCCACCCCGAAGGTCTTTGGTGTGGCCATTGACATTGGGACAACCAATATCAGCGGTGCCCTCATCGACCTCATCAATGGTTATGTCCTTGCAAGGGGACACATCCCGAATCCACAGCTTTCTCTTGGAGCGGACATGCTGACAAGGCTTGCCTTCCAAAGGGGAAAAGAGGGGATAAGGAGGCTCAAGCGCCTCATCCTGACGGGTATAAACACCCTTGTGGGGGAGCTCTTGAGGGTAACCTCCTCCAGTAAGGGGGACATCTATGAAGTGATGGTTGCAGGAAACCCTGTGATGTCCCATCTTTTCATGGGTCTTGATCCTCATGGCCTCGGCCTCTATCCCAATCTTGCCCTCTCCTCCACCTTCTGCACAATGAGCAAAGGCGATGTGCAGGGCCTGAGGGCGAATCCCTCTTCCAGGATCTCCGTCTTTCCAGGTGGCAGGCGGTTTGTAGGTGGTGATATAGTTGCTGGTATACTGGCTACAGGTATTCATAGATGCAGGGGCCCTGTGCTTATGGTAGACCTTGGCACGAACGGTGAGATCGTCCTTGCCTGTAAAGGCAGTCTCCTTGCCACCAGTGCAAGTGCAGGTCCTTCCTTTGAGGGGCATCTATCGGGTCTTGGGATGAGGTCTTCGAAGGGTGCCATAACCTGGGTGAGGATGGGAGATGACGATAGGGTCGTCTACGGGACATGGGGCGGTGGAAGGCCTAAAGGTATCTGCGGATCAGGGATGATCTCCTTCCTTGCCGAGTCTATCCGGAAAGGTCTTGTTGATGAAAAGGGGAGGTTTGTGAAAAGGGGCTACAAGGGAAGATGGGATGAAAGGGGCTTTATCCTTGTCCATGGTGGGGAGACCTCAACAGGTGAGCCCATCATAGTGAGGAACAGGGACATCCAGGAGATCCAGAAGGCAAAGGCAGCCATAGCCACGGGCATAGGCATACTCCTCGACTATGCAGGTCTTGGTGTAGATGACCTTGAGAGGATATACCTGACCGGTTCCTTTGGCAGCGGTGTGACGAAGGAGGATGCCCTCACCATCGGACTCCTTCCCCCCCTTACCCCTGACAGGATAGAGGTCGTCAGAGATGCCCCGCTAAAGGGGCTCATTATGGCCCTCCTTGAAAGGAAGAAGGTGGATGAGGCATGTGAGATTGCCTCATCTATGGAGTGCATAGATATGGCTATGGCGCCTGACTTTGAAGAGCGATTCTTGCACGCCCTCTACCTTGGGGGGCCATGGTCGTTCATTCAGTAGATGCCCTGAGAGGGAGTGAGAGATGCAGGTCCTGAACGGCAAGAGGGCCTCAGTAGGAAGGGACAAGTTCACAGAACTGTCCACGATCATCAAGATCAGTAACATCATAGGCTACCTTCCCCTCAACCTCGAGGAAATACTCGATTCTGTGGTGCTTGAGGTCTACAGGCTCTTCAGGCCCTATACATGTTCCATCCACCTTGTCAAGGAAAGGGGGAAGATGGAGCTGGTTGTTGCATGTGGTCCTGATGGCCTGGACAGGAAGGAGAGGTATCACAAGAGCTGCTTTGTGGAGAGGTGCAAGACCCTGAGGGATGGTCTTCCCATGATCGTGACCGACGGGGACCGTGAGTTCTGTGAGAACAGGGTGAGACATAAGGGCAGGATCATGTCCCATGTCTGCATCCCCATCATAGGGGGCAAGGAACACTTCGGCACCATAAGCATGGAGAGCCTGAGGAAGGATGCCTTTACCACATGGGATCTGGAGATACTCCTTGCCATAGCCAATCAGATATCCCTTGCCATCCAGAGGGCCAACCTCTTTGCCAGGGTGGAGGAGGAAAAGAGGGAACTGGAGGAGGCAAACAGGGAGATAAGGAAGCTCAACATCGCCCTTGAGCAGAAGATAAAGAAACTTGAGACCCTTCAGATGAGGCTCCTCCAGTCGGAAAAGATAGCAGCCGTGGGGAGGCTTGTGGCAGGACTGGCACACGAGATAAACAACCCATCAAGCATCATCCTCAACCGCATCGAGTGTCTCCTCATGGAGGCAGAGGAGAAGGGCCTCCCAGAGGAGGTACTTCAGGACCTCAGGGTCATAAGTACATACGCTGGAAGGATATCGTCCATGGTCAGGGATCTCCTTGTCTTTTCAAGGAGCCATGTGGACAGACACACCCCTGTGGATATAGTGGCCCTTGTAAGGAGGGTTGTGGATACCTTCAGGGAGGACAGGAAGGTAGAGGGCTTTGACTTCCCCATACAGGCCGAGCCTGATCTGCCGAAGGTGAAGGGGGATGAGGAGAAGCTCGAACAGGTCTTTACCAACCTTGTTGATAATGCGGTGGATGCCATGGCCCATGGAGGGGTGGTTGAGATCGGGATAGGTCGTTCAAAGGCAAGGGATGGTTTCATAGAGGTGAGGATAAGGGATAAGGGCAAGGGTATACCGAGGGAGATCCTTTCCAAGATATTCGATCCCTTCTTCACCACAAAGAGGATAGGGAAGGGGACGGGTCTTGGCCTTTCCATCTCCATGAGCATAGTGAAGGGGCACGGTGGCGATATCCTTGTGGAGAGCGAACCTGGTAAGGGGAGCACCTTTACCGTCCTCCTTCCACAGGCATAGAAGGACAGGATGACTGAGAGGAAGGCAAAGATCCTGGTCATAGACGATGAAAGGGAGATGCTCGAGAACTACTCGAGGCTCCTCACAAAGATGGGGTATTCCTGCACCACAGAGAGCGATAGTGAAGCGGCCCTGAAGACGATAGAAAGGCTTCAGCCCGATATTGTCCTTGCCGATCTCAAGATGCCAAAGAAGGACGGGTTTGAGATACTCAGTTTCTGTAAGGACCTGGATCCCGAGATGATCGTCATAATGATCACCGCCTATGCCACCATCGAGAATGCTGTAAGGGCGGTTAAAAAGGGGGCATTTGACTTCATACCCAAACCCTTCTCACTGGACCAGTTGAGGATCGTGATAGAAAGGGCCCTCACCCAGAAGAGACTCAAGGAGGAGAACTACAACCTCACGAGGCAACTGAGGGATATCTTTGGCTTCAAGAATATCGTGGGCAAGAGCCCTCTGATGCAGGATGTATTTGAGATGATGAACAAGGTCACCAAGACGGATGCAAATGTCCTCATCATCGGTGAGACGGGAACGGGTAAGGAGTTGATAGCAAGGGCCATCCATGCCAACAGCAGAAGATATGCGAAGCCCTTCATACCCATAGATTGTGCCTCCTTTCCAGAGCATCTCCTTGAGGACGAACTCTTTGGGCATGAGAAAGGGGCCTTCACAGGTGCCTACAAGACCAAGAAAGGGCTCTTTGAGGTTGCCGATGGAGGGACGGTCTTCCTTGATGAGATAGGAGATATGGGTATAAACTTGCAGGCAAAGCTTCTCAGGGTGATCCAGGAGCGCCAGCTGAGGAGGGTGGGAGGGACGAGCTTTATAGATGTGGATGTACGTATCCTCTCAGCCACAAACAAGGATCTTAAGGAGGCGGTTGAGAAGGGAAGCTTCAGGAAGGATCTCTTCTACAGGTTGAATGTGATAACCATCCACCTGCCTCCTCTCAGGAAAAGAAGGGAAGACATACCCTTGCTTGTAGATCACTTCGTGCAGCAGTGCGCTTCTGATATGGGAAAGAAGGTCTCAAGGGTTGATTGTGAGGTCTATTCCATCCTCCAGTCCTATGAATGGCCTGGGAATGTGAGGGAGTTGAAGAATGTAATAGAGAGGGCCATAACCCTTATGGATGGAGAGATCCTCACCCCTGCATACCTCCCAGATTACATCCTCCAGGAGAAGATGAAGCAGGATTTGATCACATCTACCCCCATATTCAATAGATAC
>WGFJ01000080.1 GCA_015492305.1 Deltaproteobacteria bacterium
ATATGCGGTCAGGCACCGAGTGACTATCCAGAGTTTGCGGAATTCCTTGTGAAGGAGGGAATCGATTCCATATCCCTAAACCCCGACTCGGTAATGAAGATAACCCTCAGGGTGAAGGAGATGGAAGAGAGGCTTGAAGGTAAGGTCCAGCAGGGTCATTGAAAGGGTCCGCAGGGGCAGGAGGCACATAAAGGACCTCGGGCCCGGCATCATCACCGGAGGGGCTGGAGACGATCCTGCTGGCATCGTGACCTACACGACTGTAGGTGCCTCCACAGGGTTTTCCCTCCTCTGGCTTATGCTACTCTCCACCCCCATGATGATCGCCCTCCAGGACATGGCCGCCCGCCTTGCGGTGATAACAGGAAAGAGCCTCCCGGAGATCGTTCAGACCTTCCATTCAAGGAGTCTTTCCCTCTTCATGGTGATGGTTCTGGCCATGGTCAACACCATCACCATCGGTGCCGATCTCCACGGCCTCTCCTCCGTCCTTGAGATGATCACAGGCATTGAATCGGTCTACCTCATGGTACCTGTCACGGCCATCATCGCCTACCTTGTGGTGTTCAGGACATATCGCACCGTAAAGAGGTTCTTCATGGGCCTTACCTTCGTACTCCTGGCCTATCTTGTAGCCGCCGTGACGGTGAAACCCGATCTGAAAGAGATAGCAAGGAGCACCTTCATCCCTCATATGAAAGGTTCCCCTGCCTTCCTCCTGGCTGCACTGGGTCTCCTTGGAACCACCGTATCCCCCTATCTCCTCTTCTGGCAGGCCGCCGAAGAGAGGGAGGAGCACAAGACCGTCGCCCAGGCAAGGGAGGTGGCATGGGATACAGCCATCGGGATGGTCTATTCCAACCTCATTGCCTTTTCAATCATCATCGTTGCCGCGGTTGTTCTCCATGGGAGGGGCCTTCCCCTTGAATCTGTGAGGGATGCCGCCATGGCCCTGGAGCCACTTGGAACGGAAAGGGCCTTCCTTCTTTTCAGTATCGGGATCCTTGCATCCGGTTTCCTTGCCATCCCTGTACTGGCAGGTTCAACGGCTTACGCCATCTCGGATGCCTTCGGATGGAGGGAGGGACTGGACCACAAGGTAAGTGATGCCAAGGGATTCTATGCCGTCTTCTTCGGAGCCCTTATCATAGGGGACACCATCTATCTCTCCCCCCTTTCCGCTGTTGAGGCCTTCTACTACAGTCAGATCCTCGATGGCATGGTGCTTCCCCTTCTCGTTCTGATCCTCCTCTTCCTTAACAACGATGAGAGGATCGTTGGAGAGTCCAGAAACTCCAGATTCAACAATATCTTTGGCTCATTGACCCTGCTTTTTAGTATGGCCTTCACGCTGGTAACCCTTCTCCAGATGTTCGGGGGCCAATGATTCAAGGAGGTAGAGGGATGTTCGAGAAGATTCCGGAAAGGATCAAGGGACTTGGAGAACTGGCCTATAATCTCTGGTGGAGCTGGCACCCCGAGGCAAGGATGCTATTCAAGATGCTGAACCGCCAGGCCTGGAAGGAGTCCACCCACAACCCGGTGAAGATGCTGAAGGAACTTCCCAGGGAGACCCTTGAAAGGGCTGCCCGGGACCCGGAATACCTCCGCCACTACGATGCGGTCATGGCGAGGTTCAGAAAGGAGATGGAAGAAAGACAGGGCTGGTTCACCCTGGACGATCCCTGCCACCTGCCCATAGCGTACTTCTCTGCAGAGTACGGACTCCACCACTCCCTTCCCTTCTATGCAGGGGGGCTCGGGTTCCTGGCAGGAGACCACGTGAAGGAGTGCAGCGACCTCGGTGTGCCCCTTGTGGCGGTGGGATTCATGTACCCGGAAGGGTACGTGAGGCAGAGGATAAGGCCCGACGGCTGGCAGGAGGATGTGGAGGAGTCCCTTGACAGGGACGCCGCCCCCATCTCAAGGGTTGCTGGTGACGGCGGGGGGCAGCTCATCGTCCAGGTCCCTTTTATCGAACCGGCCGTCCACGTGGCTGTGTGGAAGGTACAGGTAGGCAGGGTAGAGCTCTACCTCATGGATACGGACCTCGAGGTGAACGACCCATGGAACCGTGCCATATCGGCCCGCCTTTACATAGGTGACCTGGAGCAGAGGCTCCGCCAGGAGATAGTGCTCGGCATAGGAGGGAGCGAGGTGCTGAACAGCCTCGGCATAAAGCACTCGGTGCTTCACCTCAACGAGGGGCACCCGGCCTTTGCCATACTGGAGAGGATAAGGGAGAGGATGGAAGGGGGGATGGGCTTTGACGAAGCGGCCCGCGAGGTGAGGGCGACCACCGTCTTCACCACCCACACCCCGGTGCCTGCAGGACACGATGTCTTCCCCTTCCATCTCATGGACAAGTACTTCGGCAGGTACTACCCCCTCCTCGGTCTCGGCCGGGACGACTTCCTCAGGCTCGGCCTCCACCCCTCCGCCCCTTCTGCAGGGTTCAACATGACGGCCTTCGCCCTCAGGATGTCAGGGTACCGCAACGGCGTGAGCAAGAGGCACGGTGAGGTGACGCGCCGCATGTGGCAGCCCCTGTGGCCCGACAAAGGGGAGGAGGAAATCCCCATAGGGCACATCACAAACGGCATACACCTTCCCACATGGATCGAACCCAAGATGCAGCTCCTGTTCAACAGGCACCTCGATCCCGGCTGGCTCGAGGACCACGACAACCCCGCCGTGTGGGAGCTGATCGATGAGATACCCGACGAGGAGCTGTGGCAGGTCCACTACTGGAGGAAGGTGAAGCTCATAAACTTCATCCGCAACAGGGTGCGGGAGAGGTGGGTCGGGGACAGGGTGGGTACGGAGAACATCATCGCCGGGGGCACCCTCCTCGAACCGTCGGCCCTCACCATCGGCTTTGCAAGGCGCTTCGCCGAGTACAAGAGGGCATACCTCATATTCGAAGACGTGGAGAGGCTGAAGGGGATCGTGAATGACCGCTGGATGCCGGTCCAGATCATCTTCGCAGGGAAGGCCCACCCTGCAGACGATGCGGGGAAGAGGATACTCCAGCAGGTCTTCCACCATGCCCATGACCCGGATTTCGGCGGGAGGATCGCCTTCGTGGAGAACTACGACGAGCAGCTCGCCCAGTACATGACCCACGGGGTGGACCTGTGGCTCAACAACCCGAGGCCTCCCATGGAGGCGAGCGGAACGAGCGGCATGAAGGCATCCCTTAACGGCGTGCCCCATCTGAGCATCCTCGACGGCTGGTGGGTAGAGGGGTTCAACGGCAAAAACGGCTGGGCCTTCGAGGGTACGGGAGACGACAGGGGGGATGCGGGAAGGATCTACGATCTCCTTGAAAGGGAGATCATACCTCTCTATTACAGGGTTGACGAGAGGGGTATACCCCGTGACTGGGTCAGGGTGATGAAGGAGGCGATAAAGAGCAACGCCGCCAGGTTCAGTGCCAGGAGGATGGTGAAGGAATATTGTGAGAGGTTCTACAGGAAGGCCCTGGGAAAGGTGTGAAGACCATGCCCCTGAGGGAAGAGATCCAGAAGCAGGGTAACTGGCTGTTCCGACACAGGAGTTACATCCCCCTTCTGTTCCTGCCCTTACTGCTCCTTGCCCTGAAGGATTCAGATGTCCTGGAGAGACTCTTTGGAGATTCTGTGGAGGATGGATGGGATCTTTTCTGCGTGGTGGTGTCCTTTGCGGGTCTCTTCATCCGCGCTTTGACCATCGGCTATGTTCCAGCAGGCACTTCAGGGAGGAATACGGAAAGGCAGGTAGCCGACAGGCTGAATACCACGGGGATGTATTCTGTGGTGAGACATCCCCTCTATCTGGGCAACTTCTTGATAATGCTTGGCATCGTGATGTTCACCCAGGTATGGTGGATCGTGGTGGTTTCCATCCTTGCCTTCTGGCTTTACTACGAAAGGATCATCTTTGCAGAAGAGGAGTTCTTGAGGGAGAAGTATGGTGATGCCTTCCTCGAATGGGCCCGCAGGACCCCTGCCTTCCTGCCCAGGCTGAAGGGATGGAAGGGGCCGGAACTTCCCTTCTCCTTCAGGACCGTGTTGAGAAGGGAATACAGTGGACTCCTTGTGATCACCTCTTCCTTCACATCCCTTGAGGTCCTTGAAGACATGGTTGCAGAGGGCAGAGTCGATGTGGATGGAGGGTGGGTGGCCTTCTTTGTTGCAGGCCTGATACTCTATCTAACCTTCCGGACATTGAAGAAGAAGACCCGCTTGCTCCATGTAGAAGGAAGATAGACGGGAAGCCCTCTACCTTCCATTTTTGTTTGATTGCATGGTTTCAAAATGTTATACTTCAGTCCTGTGAAGGGACCTTCCCAGGCCACGAAGATTGCAGATCCTTGATATTCAAAGAAGGGTCATATTCCACCAGGATGCGGAGAGATGCCCGAGCGGCCGAAGGGGCACGACTGGAAATCGTGTGTGCATCCACAAGATGCACCGGGGGTTCGAATCCCCCTCTCTCCGCCAGTCCTAATGTCCTTTGTTGATAGCTGGGCCCTGTGTAGCAGATGGTTATGAACCCCGTCAGGTCCGGAAGGAAGCAGCGGTAGTAACCCTCTCTGCTGTCACAGGTAGCCCAGCTATCAATAATGGATGTCAGGAAGGACATGTATTACACCACCCTTGCCCGGAGATGGAGGCCCCAGAGCTTTGACAGGGTGGTAGGCCAGGAGCATGTGACAAGGGTCCTGAAGAATGCCCTCTCCCAGGGGAGGATAGGCCATGCCTACCTCTTTGCAGGCTCAAGGGGGGTTGGAAAGACAACCGTGGCAAGGATCCTTGCAAGGGCCCTGAACTGCGAGAAGGGACCCACCCCTTATCCCTGCAACACCTGCCTTCCCTGCAAGGATATACTGAAGGGCACATCCGTTGATGTAATCGAGATCGATGGGGCCTCGAATACGGGTGTTGATGATGTGAGGGAGATAAGGGAAAACGTCCGTTATCTGCCATCGGGAAGGTACAGGGTCTACATAATCGATGAGGTCCACATGCTCTCTACGAATGCCTTCAATGCCCTCCTGAAGACCCTTGAAGAGCCTCCAGCCCATGCCGTTTTCATATTTGCCACCACAGAGCCACACAAGATACCCCCCACCATACTTTCCAGGTGTCAGCGCTTCGATTTCAAAAGGCTTCCCACAAAGAGGATAAAGGATACGCTGAAGGAGATTGCCGTGGCAGAGGGGATCGAGGCAGAGGACAAGGCCTTGCTCCTTATAGCGAGGGAGGCAGAGGGCAGTATGAGGGATGCCCAGGTTATGCTTGACCAGATCCTGGCCTCTACCGATGGGAGGGTATGTGAGAGGGATGTGGTTGATCTCCTTGGTCTCCTTGACAGGGAACTCCTGAACAGCCTGGGAGAGGCCATACTCCTTAAGGATGGAGAGGGATGTGTGAGGATCTTGAGGAAGATTCAGGACTTCGGTTACGATGAGAGGCGGCTGTGGCAGGAACTGATAGCCCTTTTCAGGGACCTCTTCCTCCTCCGGCTGACAGGCGATACGGAAGGGATGGTGGAACTTTCCGAAGATGAGGCAGGGCCATGGAGGGAAAGGCTCGAGTCCTTTTCCCTGGAGGATATCCAGTGGATCCTGCAAAGCCTTTCAAAGGGCTACGAGGAGCTTTCAAAGTCCTTCTCCCCTCACCTTGCCCTTGAGATCACCCTTTTAAGGATCACAACCATGCCCCCTCTCTCAGATATCCGCAGCCTCATGGAAAGGATAGAAGAGGTGCTTGGTGGAGGTGAGGGCCTGAAGGATGCAGGAAGGCTTTCTGCCCATCCCACTGCAGGGTGTGAACCCCTGAGGGAGGAGAGACAGGAGGGCCCTGTGGAAAAGGACCTCCTCGGCTTTATAAAGAAGAAGAGTGTACCCCTTTATACCCATTTTGAATTTGCTACATCTTTGAGACTGGAAGGGGAGACCCTGTTTATAGAGATCCCAAAGGGGATCCATCAGGAGTATCTCCAGGAGAAAAGAGAAGATATCGAGAGGGCTTGCAGGGAATTCTTCAAGAAGCAGATAAGGGTTGTCATAAGGGGTGTGAAGGGCAATGGAGGTATGGACCGTGAAGGAAACGAGGAGGACCCCTATATAAAGGATGTGCTTGAGATATTTGGTGGAAGGGTGTATAAGGATATAAAGCTAAGGAGGGTTTAAAGGTGAAGAACCTCGGAAACATCTTAAGGCAGGCCCAGAAGATCCAGGAGAGGATGGCAAAGATTCAGGAAGAGATGGCTGAAAAGGTGGTTGAGGCCACCTCTGGTGGTGGGATGGTTAAGGTTGTGGTCAATGGGAAGCAGGAGATCCTCTCTGTGGAGATAGATCCAGAGATCCTTTCCTCCGATGAGAAGGAGATGGTGCAGGATCTCATTGTGGCTGCTGTGAATGAGGCATTGAGGAAATCGCGGGAACTTGTTGCAGAGGAGATGAGCAAGCTCACAGGGGGGCTCAACATACCAGGGCTCTTCTGATCATGGATTCAAGATGGAAGGCTACGCACGACCTGTAAAGAAACTGGTTGAGGAACTCTCAAAGCTACCCGGTATAGGTGAAAAAACGGCCCTCCGTCTGACCTTCCATATCCTCAGTTCACCAAAGGAGGATATGGAGGAGCTTGCGAGGACCATACTCGATGCCAAGGAATCTATAAGGCTGTGCTCCATCTGTTTCAACCTCTCCGATTCCGATCCTTGCGGTATATGTTCCAATGGACACAGGAGGGAGAGAAGGATCTGTATTGTTGAGAATGTGAACGATCTCCTTGCCTTTGAGAGGTCTGGCTTTAGGGGGAGGTACCATGTGCTTCACGGTGTGCTTGCCCCCATGAAGGGGATCGGTCCTGAGGACCTGAGGATAGGGGAACTCGTGGACAGGGTAAAGAGGGAGGAGGTGGATGAGGTCATAATCGCCACAAACCCTGATACCGCTGGTGAGGCCACCGCCATATACATATCCAAGCTTTTGAAACCGATGGGGGTAAGGGTTACACGAATAGCCTTTGGTGTACCCATGGGCAGTGACATCGAGTACATGGATGAACTCACCCTCAACAAGGCGATCGAGGGGAGGAGAGAAGTATAAGGGGGCCTGGGTACACGGAAAGGAGCACGGGATGGAGAGATCATCTCTTATAATGTTTGAAGAGGAGTTCAGGAGAACGGTGGGTATCCTGGACAAGCTCTTGAGGGATGCCAATGCGAAGGTGGTCTTTCTGGTGGATAAGGATGGACAGCTCATAGCCAGCAGTGGTGATACAGGGGACATAGATACCACATCCCTTGCCTCCCTCACGGCGGGAAATATCGCTGCCACCGGGGGGATAGCCCGTCTCCTGGGTGAGAAGGAGTTTTCCATACTCTTCCACGAAGGTGAGAAGGACAACATACACATCTCCGTTGTGGCCAACAGGGTCATACTTGTGGTCATATTCGACAGGCGATCCTCCATCGGCCTTGTGAGGTTGAGGGTGAAGAAGGCAAGTGAGGAACTGGGCAACATAATCCAGAGGGTTATAGATAGAAACGCAAAGGAGGTGTTGAAGGAAAAACCCCTCTTCTCAGAGATAACGGATGAGGATATAGAGAAGCTCTTTCGGTAAATATGTCCTTTATAAACTATTCTTCAAAAGAGATAAACTGCAAGATCGTTTACTATGGGCCTGGCCTCTGTGGAAAGACAACAAACCTGAACTACATCTACAGTCATATAAGGCCCGAAGCCAAGGGCAAGATGATATCCCTTGCCACCGAGACGGAGAGGACCCTCTTCTTCGATTTCCTCCCCCTTTCCCTCGGTGAGATAAGGGGCTTCAGGACCCGTTTTCACCTCTACACCGTCCCGGGGCAGATCTTCTACGATGCCAGCAGGAAGCTGATATTGAAGGGGGTCGATGGGATCGTCTTTGTTGCCGACTCACAGGTGGACAGGCTGGATGCGAGCATAGAGAGTTTCGAGAACATGAAGGAGAACCTCAGGGAGCAGGGTTATGACCTTGCCCATATACCCTATGTGGTCCAGTATAACAAGAGGGATCTACCCAGGATAGTGCCTGTTGAGGACCTGAGGAAGATCCTTAACATAAACGGCGTTCCTGACTTCGAGGCAATAGCCACGAAGGGAGTCGGTGTCTTTGATACCCTCAAGGCCATCATCAAGCTTGTACTCATAGAACTCAAGAAGTCCAGCTAAATCTCAAAGCAAAGGGGGGAAGAAATGGATGCCGGAAGTGAAGGTCAGAGAGAATGAGTCTTTCGAGAGTGCCCTGAAGCGCTTCAGGAGGCAGTGCGAGAAGGAAGGGATCATCTCGGAGATAAAGAAGAGGGAGCACTACGACAAGCCGAGTGTGAAGAGGAAGAAGAAGGCCCTTGCAGCCAGAAAGAGGGCACTCAAGAGGCTCAAGAGGGCGGAAAGATAGGATGTCCCTGAAACTCTCCATCACGGAAGAGATGAAAAAGGCCCTTAAGGCGAAGGATCGGCAGAGGACCTCTGTCCTTCGATTCATCCTTTCCTCCATAAAGAACAAGGAGATAGAGTTGAAGAGGGAGTTGAAGGATGAGGAGGTGGTAGGGGTCCTTGCCTCCCTTGCCAAGCAGAGGAAGGAGGCGATCGAACAGTTCCGGAAGGGGTCAAGGGAGGACCTTGCCTCAAAGGAGGAAGGGGAGTTGAGGATCATAACTTCCTTCATGCCCCCTCCCCTGACTGAGGAGGAGATAGAGAGGGTTGTGAAGGGATGTATCGAGAGGTTAGGGGCGAAAGGGAAGGGTGATATGGGGAGGGTGATGAGAGAGGTGATGTCAGAGGTGAAGGGCAGGGCAGAGGGGAAGGTTGTCAAGGAGGTTGTAGAAAGGCTCCTTGGATAGGGATTGTCGGAAATCCCTCCATCTAATGGTTGTTGATCTCTTTTTCATTCTTATCCTTTCCTTATTTACAATAAGAGGGGCTTACAGGGGGTTTGTAAGGGAGGTCTTCTCCCTTGTAGCCATCCTCATTGGGTTTGTGGTGGCCTATAGATACCATTACCTGGTGGAAGGTCATCTCCTTGAGGTCTTTGAACCCTATCCCTCCCATGTCCTGGCACCTGTAATCCTCTTTGTTGCCACCTTTATGGCCTTTCACCTCTTGCTCCTTCTCATTTCCCTTATCATCGATTCTACAGGGCTTTCCTTCTTCAACCGTCTCCTTGGTGGAGGAGTTGGATTCCTCAAAGGGATCCTCATCTCTTCCCTCCTCGTGTTCGGGGTAGAGAGGTTTAAGGCGGGGTCTTACAGTCTCTTCAGGGAATCCATACTCTTCAGCAGGATATCCGAGATCCTTGAGTATGTAAAAACCTTACCAGGAGGTGTCTTTTGAGGTTAGGCGATATCTACAAAAGGGCGGTAGAAACAGGGATAGAGTATGATCCAAGGGGTAAGAGGGAGGTAAAGAGAGAACTCAAGAGGGTAAAGGATGAATACAAGGCCCTTTCAAAGGAGGAGAAGGAGATCTTCGATAGGGAGAAGTTCCAGAATCCCTATGCAGATACAAGGATACTCCATGGGGATCCGGAAAGGGAGATAAGGAGAGTGATGGTAGGGGTAGACATGGAGGTTGGTGAGATCCTCCTTGCCGACAGGTTGAGGGAGAAGGGGACCCCTGTGGACCTCGTCCTTGCCCATCACCCTGAAGGAAGGGCCATGATAACATTCTATGAGGTGATGGAGATGCAGGCAGAGATCCTCCACAGGTTCGGTGTGCCTATAAATGTTGCAGAAGACCTGCTCAGGGAAAGGATAAAGGAGGTGGAAAGGAGGATCATGCCAATAAACTACAGCAGGGCAGTGGATGTGGCAAGGATGCTGGACCTGCCCTTCATGTGCGTCCACACCCCCTCCGATAACATGGTTGCCACCTATCTCCAGAGGATATTCGACAGGGAGGAGCCTTTGAGGATAAAGGACATCCTCGGCATCCTTATGGAGATACCGGAATACAGGGAGGCGGCAAAGGAAGGGTCCCCTCCCAAGGTACTCATAGGTGACAAGGACAGGAAGGCCGGGAAGGTATTTGTAGACATGACCGGAGGCACGGAGGGGAGCAAAAAGGCCTTTGAAAGGCTTTCCCACGCAGGGGTAGGGACCATAGTGGCCATGCACCTTACAGAGGATCACAGAAAGGAGGCAGAGAAGCACCATCTCAATGTGGTCATTGCAGGTCATATCTCGAGTGATAACCTCGGGATAAACCTGCTCCTTGACAGGGTCCTGGAAAAGGGGATGGAGATCATCCCCTGTTCCGGATTTAGAAGGTTCACCATGGAGGACAGGAAGAGGTGGACGAACATACTCTGAGAGACCTCGAATACGATAAGCTCCTCGAGATCCTTGAGGGGCTTACCTTATCCCCCATGGGTAGAGATGGGGTCCGAAGGTTAAGGCCCATTACGAACCCGGAAGAGATAGAAAGGCTCCTTTCAGAGACAGTTGAACTCCAGCACATCCTCTCCCAGGAAGGGGATATACCCCTCCATTCCATAAAGGATATAAGGACCATGATCAAGGCCCTTGAAAAGGGCCTTTCCCACCTGGGACCAAAGGACTTCCTTGCCCTGAGAGATACCCTCCTTGTGTCTGAATCCATAAGGACCTTCTTTGATGGGAAGGATGGCGTCCTTGCGGATAAGGCCCTCTCTCTTCCCGTCCTTACCTCCCTCAGGGAGAGGATAGAGGAGACCATCGATGGGGATGGAACCATAAAGGACGATGCCTCGGTGAGGCTCAGAGAGTTGAGACAGGGGATAGGAGATGCAAGGGGGCAGGCAAGGAAGATCCTTGAGGGTCTCCTTAAGAAAAAGGGCCTTGAAAGGGCCTTTTCGGAGAAGGGGATAACCATAAGAAAGGGCAGGTATGTCCTTCCCGTCAAGAGGGAGTATCAGCACCTCCTTCCAGGGATAGTCCATGACGAATCCCAAAGCGGTGCCACCTACTATGTGGAACCCATGGAGGTGGTGGCCATAAACAACAGGATCACCCTCTTGCACAAGGAGTGCGAGGAGGAGGAAAGGAGGGTCCTTGAGGAACTTACATCTAAGGTGAGGGAAGAGGTGGAGACCCTGAAGGGGATGGTGGAGGAACTCACCTCATGGGAAGTCCTCTATGCAAAGGCAAGGCTTGGTGTTGCCTTTGGTTCCTCAAAACCCATTCTCAGCAGGGATGGTGCGATAGATCTCAAGGGGGCAAGACACCCCCTGCTCCTCTGGCAGGGAAGGGAAGTGGTGCCTGTTGATATAGGTTTTGGAGACGAAAAGAGGGTCCTTGTCATATCAGGGGCAAATGCCGGTGGAAAGACGGTCTCCCTCAAGACCCTCGGGCTCTTGATCCTCATGGTCCAGACAGGCATCACCATACCTGCTCGAGGGGATAGCAGGGTGGCCCTCTTCGAGAGGGTCCTTGCCCAGGTGGGAGATGATCAGAGTATAGAGAGGAGCATGAGCACCTTCTCTGCCCATGTGGAGAGGCTTGCAGAGATGGTGAAGATGGCAGGGAAGGGGTCCCTCATCCTCATAGATGAGATAGGGGCAGGGACAGACCCTTCAGAGGGTGCTTCCCTTTCCCTTGCAGTCCTGAAGGCCCTGAAGAGGAGGGGGGCAAAGGTGGTTGTTACCACCCATTACCCACAACTCAAGGCCTTTGCCCACGAGGAGGGGGATGCGGAAAACCTATCTGTTGAGTTCGATGACAGGACCTCACGTCCCACATACAGGCTGGTTAAAGGCGTTCCAGGGGCAAGCAATGCCCTCTCTACCGCAAGGGCCTACGGGATGCCTGAGGAGGTGGTGGAGGAGGCGGCCTCCCTTTTGAAAGGTGAGGATATGGGCCTTGCCGAGCTCATCTCATCCCTTGAGGAGGAGAGGAGGCTCCTCAAGGAGGAACTGGAGAGGGTAAAGGACCTAAGGACTTCCCTGGAAGGGCTTGAAAGGAAGAGGGATGAGGCCTTAAAAAGACTGATGGAGAGGAGAAGGGCCATCCTTGAGGAGACAAGAAGAAAGGCAGGGGAGGCCTTAAGGGCCTTTAAGAGGGAGTTAGACAGGGCCCTTGAAAGGGCAAAAGAAGGGGAGAAGGTTAAGAGGGAGGTTGAGGAGGCCTACAGGAGGACCTTCAGGGAGGAACCAAGGAAGGGGTACAGACCAGTTCCTGGAGAGATGGTCTTCCTCCCTGTCTTCAAGGAGAAGGGGAAGGTGAAGAGGGTTGAGGGGGGGATGGCCGAGGTGGATACTGGCAGGTTCAGGGTGAAGGTTCCATTCTCACAGCTTGAACCATTTGAAGGGGAAGGGGTCCCGCAGGCTGTGGTCTCCATCAACCTGAGGGGACCCGCAGTGGATGTGCCCATGAAGATCAACCTCATAGGCCAGAGGGTTGAAGAGGCCCTGAAGAACCTTGATAGCTACCTCGACAAGGCCCTCCTCAAGGGGTTTGAAAGGGTCGAGATCATCCACGGGAAGGGTGAAGGCATCCTGAGGAGGGCGATCCACCAGTATCTTGGCCAGCATCCCTGTGTTGTCTCCTTCAGGCTCTTCGGGTTGAATGAAGGTGTTACAGAGGTGAACCTCAAGGTTTAGATCATGGATGATCTTTCGAGGCTTGTAAAGGAAAGGCTCAACATTGTGGATATCATCTCCCAGTACCTCCCCCTGAGGAGGACAGGGAAGAACTATGTGGGTCTGTGCCCATTCCACAACGAGAAGACCCCATCCTTCACGGTGAGTGAGGAGAAACAGATATTCCACTGCTTTGGATGCGGTGTGGGAGGGGATGTCTTCTCCTTTGTCATGAGACAGGAGGGTATCGACTTCAAGGAGGCCCTGAGGATCCTTGCCGAGAAGGCAGGGATAGAGCTGAAAGAAAAGGGGAGTACCAGGGGGCTCAAGGAGATCTATGAGGCCCTAAAGAGGGCAATGGAGTTCTATCACAGGAACCTCTCCTCCCCTGAAGGTGAGAGGGCAAGGAGGTATCTTGAGGAAAGGGGCCTGAAGGGGGATACGATCAGGACCTTCATGCTCGGTTGCAGCGACAGAGAAGGGAAGGGGCTTCCCGCCTTTCTGAAGTCTTCAGGCATATCCATGGAGGTTGCAAAGAGGGCAGGCCTCGTGACGATAAAGGGGGGAAGGGCCTTCGATTACCTCAGGGGCAGGGTCATTTTCCCCATCTTCGATGTCACGGGCAGGG
>WGFJ01000081.1 GCA_015492305.1 Deltaproteobacteria bacterium
GACTTTGTGAGGTTCCTCTTTGAGAACTACGGCGGTAAGATAGAGGAGATGTTCAATGAAGATCCCCGGATCCTCAGGGAGAGACTGCTCAGGATCAGGGGGATAGGCCCGGAGACGGCCGATTCCATCCTCCTTTACGGAGGGAATATCCCTGTCTTTGTTGTCGATACCTATACTTACAGGGTCTTCAACCGCCATGGACTCCTCCCTGAGGAGATATCATATGAGGAGTGTCAGAAGATGTTCATGGAAAACCTCCCGAAGGATGCAGGGCTGTTCAACGAATACCATGCCCTCATAGTAAGGGTGGCCAAGGAGTTCTGTAAAAAGGGTAAACCCCTGTGCAGGGGTTGCCCCCTGGAGGGGATCTGATGGGCAGGATAAGGATCCTTCCGGAGGATGTGGTCTCCCAGATAGCTGCCGGTGAGGTCATCGAAAGGCCTGCCTCTGTTGTAAAGGAGTTGATAGAAAACTCCATAGATGCAGGGGCAGGGAAGGTGGAAATCTACCTGATAGATGGGGGATTGAGGCATATACGGGTTACAGACGATGGGGAAGGGATGGACAGGGAGGATGCTATCCTTGCCTTTGAAAGGCATGCAACAAGCAAGCTTACCGATCTCCATTCCATCGGAACCATGGGGTTCAGGGGTGAAGCCCTCGCAAGCATAGCATCTGTTGCAGAGGTGATACTGACCACAAAGAGGAGGGGGGAGGAGACAGGGACAAGGGTAAGGATCGATGGAAAGGGACAGACGGTAGAAGAGGTGGGAACCATTGAGGGCACAAGTGTTGAGGTCAACAGGCTGTTCTTCAACATCCCTGCAAGAAGGAAGTTCCTGAAATCCCCCTCCACCGAACTCAACCACATAATGGATGTAATCTACCGCTATGTCCTTTCCCACCCCTCCCTGGCCTTCAAGGTCTATCACAACAGAAGGTCCCTTATAAATCTGCCTCAAAGGGATAGGGTAGACAAGAGGGTGGAAGATCTCTTTGGGAGGGATGTATCCAAGGGCCTTGTAACCTTTGAAGGCCACGAGGGGAAGGTATCATTAAGGGGCTATCTCCACACGGAAGAGTTGAGAGAGAAGAACTCCATATCCATCTATGTCAACAGGAGGTGGATAAGGGACAGGGTTGTGACAAGGGCCCTCATGGATGCCCTCCATGGAGTAATACCAAAGGGGAGGTACCCCTTTGCCATCATCTATCTGGATCTCCCGCCTGAACATGTAGACGTGAATGTCCATCCAACAAAGACAGAGGTAAGGTTCGGAGATCCCCATCTCATCTACAAACTGGTAAGATCCTCTGTGGAGAAGGCCATAAGGGATGGAAAGAAGGAGGCCCCTGTCATCCCTGTGGTGAAGGAGAGGCCCCCTGCCTATCAGGGCAAGACAGAACCCCTTCCATTGATGGGTATCCTCGAGGAAGAGGACTCCGGCGTGAGGATCATAGGCCAACTATGGAAGGAGTTTATCCTGTGCGAGGATGAGAAGAACCTCTATCTTATAGACCAGCATGCAGCCCACGAGCGCATAGCCTTTGAAAGGCTGAAGAAGGAGTACAGGGAAAAGGGGTTTCTGAGGCCTGAGCCCCTGGTTGTGCCCCATATCCTCTCCCTGGATCCAAGGGAAAGGGTCTGCCTTGAGGAAGCAGGAGACATCTTCACAAGACTCGGCCTTGAGCTTGAGGCCTTCGGAGGTGGGGATTACAGGGTAAGGTCCATTCCATGGATACTGAAGGGAAGGGATTACAAGAGATGGATAAGGGACCTCCTTTCAGAACCATCCATCTCAAGGGAGGGCCTCTCGGAAAGGCTCATCGATGAACTCCTCATGTCCATGGCCTGCCACAGCGTTGTGAGGGGCAAGGAAGGACTCCACAGGGAGGAGATAAGGACCCTCCTCAGGGACCTTCAGGATGCCACCACCTACAGGTGTCCTCACGGGAGACCCGTGGTGAAGGTCTTTTCAAGATCTGAGGTGGAGAGGTTCTTCGGAAGATGAAGAAGAAACTGGTAGTCATCGCTGGCCCAACTGCAGTGGGCAAGAGCAGGGTGGCCATTGAGATCGCCACCTCCCTTGGAGGGGAGATTGTCAATGCCGATTCCATGCAGGTATATCGCCACATGGATATCGGGACGGCAAAGCCTGAAAAGGAGGATCTAAAGAGGGTCCCCCACCATATGATAGACATTGTGGACCCTGATGAGGACTTCAATGCCGGGACCTATACGGAGATGGCAAGGTGGGTGATAGACAGGATCCACGAAAGGGGAAGGGTCCCTGTGGTAGTGGGGGGAACAGGCCTCTACATAAGGACCCTCACAAGGGGTATATTCCATGGACCCGGTAAGAACGAGGCCATAAGGAGGCACCTTGAAGAGATGATGGAAAGGGATGGGCTCCCCACCCTCTACGATCTCCTCAGGGAGGTCGATCCAGAAGGGGCCTCCCGTATCCACCCGAGGGACAGGCTGAGGATTGTCAGGGCCCTTGAGGTGTACCACCTCACGGGTGTGCCCATCTCAAGGTGGCAGAGGACCCATGGCTTCAGGGAGGAGCCTTACGAGACCCTGAAGATCGGCCTCTACATGGAAAGGGAGTTGCTCTACAAAAGGATAGAGGAGAGGGTGGATGAGATGATGGAAAAGGGGCTCCTTGAGGAGGTCCGGACCCTCCTCAAGATGGGCTACGGCCCTGAACTGAAGCCCATGCAGGGTCTCGGCTACAGAGAGATGTGTTCCTTCCTCAGGGGGGAGATGGAACTCGATGAGGCCGTCAGGCTGATCAAGAGGAACACAAGGAGGTACGCAAAGAGGCAGTTCACCTGGTTCAGGAAGGAAGAAGGGATGGAGTGGTTCAGGCCGGATGATCTCCATTCACTTCTGGAAAGGATAAGGGTATTTCTCAGGCCATGAGGTCCATAGCCCTGTGTCTGCTTCTCCTCCTCCTGCCCCTTGAGGCCCTTGCAGGACCCAGGGTGGTGAGTGCAACAGGGTACGGGATAATAGTGGAAGGAAAGGTGGCCACCGCAAGGCAGAGGGCCATTGAAGACGGGCTCAGAAGGATCATCAAAAGGGTCCTGAAGGGACTTGTGGGTGAGGAGGTCTTTGTGCAGAACCTTCCCGCCTTTGCAGAGAGGTTCCTCCTCCAGCCATCGGCCTTCATGGAGAGTTACCGCATAAAGGATGAATCAGAAGGGGAGGGCATCTACAGGGTGGAGGTGGAAGGAAGGGTCTCGGAAAGGCTCATAAGGAAGGTCCTGAAGGGTCTTGATGCCATGTTCGGCAGGCAGATAAAGGTCCTCCTCATGATTGTGGAAAGGGACAGGGGAGAACTGCCGCGATACTGGTGGTCAGGGCTTGAGAACAGCATGGGACCCATGGAAAGGGTAATGAAGGAAGAACTCATGGTATCAGGATTCATGGTCATCGACCCCTTTCTTGGCTCACCTGAAAGGATACCCCTTGAACTGAGGACCCCCACCCTGAAGGAGGAAGAGATAAAGGAGGTGGGAGACATCTTTGGGGCCGACCTCATCATCTACGGCGATGTAACGGCAGAGGAAGAGATCTTCCCCTTCTCCCTTCTCAACAGGAAGAAGGGAAGGGTAAGCTTCAGGTTAAGGGCCTTCTACAAGGGGAAGGAGGTTAGTCGATACAGTTCCTCCATAGCCATTCCGGACATGGAGGACTTCACCCTCAAGGGCTCGCCCCTCATCTATGAGCGGTTGATGGAGAAGGCCCGGGGAGGTTTCATAGCCCCTCTCATAAAGGAATTGAAAAATGGAAAGGAAGGGGTTATAAAGGTTACCTTCAAAGGTGTAACCTCTTACAGCCAGTACAGGTCCATCGTGGAGGGTCTGAAGGATATGGAGTCCGTCGGAGATATAAGGGTAGAATCCTTCTCACAGGGTGGTTTCACCCTGACCCTGAAGCTTGGGATACCACCTTCCTCCTTTGTGGAGATCCTGGAAGAGATGGACTGGAAGGGTTTTGCCTTAAGGCCCTATAAGGTATCCCCCTCCATGGTGGGGCTTCAGGTCATGGATGAGAGGGAAGCCCCCTTTATAACACCCTAAGGGAGTTCGAATATGAAGAGGTTGATCCCTTCCATCCTCGCAGTCCTTCTCCTTGGATGCAGTGTCAGCATACCCCACTGGGTCGATCCATCCTACTCACGGGATGTCCCGAAGGCTGTGGCTGTGAAGATAGTGGGCAGATCTGAAGAGAGGCAGATCGTCGGGGAGATCCTGTTAGAGAGGCTCAGGGAAAAGGGCTACAACCCCTATCTCCTGAAGGACAGGGCAGGGGAGAAGGGAAAGGCCCTCATGGTGGTTGAGATAGAGGAATGGAGAAGGAAGGGATTCTGGTTCTATGTGACCTATGAGGTGGGTATGAGGTTTACCCTCTATGGAAGGGATGGCAAGATCCTCTGGACCTCACACAACGAGGTAGATCACACGACGGTGGACCTTGAAGGTGATAAGGTAAGGCTTGCAAGATACCGTCCCTTCGAGCCCTATGTGGAACGTGTTGTGGA
>WGFJ01000082.1 GCA_015492305.1 Deltaproteobacteria bacterium
CAGGGAGGATGGTTTCCGAGTGGGTCCTCTCGATGTTGAGATTCATCTCCTCAACTATGCAACCCTCCCTTGTCAGGGCCACACTGCCCGAAGGGGTGGAGGTATTGATGGAGAGGATCTTCATCCTTCAATAAGCCTCATGATGTCGTTGTAGAAGACAAGGATCATGAGGAGGGCTATTATGACGATGCCTATCTTCTGGGCTATATCAAGCCCTCTTTCGCTGAGAGGTCTCCTCAGGACAAACTCGATACCAAAGAGGAGGAGATGGCCCCCATCAAGGATGGGTATGGGAAAGAGGTTGATAATAGCAAGGTTAACGCTGAGGAGGGCTATAAAGAAGATGAAGCTGCTGAGTCCATGCTTTACCTGTTCCCCGGCAAGCTGGGCAATGAGGATGGGACCACCAAGGGACTCCTTGAGGGCAACCTTCCCCTCAACCATCTTCTTTATGCCCAGGATGGTAAGGCCTATCAACCTGAAGGACTGGACCGTCCCTTTGTAAAGGGCTGTCAGAGGGTCAGACCTCACAAGGATCGTCTCCCCTGCCGGTGCTATACCTATGACCCTCACCTCCTCCTCTTCGCCAAAGACGTTTTTAAGCCTTGAGGTGGTGGGATTGACCCTCACCTCGTACAGCCTCTCCCCCCTCTTCAGCTTCATGGAGATGGGTCCCTCCGATGAGCGGATGAGCCTGGCAAGCTCATCCCATCTCTCAACAGGCCTTCCCATTACAGAGACAACCACATCCCCCTCCCTTATCCCTGCCTGATAGGCCGGCATGCCCTCCTTCACCTCACCTATCTTTGTGTTGAGGACTGGCACCCCGTAGACAAGGATGGCGGAAAGGAGGAGGACGGCAAAGAGCATGTTAAAGGCAGGTCCTGCAAAGACGATGAGGGACCTCATCCAGAGGGGTTTGCTGGTAAAGGAGACCTTCTCCATCTCATGGGGCACCTCCTCGCCCGGGGCCTCACCAACCATCTTCACATAGCCTCCGAGGGGGAAGGCCGATATGAGGTACTCCGTCTCCCCTATCCTCTTCCCTATCACCTTGGGGCCGAAACCAAGGGAGAACTTGAGGACACCCACCCCAAGGAGCTTTGCCAGGAGGAAGTGTCCGAGTTCATGGACGAATATGAGCACTCCAAGGACAACGATAAAGGCTACAAGTGTCTCCATTTCACACCTCTAAACCGATTTTCTATCACCTCAAGGGCCTTCTCCCTTGCCCATCTATCCACCTCCATAACCTCCCTCACATCGGTAATCTGCAAGGGGCTGTGGAGATCCATCACCCCTTCAACCACCTTGGGTATGGCCGTGAAAGGCAGCCTCCCCTCCACAAAGGCATCTACCGCAACCTCATCGGCGGCATTGAGGACAGCCGCCATCGTCCCCCCCTCCTCAAGGGCCCTGTAGGCAAGGTCAAGGGAGGGGAAACGGGCCCTGTCAGGCTCCTCAAAGGTGAGCCTCCCTACATCCTCAAGGCACAGGGGAGGCAGGTTCAACTCCGCCCTCTCCGGGTAGTGAAGGGCATATGAGATGGGCAGTTTCATATCAGGCCATGCCATCTGGGCGATAATGGACCTGTCAATGTATTCTACCATAGAGTGGATGATGCTTTCAGGATGGATGAGGACCTGGATACTTTCCGGTTCCACATCGAATAGCCATCTTGCCTCTATCACCTCGAGTCCCTTGTTCATGAGGGTGGCTGAATCGATGGTGATCCTCACCCCCATATCCCACCTGGGATGGTTCAGGGCCTCCCTGGGTGTTACCTTCTCCATCTCCGCAGGATTAAGCCTCAGAAAGGGACCCCCGGAAGCGGTAAGGATGATCCTCCTTATATCCTCCTTTCTGTTACCCTGAAGGGCCTGGAATACGGCACTGTGCTCGCTATCAACAGGTATGATCCTCGATCCACTCTTCCTGCTCTCCTCTACAAGGATGGAACCAGCCACTACAAGGCTCTCCTTGTTTGCAAGGGCCACATCCCTGCCTGCCCTCACAGCGGCAAAGGTGGGCAACAACCCTGCGGCCCCGCTTATGGCAGATACAACCATATCAGCCCCATCCACTGTGGCAGCCTCTATGATCCCTTCAACCCCGCTTACCACCTCTGTCCTGTCACCTATCCTCCTCCTGAGTTCCCTCGCAGCATCCTCTGAGGAGAGGGCAACCAGTCTGGGCCGGAACTCCCTTACCTGGGCCTCAAGGAGGTCCACATTCCTTCCCCCTGTGAGGGCAAGGACACGGAAGGAACCCGGGAAGGATCTGACCACCTCAAGGGTACTCCTTCCGATGGAACCGGTAGAGCCAAGTATGACAAGACCCTTTACATCGCTCATGGGAGCTACATTTTACCAAAGAAGAGATGGAGATAATAGAAAAAAGGGACACTTACCAGTATGCTATCTATCCTGTCCAAGAGCCCACCGTGGCCCGGTATGAGGCGGCCCGAATCCTTGACCCCGGCCCACCTCTTGCAGAGGGATTCGGTGAGGTCTCCAACCTGGCAGACCACACCTATCCCGAGGCCAGCAGCAATGAGGTACAAAGGAGAATGGTCCTCAAGGAGGAAGGGACCAGAAAGGAGGGAGGCAAGGAGCCCTCCAAGGAGTCCACCAATAGCCCCTTCAACCGTCTTGTTTGGACTTACATGGGGTGATAGCTTCCTTCTGCCGATCCCCCTGCCTGTGAAATATGCAAGGGTATCCACCGTCCAGATAAGGGTGAGGAGAAAGACGATCTCCCTCCTCTTGAGGAGGAGGAAATAGGAGAGGAAGAGGCTTATATAGCCGAGACCGAAGAGGTAGGAGGTGAGAAGCGGAAGGACCTCCTTTATATCCCCTCCATCCCTCACCCTTGTCAGGGCAAAGGCCATCATGGCAAGAAGACATATAAAGAGGGCCAGGAGGATTCCCCTTTCCCCCCATCTGTAGGCACCCGCAAAGAGGATCGGACTTATGGCAAGGGAAAACCTTCCAAAACCCCCTGCCTCGGGAAAGAGTCCCTCAAACTCCCACAGGGCCACCCAGTTCACCATGAGGAGAAGGAGGAAGAAGAGCCAGAAGGGAGCGTAAAGGATGAAGGAGATTACAACAGGGATAAGGATGAGTGCCGTTACTATCCTCTTCAGGATCGCCCCCTTGTCAAGACCATGGGAGGGAAGTCAGGACCTATCTCACGCCGGTCCTCAACTGCTCTGTGGTCAGACCGAATCTCCTCTCCCTTTGCTGGTAGTCCTTCAGGGCCCTGATAAAGGCATCCCTGTCGAAGTCGGGCCAGCAGGTATGGGTGATGTAGAGTTCTGTGTAGGCAGACTGCCAGAGGAGGAAGTTGCTTATCCTGTACTCCCCGCTTGTCCTTATAAGGAGGTCAGGGTCAGGGATCCCTGATGTGTAGAGGTGCTGGGAGAAGAGATCCTCATCTATCTCCTCCGGGGAGACCTTGCCCTCAAGGACCATCCTGGCAATCTCCCTTGTGGCCTTCAGGATCTCGGCCCTGCCACCATAGCTCAGGGCAAGGCACAGGGTGAGGTTTGAATTGGAGGATGTCCTTCTCTCTATATGGGCAAGGAGTTCCTGGAGATGGGGGGAGAGTTCCCACCTGTCACCGATCGCCCTGAACCGTATCCCCTTTTCCATCATGGAAGGCAGTTCCTCCCTCAGGTGATGGTCGAGAAGCTCCATCAGGGTCCTGACCTCCTGGGAGGGTCGCCTCCAGTTTTCCTTTGAGAAGGCGTAGAGGGTAAGGTACCCTATGCCGATCTCAAGGCATGTCTCTATGATCTCCCTTACCCTTTCTATCCCCTTCCTGTGACCAGCTACCCTGGGCAGGTGCCTTCTCCTTGCCCATCTTCCATTCCCATCCATGATTATAGCCACATGCTGGGGGAGCCTTTCCCTTACAAGCCCCTCCATCTATACCTCCATTATCTCCTCTTCCTTGGCCTTCAAGAGCTTGTTTACCTTCTCTATGTACTCATCCGTTATCTTCTGGACCTTCTCATGGAGCCTGTGGAATTCATCCTCTGAGATCTCCTTGTCCTTCTCGAGCTTCTTTAACTTCTCGTTTGTGTGGCGCCTTATGTTCCTTATGGCCACCCTTGCCTCCTCGGCCATCCGTCCGGCAACCTTCACAAGCTCCTTCCTTCTTTCCTCGGTCAGGGGAGGGATGTTGAGACGTATGATCTTTCCATCGTTTATAGGTGTAAGGCCAAGATCGGACTGAAGGATGGCCTTCTCTATGAGGCCTATGGTCTTGACATCCCACGGCTGGATGGTAATGGTCCTGCTTTCAGGTATGGAGAGGGTAGCAACCTGGTTCAGGGGCAGTTTTGTGCCGTAATACTCCACCCTTATGTCCTCAAGGATGGATAGGGAGGCCCTCCCTGTCTTCAACTTGTTGAACTCATGGATGAGGTTCTTCACCGTCTTCTCCATGGACTCCCTCATACCTTTGAAAAGGTCCTTCTCTTCCATCACCCACCCCCTTTGACGATGGTTCCGACCTTCTCTCCCTTTACTATCCTTTTGAGATTGCCCGGTTTCTTGAGGTTGAAGACGATAATGGGCAGGTTGTTGTCCATACACAGGGTTATGGCTGTGGCATCCATAACCTTCAGGTTTCTCTTCAGGACCTCTATGTAGGAGAGTTCATCAAACTTCCTGGCATCCTTGTTCTTCATGGGATCTGAATCGTAGACACCGTCCACCTTTGTGCCCTTGAGGATCACATCGGCGTGTATCTCCATGGCCCTCAGGGAGGCAGCGGTGTCGGTTGTGAAGTAGGGGTTGCCAGTGCCTGCCGCAAATATGACCACCCTTCCCTTCTCAAGGTGTCTTATGGCCCTCCTCCTTATGTAGGGTTCTGCAACCTCCTTCATCTCTATGGCAGAGAGGACCCTTGTAAAGACCCCCTTTTTCTCAAGGGCATCCTGAAGGGCAAGGGCGTTGATGATGGTTGCAAGCATCCCCATATAATCGGCAGAGGCCCTGTCCATACCCTTTGCACTGGCTGCAACTCCCCTGAAGATGTTGCCCCCTCCCACAACGACTGCAACCTCCACACCAAGGTCATGGACCTCCTTGATCTCCTCAGCTATCTGATCGATCACACCCTCATCTATACCATAGCCCTTTTCTCCCATCAGGGCTTCACCGCTCAGCTTGAGGATTATCCGCCTGTACCTCACCCCTTCAGTCTTCCTTCCCAACCTCAAACCTCGCAAACCTTCTTACAAGGATGTTTTCCCCGAGCTTGGCGATATAGGACTTTATGAGGTCCTCCACGGTCATATTCGTGTCCTTTATGAAGGGCTGCTCGAGGAGGCAGATCTCCTGGAAGAACTTCTCCATCCTCCCCTCAACTATGCGCTCTGCCACATGCTCTGGCTTGCCCGACTCCAGGGCCTGTGCCCTGTAAACCTCCTTCTCTTTCTCTATGAGTTCCTCAGGGACATCACCCCTGCTCACATAGAGGGGGTTGGAGGCGGCTATCTGCATGGCAATGTCCTTTACCAGTCCCTGGAAGTCATCGGTCCTTGCCACGAAATCGGTCTCACAGTTGACCTCAACAAGGACCCCTATCCTGCCACCCTGGTGTATGTAGGCACCAACAAGCCCCTCCTGGGCAGCCCTTCCCGCCTTCTGGGATGCCTTTGCAATACCCTTCCTCCTCAGGTACTCTATGGCTGCCACGATATCGCCCTTTGTCTCGGCAAGGGCCTTCTTGCAGTCCATAATGCCTGCCCCTGTCTTCTCCCTGAGCTCTTTCACCATGTTAGCCGTGATCTCCATCAGAACCTCCCTCCTATTCGAATCACTTATATTCCCATTCCGTATCCTCAGCAGGTTCGTAGACCTCTTCCACAGTCTCACCGCCCTCGGCCACCTCCCTGGTCTCCTCTTCCACCTTCTCCTCTGGCTTCTCCTCCACTTCAAGGGCCTTCAGGCTCTCTTCATAGGCCATCCTCCCCTCGATGCAGGCCTGGGCAATGGTGGATGTGAAGAGTTTTATTGCCCTTATGGCATCATCGTTGCCCGGGATGGGGTAGTCAACCAGTTCAGGATCACAGTTTGTATCGACAACGGCAACAATGGGGATACCGAGCTTCCTTGCCTCGGCAACGGCAATGGCCTCCTTCTTTATGTCTATCACAAAGAGGATATCTGGGAGGGTGTCCATATCCTTTATACCGCTCAGATACTTCTCAAGCCTTGCCCTCTCCCTTTCGAGCTTGAGGATCTCCTTCTTTGTAAACCCTGCATAGCTCTCTTCCTTCATGGTCTCAAGCCTTTTGAGCTTCTCGATACTCAGTTTGATGGTCCTGTAGTTTGTGAGGGTCCCACCAAGCCACCTCTGGGAGACGTAGAACATGCCACACCTCTTTGCCTCCTCCTCTATGATGTCCTGGGCCTGCTTCTTCGTCCCCACGAAAAGCACCTTCCCGCCCTTGCTTGTGACATCCTTTACGAAGTCGTAGGCATCCTTGAACATCCTTACCGTCTGCTGGAGATCGATGATGTAGATCCCGTTCCTTGAGGTAAAGATGTAGGGTTTCATCTTGGGATGCCATTTGTTCGTCTGGTGCCCAAAGTGGACACCTGCCTCAAGCAGCTGTTTCATCGTCAGATAGGCCATGTCAACCTCCTCAAAAAGATGGTTTTTACCTCCGCCCCTTCAACCCCCTTCAGGATCTCCAGAGAGACACCCCTGTCAGGGTCCGGGACGTGTGGTTTTAAATTAGATTTTAATATCACAGGGAACCTTCTATTGCAAGGACAAAAAATTTTGTATACCATAGGAAGTATGGAGCTATTCCCCGATGCCAGGGAAGGATTCAGAGGCCCCACCCCTCCCCTTGCCGACAGGATGAGGCCCGGGTCCCTCAAGGACTTTGTGGGGCAGGAACACCTTGTTGGAAGGGATGGGATCCTGAAGAGGATGCTTGAGAGGGGTGAGGTCCCTTCCCTTATTCTATGGGGCCCCCCTGGAACGGGGAAGACGACACTTGCCCATATCATAGCAAGGTCCACAGGCTCCATAGTGAGGAGTTTTTCCGCCGTCCTATCAGGGGTGAAGGAGATCCGGGAGATAACAAGGGAGGCCAAGGACAACTGGAAGAGACTCGGGAAGAAGACCATCCTCTTCGTCGATGAGATACACCGCTTCAACAAGGCCCAGCAGGATGCCTTCCTGCCCTATGTTGAGGATGGAACCATCACCCTCATAGGTGCCACCACCGAGAATCCCTCCTTTGAGGTAAATGCCCCTCTCCTTTCGCGGTGTAAGGTCCTCCTTCTGAGACCCCTCAATGAAGAAGAGATCGAAGAGATCCTGAAGAGGGCCCTCAAAGACAGGGAAAGGGGATTGGGGAAGATGGAGGTGGAGGTAGGGGATGATGTGCTCAAGGCCATTGCCAGGCACTCCCAGGGAGATGGAAGGGTTGCCCTCAATACCCTTGAGCTTGCAGTGATGCTCGCAACACCGCGGGAAGGAAAAAGGAGGGTCACCCTCCCCCTTGTAGAAGAGGCCCTTCAGAAGAGGACCCTCCTCTACGATAAGACCGGGGAGGAGCACTACAACATCGTATCGGCCTTTATCAAGAGCATGAGGGGAAGCGATCCGGATGCTGCCCTCTACTGGCTTGCAAGGATGGTTGAAGCAGGAGAGGACCCCCTCTTCATAGCGAGGAGGATGGTCATCTTTGCCTCCGAGGATATAGGTAATGCCGACCCTGAGGCCTTGAGGCTTGCAGTGGCTGTGAAGGAGGCGGTCCACTTTGTTGGTATGCCAGAGGGCTGGATACCCCTTGCCCAGGGGGCCACATACCTTGCCTCGGCACCGAAGAGCAACGCCTCATACACGGGATACCTTGAGGCCCTCAAGGATGTGAAGGAAAGGGGAAGCCTCCCTGTCCCGCTCCACCTGAGGAATGCCCCCACAGGACTCATGAAGGACCTTGGTTATGGAAAGGGTTACAGATATCCCCACAGCCACGGAGGATTTGTGGAGGAGGATTACCTCCCTGAGGAACTGAAGGGTAAGGTCTATTACAGACCTGGCGATAGAGGGAAAGAAAGGGAGATAAGGAAAAGACTCAACCTTCTATGGAAGGAGAAGAAGGGAGAAAGATAGTGAAACGGCTCCCCCTGCCTGGCTTGCTGGTTACCTCTATCCTGCCACCATGTCGATCTATGATGGCCTTTGCTATGGAGAGCCCGAGACCGGACCCTCTATCATCGGCATCTTCCCTGTAAAACCTCTCAAACACCCTGTCTTTCCTCTCAATGCCCTTCCCTGTATCTGCAATGGTAAGGATGGCCCATCCATCCCTGCTATCCACCCTTATATCCACCGATCCACCTCTCCTGTTGTACTTGATGGAGTTGTCCACTATGTTTGTGAGAGCCTCAAGCAACCTTTCCTCATTACCCTCTACCTTTACCCGCTTACCATCAAGGTTGATAGTAACCCCCTTCTCAAGGGCAAAGGGGGTGAGCAGTCTCACCACATCCTGTGCAACCGCAAGGAGATCTACATTGGAAGACTTGAGGAAGTCGCTACTGTCAAGGCGTGAGAGATCGAGTATCTGATCTACCCTTCGGGCCATCTCACTGGCCACCTTCGAGATCTGTAGGAGGGCCTCCCTGTACTCCTCATTCCTCCTCCTCTTTCTGGAAAGGATCACGTCACAGTAGCTCCTGATTATAGAGATAGGTGTCCTCAGGGTATGGGAGGCATTGGAGAAGAACTCCTTCTGCTTCTCGAAGGCCTCCTCGAGCCTGGAGAGCATGGTGTTGAACCCCCTGACAAGGGGCCTCAACTCCCTGTCAAAACCCTCCTCATCGAGTCTTTCCCCGAGGTTCCTCTCGCTGATACCCTCGATCCTCCGTGAAAGGTGGATAAGCCTCCTGAGGCCATGGCCTGAGATGGTCCAGATGATAACACCCATTGCAAGTATAAGGGATGGAAAGAGCACAAGGAGGAACCTCCTGAAGGAGTTGAGGATCACATAACTATCCTCCATAGACTCAGAGGCCTGGATGGTAAAGACCTCCTTTCCCACCTGAAAGGACTGGGTGAGGACCCTTATCCTCTCCCTTCCAGGGCCTGTATCAGTGGAGTAGAGGGGTTCAAAGGTGGGGGTTGGAATGGGCAGATAGGCATCCACAAGGGAAAGGGATGGGGAACGGGCAACAACCCTTCCATCCAGCGTCACCTGATAGTAATGGCCTGAAAGGGGTACGGAGTAGTCACCACTGCCCACCTCAGAAAGCTCAAGGTCCATATCCTTCTTCAGGAGATTCGCAATGAGCTGGACCTCGGAATGGAGGTGATTGTCCACGGCCCCAATCACTATGGTCTCGAGCTCGTAGTAGAGAAAAAGGCCAAGCCCTCCCAGGACCACAGAAAAGGTAAAGCCATACCATAAGAGGAGCCTTGATCTTATGGATTGCAGGATCTTCACCCTTCCCTTCTCTCCTTCAACATATATCCTGCACCCCTGACGGTATGGATGAGGGGTCTGCCAAAGCCTTTATCTACCTTCCTCCTCAGATATGCTATGTAGACGTCGATGATGTTTGAATCCATATCAAAGCTCTCATCGTATACATGTTCGATAAGCTCTGTCCGGCTCACAACCCTGCCGGCATTGTAGGCAAGGTATTCCAGGATGGCATACTCCCTAGCGGTAAGATGGATCTCCTTCCCTCCCCTCCTTACCTCATGGCTCACCGTATCCACCTCAAGGTCCCCTATCCTTATGATGGGCTCCTTAACATCCCTTGCCCTCCTCAAAAGGGCCCTTATCCTTGCAAGGAGTTCCCCGAAGTCAAAGGGCTTTGCAAGGTAATCATCGGCACCTGTATCAAGGCCCTTTATCCTGTCCGAGACATCACCCTTTGCAGTGAGGAGGAGTACAGGGGTCTTGATACCGCTCCGCCTCATCTCTCTGAGCACGGAAAGGCCGTCCATCACAGGAAGGAGGATATCCAGTATAATCACATCGGCCTCGTAGTTCTCAGCCATGTAAAGACCCTCCTCACCATCGTGGGCAACATCCACACTGTATCCTTCCTCTTCGAGGCCCTTCTTTATCACCCTGGCAAGATCCTTCTCATCCTCTATAAGTAGCACCCTCATGGCCCTTCACCATCATACCACAGCATGAGAAGAGACCTCAATCGATGGGGATGTGCTTCTTCCCATGGATCATGGATGAGAACAATCCCGCCTCTTCCCCTATCTCGTGAACAACGAGTCCTGTAAGGTGGGCAAGGAGGAAGAAGAGGATAAAGTAGAAACCGAACTCATGGACCTCCTCAGCCCATTCACTTCCTTCCCCTTCCTCCCCTTCCCCATACCATCCCCTTTCTCCCCATTCCTCATCCTCGTCGGCATAGGCCACAGAGGGAAAGTAACTACCCCTGGCAGAAAGAAGGTCTTTCCCTCCTGAGAGCACAAGCCCTGTTGTAGCCTGGAAGAAGAGGACCACAAAGAGCGGAATATAGAAAAGTGAGGCAAGGGGATTGTGACCAATGGACAGTGGAGGCCTCCCCTTAAAACCTGAGAGATACCATCTGATGTTACCCCATATCTCTTTTAACCTCTTCCCCCCTGGAAGGAGGTCACTCCAGCGGGCATACTCGTTCCCCATAAACCCCCAGAGCACCCTCAACGAGAAGGTGGCTACAAAGATGTAGCCGATGGTGACATGGAGACCCTTCAAGAGATCTTCAAGCCCTGTCTCCTCCAGGGACTCCATGGCCAGTCCGAGGACAAGGAGGGATATTATAAGGAGGGCATTCACCCAGTGGAGGAGCCTTGTCTGCCAGTCCCATACCCTTGCAACCATGAACACCCTCTTCTTTCCTTCCATCTCTAAGAACCTCCTTTCCATTCCTGTTGGGGCGGCAGCCAGGAAAAGATTTAGACCTTAATCGTCATCCTCGTATCTCTTATAGTCGTCGTAATAGCCCCTCTTGAGCTTCACTATCGTGCCATCCCTTCCATCCACATACACCTCTGCCACAGATCCATCATGGGTCCTTATCTTCACCTCGTATATGCCCCTTTCGAACTCCACCTTTACCACCTCTCCAGGCACCTTCTTTGTGGCTATGTTCACCGCATCATCGATGGAGATGTTCTTCCTCTCCACGATCCTTCCATCCCTGGCATCTACATAGACCTTTTCTACCCTTCCTTCCTTCGTCCTTATCTTCACCTCGTATATGCCCCTTTCAAGCTCCACCTTGATCACATCCCCTGGAACCTTCTCGGTTGCGATCTCGATGGCCTTCTTGATCCCTATCCCCTGCCCGATAGCAAAGACGGGAAGAAGGACAAGGAAGGTTGCAAGCCCGATTATCATCCACTTTGTCTTCATTCTTCTACCTCCTTTCTTCCTGGTCTGCCGCCATCTTTGATCCCATGTTACAGGACAGAGGATTAAAGGAGGATTAAAAGGGAAAAGAATTCTGAAGGTTACCTGAAGGTCTTCACGGTATAACCCCTTCCATCGGTTACAACCGTAATCGCCCCATCCCTGTCGGTCCTGTAGAGCCTTACCCCCTCATTCCTGTATCTCCTCAAGACCTCTGAATGGGGATGGAAGGGATCGTTATGACCTGCAGAAATGATGGCAACTTCAGGGGAGATGGCCCTGATAAAGGGCGGGGAACTGGATGAGATGGCCCCATGACCGGGGACCTTGAGGATGGTGACCTCCTGGAGGCCCCTCTGCAGGAGTGATCTCTCCACCCCTTCCCCTATATCCCCTGGAAGGAGGATGCTCACCTTCCCAAAGTCGAGTCTCAGTACAAGGGACCCATCCCTCCCCTCAAGCAGGGATCCTGGCCCGGGATGGAGGACCTCAATCCTCACCCCTCCAAGCCAGAGGGGAGGCATGGAGGAATCGATCTCCATCACAGGGACCTCCCTCTCCCTCAGTACCGAAAGAAGTCCCTCACCCTGCAACCCTCTACCGTTCCAGAGGAACCTGCCTATCTCAAAGTTCTTTGCCACAAAGAAAAGCCCCTCCATGTGATCCCGCTGGGGATGGGTGAGGACCATATAATCGATCCTCTTTACACCCCTTTCAAGGAGGAAAGGACCTATAACCCTTTCCCCTATATCAAAACCCTTCCCGAAACCGCCTCCACCATCAACCAGCATCACCTCCCCATTGGGGAACTCTATAAGGGTGGCATCACCAGGCCCCACACTTATAAATGTTACCCTCAGGACCCTCTCAGGTGTGGAGATAGGAAGGGAAAGAAGCCAGAAGACAAAGGGCATGGAAAGGAGAAGGGCCATCCTGCCGTACCGCCTGATCCCGGATATGCCGATGAAGGATATGTAGTAAAGAACCATCCCTGTCAGGGAAAGGGAGGGAAGGTAAAGAGAGGAGAAGGGGAAGGAGGATAGAAAGGATAGCCACATCATCCCCATCTTCAGCCAGAAGACACCGATCAAGAGGGGGTAAGAGGCAAGTCCGTAGGAGACCAGGGAAAGGAGGCCTGCAAGGAGGAGGAAGGGAAGGGATAGAAAGCCTATCAAAGGGACGGCCAGAATATTGGCAACGACTCCAATGGTGGATAGACGATGGAAGTGGTAGAGAAGCAGGGGAGCTGTGCCGGCAAAGGTAACAAGGGATATAAGCAATAGATCCCTCAGCCAGCCCCTGAAACCACCCTTCCTGTGGTGGAAGAAAAGGAGTATGGAGGCTACCGCTACAAAGGAGAGCTGGAAAGAGACCTGGAAGAGCAAAAGGGGGTTCAAAAGGAGGAGGATCAAGGCTGCAAAGGAAAGGAGGTTCCAGTAATCCCTCTCCCTCTGGGAAAATACAGCAAGGAGGAAGACAATGGTAAAGATAAGGGCCCTCTGGGTGGGTATGGAAAGACCACCAATCAGGGAGTAGAAGACCACGGGAGGGATGGTGAGGAGGGCAGAGAGCCTCTTTACATCGAGACTCAAAAGGAGATACTCCCATCTTTTGAAGAAAAAGAGGAGGAGGCCGTAAAAGGTGGAGGCTATTATTCCCACATGGAGCCCTGAGATGGCCAAGAGGTGGGCGGTCCCTGTCCTTATGAAAAGGTCCCTTGTATCTCTCTCCACCTCCCCCCTTTCCCCGAGGACAAGGGCCTTTACCACACCCCTCAAAGGGGGGTCCACCCTGTCTATAAAGAGGCCTATGTCCTTTCTGATACCTTCAAGAAAGGAGTCCCCTCCACCCACAGGGACAACCCATCCCCTCTCCCCTGCATAGGCTGTAACATAGATCCCCTTTGAGGCAAGGTAACCCTCATAATCGAAGCCACCGGGGTTTCCAAAGTTCCTTGGTCTCCTGAGTTTGGCCCTGAACCTCACCCTCTGACCTACCGAAAAGGAATTATCCCCACCACCCACGGTCAGAAGGAGCCGTCCTGTTGCAGGTCTTTCCTCCTCCAGAAGGACCCTGTCCACATCGATGTAGAGTCTTTCCTTTGTGAGGAACTCCTCAACCCTGTAGACCTTCCCCTCAAGTATGGTGTAATCACCCCCGGCAAGGTGGATTATGTGATCCTCGGGAAAAGGGGGATCTATGGCATCCCTTGTGCCTCCATAGGCAAGGAGGAAAAGCGAAAAGGCAAGGAAGGGGATGGAAATCTCGGGTCTCTTAAGGAAGGAAAGCAAAAAGGCAAGTAAGAGGAAGGGAAGGTAGGACCAGTGAGGGATCTCGTATCCAAGGTACCTTCCCAGGACAACCCCTGCCACACAGGGGAAAAGCAGAAATAGAAAAGGCCTCCTTAAGAAGACCTCAAGAGGTGCCATGGAGGGCCCTGTAGATGTTCATGGCCGTCCTCCTATCGATGGAAGGGACCCTGCAGAGTTCCTCAAGGGAGGCCCTTTTCATATCCTCCAGCCCCCTGAAGTGCCTCAGCAATGCCTCCCTTCTCCTGGGGCCCACCCCGGGCACACTATCAAGGAAGGATGAAATCGTAGAGGCCCTGAGCTTCTTGTGATAGGCCATGGCAAAGCGATGGGCCTCATCCCTTATCCTCTGCAGGAGGAGATAGGCAGGGGAATCCTTCTTGAAGACCACAGGATTCTTTCTCCCAGGTATGTAGAACCTGTCTGCCTCCCTGCCCTTTCCCTTTGCAATGGCCACAAGATCCACCTTTACCCCGAGTTCCTTTACCACCCCTTCGGCGATGGCAAGCTGTCCCTTGCCGCCATCCACAAGGAGAAGATCAGGCCCCCCTCCTTCCTCCTTTACCCTCCTGAACCTGCGCATCACCACCTCCCGCATCATGGCATAGTCATCTATGCCCACAACCCCCTTTATCCTGTAACGCCTGTATCCATCCTTGTAGGGTTCACCGTTATGGAAGGAAACAATGGACCCCACCGCAAGCTGTCCTGAGATGTTGGATATATCCACAGCCTCTATCGAGACAGGGAGCCTCCTGAGATGGAGCTTCCTCTTCAACTCCTCAAGGATCTCCTCTACCTCTGCCCTCTTCTCCTTCTTCATCCTGTAGAGGAGGGCGGCATTCTCTTCAGCCATCTCAAGGATACGCTTCCTGTCTCCCCTTTTGGGCACCATGATCCTCACCTTCCTGCCCCTGAGTTCCCTGAGGAGTTCCTCAAGGGAGGCCTTCTCCTCCACCTCGAAGGGGATTATCACCTCATCAGGTATAACCCTTCCCCTCTGGTAAAACTGGGAAATGAAGGAGGACAGGATCTCCTCTGGTGGCAATCCCTTTGCAGGGAATAGATAGTCCCTGCTACCGACAAGCCTTCCCTTCCTGATAAAGAAGACATCTATGAGGACCTCTCCTGGAGCAGGGTAGAGGGCAACCACATCCTGATCCTTCCCTGTATACCGGGCAACCACCTGCTTCTCGGTGGTCAACTCGATGGCCTTTATGGTATCCCTCAAACGGGCCGCTTCTTCAAAGTTAAGGGCCTCAGCTGCCTCCTCCATCCTCTTCCGCAGGATCCTTATCACATCGGGCCTCTTTCCTTCAAGAAACAGGATGGCACCCTTAACAAGCCCTTTATATTCCCTTTCATCGATAAGGCCCACACAGGGTGCAAGGCATCTTCCCATCTCGTAATCTATGCATGGTCTCTTCCTGCTCTTAAGTTCGGTGTCGCTACAGGTCCTCAAGGGGAAGATCTCCTGCAGGACCCTTAGGGTCTCCCTTACGGAATGGGCTGAGGAGTAGGGTCCAAAATAGAGGGCCCCATCCCTTTTTACCTTTCTTACAATCGTTATCCTCGGGAATGTTTCCCTGGGATCTATCCTAAGGCTCACATAGGTCTTGTCATCCTTGAGGTTTATGTTGTATCTCGGTTTGTACCTCTTTATCAGCGTGTCCTCAAGGATCACAGCCTCCTTTTCCGTCTCCGTGAAGATACACTCAACATCCTCTACCTTTTCCATGAGGAACCGGATGGTGTACCTCTGATCCTCGCCTTTGAGATAGGTCATAAGCCTCTTTCTGAGATCCTTTGCCTTCCCGATATAGATGGGCACACCCTCACCATCCTTCAGGATGTAAACACCCGGCTTCCTCGGTAAGGCCTCAACCTTTTCTCTCAGATCGGAAAGGGCCATATAGGAAAATTATAGCAGAAGGGTTGATCGGATGCCCTGGAAGGAAAAGGCCCGCTAAAGCAAATAATAAGCCGGATTCTGTGCCCAGACAGAAGGTCTGGGTGATGGTCATTACTCTGGCCCTGACATCGCTGCCAGGGTCAAGCGACCAACCCGTCCCACCCTCCTTAACGGAGTCCGAGCGGGCCACTCTCCTTCCCACAAGGGAAAGGTGGGACCTATTTGGTCTTGCTCCGGGTGGGGTTTGCCAAGCCTTGGTGTTACCACCAAGCTGGTGAGCTCTTACCTCACCTTTTCACCCTTACCCCATACCCTCTGAAGGATATGAGGCGGTATCTTTTCTGTGGCACTTTCCTTGGGGTCACCCCCACCTGCCGTTAGCAGGCACCCTGCCCTGTGGAGTCCGGACTTTCCTCCCCATACCTGCCGGTATGGAGCGACCATCTTATTTACTTTAGCGGGCCAATCTGTCTATTGCCTTGTTGGCCAGTCTGTCAGCCTCTTTGTTCTCCTCCCTTGGTATATATATGATATCATATCCTTCCAGCCCTTGCAAAAGCCTGGAGACCCTGGAATGGAGTCTCTGTAGATGGGCCTTCCTCACCCTGTACTCCCCCTTCAGTTGCCTTACAAGGAGCTGGGAGTCAGAAAATATCCTTACCTTCTTTGTGCCGAGCCTCAAGACCTCCTGGATCCCTGATATGAGGGCCGAATACTCTGCAACATTGTTGGTAGTCTCACCTATATAGCGACCCTTTTCAACAACCTTTCTCCCTTCCCTGTCCTTTATCACTATCCCGATGCCGGCCTTGCCAGGGTTCCCCCTTGAGGCCCCATCAACATAGAGATCGAGTTCCTGCTGATCCTTCAAGTTTCGCTCTCTCCCCAGGAAAGTATGATCCTGCAGTAAGGGCAGTAGACGATCTCCTCCTTCTTCCTGACCTGAAGCACTATCTGGGGTGGCACACTCATGTTGCAGCCAGAACAGGTACCATCCCTTATGGGAACCACTGCAACCCCTTTTCTCCTGTTCCTTATAAACTCGTATTCTCTCAGCACGTCAGGCCTTATGGATCTGGCGATCTCCTCCCTTGCCTTCTTCTTTTCCTCAAGCAACCTGTCCCACCCTTTCTTTTCTTCCTCATAGGCCTTTCTCTTCTCCATGATCTTGCCTTCAAGATCAGAAAGGGCCTTCTCCTTTTCGTGGATCTGCGACTCCACCCCTTCCATCTCCTCCATCACCTTCAGGATCTCCTCTTCACCTTCCCTGACCTTCCTCTCCGTGCCTTCTATCTCCTTTAAGAGGGCCCTGTACTCCTTCTCCGATCTCACCTCTTTCAAACGCTTTTTGTCCCTTTCAATCCTTCCCTTTCCCTCTTCCACCTCCCTCGATACCTTCCTCTGCTTCTCTTTAAGATCATCAAGAAGGCCCTTCAGGGCTGTAAGGGTCTTCTTGACATCTTCAAAGTCCTTTTCAAGCCCTTCTATCTCCTTGAGGAGTTCTTCCTCCCTACCCAGGATCTTTGCTATCTCCAAGTCAACAGATTGTATCTCCTTTAGTAATTGAATCTGATCCAATCTCTCCTCCTTAAAAAACAAAAAAGCACCTTTGAAAGGTGCTTTTATGTAGGTTTGTTTCTGCTATCTTCCATCAAGACCAGTGATGGGCCCACCTGGACTCGAACCAGGGACCGACCGGTTATGAGCCGGTGGCTCTACCAACTGAGCTATGGGCCCTTGAATCAAAAATTATGGATCCCGGCGACGACCTACTCTCCCACCCCGTTGCCAGGGCAGTACCATCGGCCCTTGAGGGCTTAACTTCCGTGTTCGGAATGGGAACGGGTGTTTCCCCTCAGGTATGGTCACCGGGATCCAATATTCACAAATCCTTGAATAGGGCAGGCAATGGGTAAGTTATGGTCAAGCCGCACGGCCGATTAGTACCGGTTAGCTCAACACCTTACGGTGCTTACACACCCGGCCTATCAACCTCGTAGTCTCCGAGGGGCCTTCAGGAGCCTTACGGCTCGGGATACCTGATCTTGGGGTGGGCTTCCCGCTTAGATGCTTTCAGCGGTTATCCCTTCCGCACTTGGCTACCCAGCGCTGCTCCTGGCGGAACAACTGGGACACCAGAGGTGCGTCCGTCCCGGTCCTCTCGTACTAGGGACAGCTCCCCTCAAGTATCCTGCGCCCGCGACAGATAGGGACCGAACTGTCTCACGACGTTCTGAACCCAGCTCACGTACCACTTTAATCGGCGAACAGCCGAACCCTTGGGACCTTCTCCAGCCCCAGGATGTGATGAGCCGACATCGAGGTGCCAAACCACTTCGCCGCTATGGACGCTCGGAAGTGATCAGCCTGTTATCCCCAGAGTACCTTTTATCTGTTGAGCGACGGCCCTTCCATTCGGAACCGCCGGATCACTAAG
>WGFJ01000083.1 GCA_015492305.1 Deltaproteobacteria bacterium
AAGATAAGCAGGTTCTTGAACATACCCAAAAGAAGGGATGTAAGGGTCCTTGTGAGATTGAGGGTTGAGGGGGATACAGGGTATGGCCAGTTCTTCGGCAACAGTGTGGATATAAGCCTCGGTGGGATGCTTGTGGAGATAGATCGGCCCCTTGAGATCGGTAAGGTTGTGAACCTGTCCCTTGTCCTTCCGAAGAAGGTGAGGCTTATAGAGTTGAAGAGCAGGGTGGTCAGGGAGGCGGGAGGAGATGGCAGGCTATACCGCTATGGACTGGAGTTCATAGACCTTGGTATGGAGGAAAAGGGCATCTTGAAGGAGTTCATAGAATCCAGGAGGTCATAGGGCTTCCCTGTTTATCCTGATATCTGCCCTCTCCCTCAGGCCCTTTAACCAGGCCTGGATGGCAAGTTCCCTCTTTACCCTGAAGAGTTCCCTTCTCAGTTCCTCTTTCTTCTCTTCAAGGACCTTTTCGTCTGGATCCTTTGTACCTGCAAGTTCAACCACGTAGAAGGCCTCTTTGCCCTCAAGGATGATGGAAGGATTCCCGGCTCCCAGGCTGAATATCCTCTCATTCCCTCTAACAGGTAGCCCCATAAGGGGTATCCTCTTGTCGAGCCTTGAGAAGAAGCCTGTCTCCCCTATACCGAGCCCCTTTTCTGCAGCGATCTCCTTAAGATCTTTTCCTTCCTTTACGAGTTTTTTGATCTCCCTTGCCATCTCCTGTGCCTTACCCCTTGCCTTTTCCCTCAGGAATCTCTTCCTCACAAGCTCCTTCACCTCTGTAAACTCCGGGATCCTGGCCTTCTCCTTGTCTTTCAGCTCAAGGATGTAGAAGCTATCTCCCACCTTTACAGGGTTGCTTACCTCGCCTATCTTGAGCCTGGAAAGGGCTTCAACGAGGGCCCTTTCCATGGTTATCCTGTTCGTTGATCTGAGGGTGAAGGGACCCATCCTTTCAACCTTGAAACCCTCTTCAGGGGCTGCCTCTTTCAATGACCTTCTCCCTCTTATGGCCTTGTCTACAAGGGTTGTTGCAGCCTTCTCTGCAACCTCAAGGGCCTTTGCCTTTTTGAGGATCTCCTCTATCAGGGTCTTTGCCTTCTCAAAGGGTATGGGCCTCTTGCCCTCGAAGAGGGATCTGTTCTTCTCGTAGTATGTCTTTACCTCTTCTTCACCTACCTTCACATCTTTGAGGTAATCCTCGCTCTTTACAACCACATAGTCCACAAGGAACCTTTCTGGCACCCTGAAGGACTCCTTATGGGATTCGAAATAGCTTTTCAGTTCCTCTTCCTTTGCGTCCCTCACCTCAGGGTAATCGATCTTGACAAACCTCACTTTGATCTTCTTGTAACGGTTCTTGAAGAGCCTCTTTACCTCTCCATCAGTGACCTTTACAGAGTCCGTTACAACCCTCATTGCCTTTTCGATGAGCAGATCCTCTTTGAGCCCTTCCTCAAACTCCGAGGGCAGAAGGCCCTCCCTTCTCAATACCGCTACATAGAGGTCCTTATTAAAGACGCCATCCCTCTGGAAGGCCGGGATGGACTTTATCCTTTCCAGGACCTCCTTATCCTCTACGGTGAGACCGAGTTTCCTTGCCTCTCTGGTGACAAGGGTTCTATCTATGAGCCTCTGAAGGACCCTCTCTTTGAGGTTGAGCTTTTCAAGGAGTTTCTCTGAAAAGTCCTCACCAAACCTCCTCTTCAGCCCTTCTATCTCCATCTGATAGGCCCTGAGGAAGCCGGACTGGGTTATGATCGTGCCGTCTACCTCTGCCAGGATCTCGTTCCTGTTGGATGTGAAGGTTCCGATACCCCAGAATATGAAGACAGCGATGATGATAAAAAAGGCTATCTGTATAAAGATGGACCTTGCATTCCTTCTCATGAAATCAAGCATCTTCCCTTACCCCTCTTCTAATCTAATAAGGACCGGTTTATTACAGGATCTTAAGGATCCTATCTTATAACAGCGAGAAGGGGTTTTCAATCTTTTTCTTGCATGGCCCGGGGCTTTTTGCTAACATCCTTAAATTAAATCAACAAAGGGGATTGTGTATGCTCTTCAATGCCTTGTTTGGTCTCTTCTCCAATGATCTGGCAATAGACCTTGGCACTGCCAATACCCTCATCTATGTGAAGGGAAAGGGGATAGTCTGCCACGAGCCTTCTGTTGTAGCTGTCCGTGCCGATGGCAAGGGAGGTAAGAGGGTCCTGGCCGTTGGTAAGGAGGCCAAGGCAATGCTCGGAAAGACACCTGAGAACATAATTGCCATAAGGCCCATGAAGGATGGGGTGATAGCGGATTTTGAGATAACAGAGGCTATGCTCAAGTACTTTATCGAGAAGGTACACAACAGGAAGAGCTTTGCCAAGCCAAGGATCGTCATAAGCGTTCCCTCAGGGATAACCCAGGTGGAGAGGAGGGCTGTGAGGGAGTCTGCCCAGTCAGCCGGTGCAAGGGAGGTCTACCTCATCGAGGAGCCTATGGCGGCTGCCATCGGTGCCGGTCTCCCCATAACCGAGCCATCGGGCAATATGATTGTGGATATAGGGGGCGGGACAACAGAGGTTGCCGTCATATCCCTTGGCGGGATAGTCACTTCGAGGTCCATCAGGGTTGCTGGGGATGTTATGGATGAGGCCATTGTGCAGTATGTGAAGAGGAAGTACAACCTCTTCATAGGCTATGGCACCGCCGAGGCGGTGAAGATCCATATGGGGATTGCCCTGCCGGATGAGGAGAGAAGGGTCATGGAGATCAAGGGTAGAGACCTTGTAACCGGCATACCCAGGACCATGGAGATAGTGGATGAGGAGATCAGGGAGGCCCTCACAGAACCCATAAACTCCATTATCGAGGCCGTGAGGGTCACCCTTGAGAAGACCCCCCCGGAGCTTGCTGCAGATATCGTCGACAAAGGGATAATACTTGCAGGGGGTGGTGCCCTGTTGAGGAACCTTGATATCCTCATGAGGGAAGCGACAAAGCTTCCTGTCACCATTGCCGACGAACCCCTTCTCTGTGTTGCGAGGGGAGCTGGAAAGGTCCTGGAAGAGATAAAGCTTTTGAGGGATGTAGTCAACTCCTCCTGACCCACCTTTAGATGAGGGACTTTCTTAGAGATCACCAGATCCCGATAGCCAGCATCCTCTTTCTTGCCCTCTCCCTTTATACCCTCACTGCAGGCATCAGGGGGGCAGGGGAGGCCGTGATCGTTAAGCGGTTCATCCATGCCGTGGTGGCACCTGTCCAGTATTATCTCGTTTCCGGTGGCGAACGTGTGGGAGAGATCTGGAAGGGGTATATAGAGCTTGTGGATGTTAGGGAGGAGAACCAGAGGTTGAAGGCAGAGATAAGGAGGCTCCTCCTTGAGAATGAGCGTCTGAGGGAGGAGGCCATGGCTGTTGCAAGGCTGAAGAGGTACCTCGAGTTTAAGAGGACCTCTCCCTTTGCCCTTACAGCGGTGAGGGTGATTGGAAGGGACCCATCCCTGTGGAGTGCCTCTGTCCTTGTAGACAAGGGTAAGGAGGATGGGATCGTTAAGGGACTTCCAGCGATCACACCAGAGGGTGTGGTGGGCAGGGTGATAGAGGCCTATAAAGGTTCCTCCAGGGTCCTCCTCATAACTGATCCCAGCAGCGCTGTAGATGGGATGATCCAGAGGAGCAGGGTGAGGGGTATAGTGAAGGGGAAGGGCAGGGACAGGCTTGAGCTTGTCTATGTGGCAAAGGAAGCCGATGTGAAGGTGGGAGATGTGGTGATCACATCAGGGCTGAGCGGTATATTTCCGAAGGGCCTCCCCATAGGAGTAGTAACAGAGGTATCCCAGGGGAGGGACACCTTCTTCAAGCATGTGGAGGTAAAGCCGAAGGTAGAGATGGAAAGGGTAGAGGAACTCCTTATCGTAAGATGACCATCTTGATCTACCTGCCAATAGGTCTCCTTTCTCTCCTGCTTCAGAGTTCATTAAAGGTCTTTCTCCTGCCAGAATCCTTCCATGTTGATGTAACGCTGCTTATCACCGTATTTATAGCCCAGAGATCAAAGGGGTGGACGGATGCCGGGGCGACCTTCCTCCTTGGCTATCTACAGGATGTCTTTTCCGCTTCCCCCTTCGGAGCCACCTCCATATCCCTTTTGATCATATTCCTCCTTGTCCATTATGCCTCAAGGGTTATAGAGCTTGAGAATCCCTTTACCGTGATCTCAGTGACATTCCTCCTTGAGGGGGTCCATACCCTCTTTCTATTTCTCATCTTTTATCTTCTTTCCGGTGTCTCATCCATCCCTGCAGGGGCACTTGCTGGAAGGCTCGTCCTGACGGCCCTCCTTGCACCGGTGGCCTTCCATATCTTCAGAGGGATAGAGAGGAGGCTCTCGGGATGAAGGTGCATTCCAAGAGGGAAGAGCCCCTTGATCTCCGATCAAAGACCCGGAGGGTGTTGGTCCTGCTCTTCCTCTTCTTCGGGGTCCTTTTTCTCAGGATCTGGTACCTTCAGGTCGTAAAGGGGGAGGAGTACAAGAGGCTCTCTGAGAATAATCGGATCCGTCTTGTCATAGCGGCCCCTCCAAGGGGCAGGATCTTTGACAGGGAGGGCAGGCTTCTTGTTGGGAACAGGCCCTCCTTCAATCTGACCCTTATACCCGAGGATGTGAGGGACTGGAAAGGGTTGAAGGAGAGGCTCTCCCTTCTCATACCAGGAGGGGTGGAGTTTGACGGTCTTAAGAGGGATCGTCGTCTTCCCTTCGAGCCCCTTCTTCTCAAGAGGGATATGGAATGGGAGGAGGTGGCAAGGATCGAGGTGAACAGATTCGATCTTCCCGGTGTATCCATAGATGTGGAGTCCATGAGGTACTATCCCTACGGGAAGAGCCTTGCCCATGTCCTTGGATACATGGGGGAGATAGACAGGGAACGCCTCCAGAGGACAAGATTCGGTGACTACAGGGTGGGTGATATGGTGGGCAAGAGGGGTATCGAGAGGCTGTGGGAGGAGAGCCTGAGGGGTATAAGGGGTGGGTATCAGGTGGAGGTGGATGCCCTTGGAAGGACCAAGAGGGTCCTTAAGGAGGTGGCCCCCATTCCAGGCAAGGACATCTACCTCACCATCGATCTTGATTTGCAGGAGGTTGCCGAGAAGGCCCTCGGGGATCGTGCCGGAGCGGTTATTGCAATGGATCCCAGAAACGGTGAGATACTTGCCATGGTGAGCAGCCCCTCCTACGATCCAAACCTCTTTGCAAAGGGTATGGACAGGGATACATGGAAGGCCCTTGTTACAGATCCAAGAAGACCCCTTGAGAACAAGGCCATCCAGGGACAGTACCCTCCTGCTTCCACCTTCAAGGTGGTTACCGCAGCTGCTGCCCTTGAGGAGGGTATCATCAGACCCGGGGATAGGCTCTTCTCAGGCCCCTACTTCATCCTTGGCAACAGGGTCTTCAGGGACTGGAAGGAACAGGGCCATGGGTTCATAGATATCCACAGGGCCATAGTGGAGTCTGCCGATACCTTCTTCTATCAGCTCGGCCTTGAACTTGGGGTGGACAGGATAGCGAGGTATGCGAGGGCCTTTGGTTTTGGGGTGAAGACAGGCATCGATCTCGACGGAGAGAAGCCAGGACTTGTTCCCACAAAGGAGTGGAAGGGCCTTGTCTTCAATGAACCCTGGTATAAGGGGGAGACCCTGCCTGTAGCGGTGGGGCAGGGTTATCTCCTTGCCACCCCTCTCCAGGTCCTTAATGCCTACGCAGCCATAGCCAATGGCGGGAGGCTCCTGCAGCCCCATGTGGTGAAGGAGGTGAGGGACAGGGAAGGCCACATGATCTACAGGGCAAGGGTGAAGGAGAAGGACAGGGTCCCTGTCTCCAGGAAGAACCTGGAGATCATAAAGAGGGCCCTGTGGGGTGCGGTGAATGAAAAGGGTGGAACGGGGAGGACAGCCATGATAAAGGGTTTTGATGTGGCAGGAAAGACAGGTACCGCCCAGGTGGTGGGCCTCAGGGAGGGAGGGGACCTGCCTTACAGGTTCAGGGATCATTCCTGGTTTGTTGGTTTTGCCCCCTATGGATCACCTGAGATCGCAGTTGTGGTCCTTGTGGAACACGGGGGTTTTGGGGCCACCACCGCCGCACCTATAGCAAAGAAGGTTATAGAGGCCTATCTTACGAAGGGGCACAGGGATGGCTCGAGATAGATACCCCTTGAGGAGGCTCCTCTTCCAGTTCGACTGGTCCATCCTCTTCCTGCTCATTCTCCTTGCAGGGACAGGTCTTGTTGCCCTCTACAGTGTATCCGTCTCAAGTGGTACCCCCTTTTACCAGAAGCAGTTCTACTTCTTGCTGATGGGCGTTGTGCTCTTTACCTTTATCCTCCTCTTCCATTACCATTACCTTGAATCCTACGGTTACTATATCTACGCCTTCTCCCTCCTCCTCCTTGTAGCGGTCCTTCTTTTTGGAAAGGCCTCTTATGGGGCGAAGAGGTGGCTGGATCTTGGTTTCTTCTCCTTCCAGCCCTCTGAAGTGGCCAAGATCTCGGTCATCATTGCCCTTGCAAAATACCTCTCTGGAAGGGATGTATCAAGGACAGGTCTCACATTGAAGGAACTCATCGTCCCTGCCATTGTGACCTTCCTTCCCCTTATCCTTGTTGCTGTTGAGCCAGATCTCGGCACAGCCCTTATCATCCTCTTCATATCAGGATCAATGATACTCTTTGCAGGTATCGAGAGGAAGACCCTCATGGGGATAACTGCATCCATCCTCTCCTTCATACCCTTCATGTGGCTTGTGCTCAAGGACTATCAAAAGGAAAGGATCCTTGCCTTTCTCGACCCTGAACTCGATCCCCTTGGTTCTGGATACCAGATCATCCAGTCCAAGATAGCCGTTGGTTCTGGTGGGATACTGGGTAAGGGATTCCTACGTGGCACACAGGGGAAGCTGAAGTTCCTTCCAGCCCAGCATACGGACTTCATATTCTCCATCTTTGCAGAAGAATGGGGCCTCCTTGGCTCCTTCTTCCTCCTTTCCCTCTACCTCCTTCTCCTCCTGTGGGGGATCAATGTGGTGAGGAATGCTGGTTGCAGGTTCGGTGCCTACCTTGCCTTTGGGCTGGTGTCCTTCTTCTTCTTCCATGTCTTCATCAATATAGGGATGGTGATAGGCCTCCTCCCAGTGGTGGGTGTCCCCCTTCCCTTTATGAGTTATGGCGGTTCCTTCCTTGTGGTCTCCCTGGTGGCCATGGGTATGCTGTTCAATGTGAGTATGAGGAGGTTTATGTTTTAGCGGACTGGAGCAATATGGTTGACAAAATTCGGGTTGGATGCTATTTATATTTAAAAAGGCGGTGTAGCTCAGGTGGTTAGAGCAGGGGTCTCATAAGCCCCGAGTCCGTGGTTCGAGTCCACGCACCGCCACCATCCCTTCCTTAAGAGATGCCTTTATGATCCTTGTAAAGTGGAAGAGGCTCCATCCCGACTCAGAGATTCCCGCCTACAGATACGATGGAGATAGTGGGGTGGATCTAAAGGTTGTGGAGGATACCCTTATACCACCCTTTGAGAGGAGACTCCTCAGGACAGGCCTTGCTGTAGAGGTCCCGAAGGGCTATGAGGTTCAGATAAGGCCAAGGAGCGGCCTCTCCCTCAAGACCCCTCTCATGATTGCAAACTCCCCTGGGACCATAGATTCGGGATACAGGGGTGAGATAGGGATCGTGGTCTTCAATGCCAGCCATAAACCCTTCCTTGTGGAGAAGGGGACAAGGATAGCCCAGGCAGTCGTTGCAGCCCTTCCAGAGGTAAGGCATGTGGAGAGCGATCTCCTCTGTGAGAGCGACCGTATGGAGAAGGGTTTTGGCTCAACAGGCTTTTGAAGGACCCATTCGATAGCTTGACCTCCCATCCCTAACCCTTTCGTAATGGACCTCCTCCAGAAGATAAGGAAGACCATAGAGACCTACTCCATGCTTGAGAAGGGGGATGGAGTGGTTGTTGCTGTATCAGGTGGGGTGGACTCTACCGTCCTGCTCCATCTCCTCCTGGAACTCTCAGGCCCTTACAATCTATCCCTTTATGTGGCCCATATCAACCACTCCTTGAGGGGTGAGGAGTCGGATAGGGATGAGGCCTTTGTCAGGGACATGGCAGGGAGGTTCAACCTTCCCTTCTTTTCCAGGAAGGTAAGGCGGGAGGAGTTGATGGAGAAGGGCCTTTCCCTCCAGGCCTCGGCAAGGAAGGTGAGGTATGAGTTCCTCTTCCACGTGATGGGAAGGTGCGGTGCAGAGAGGATCGCCCTTGGTCACAACAGGGATGATCAGGTTGAAACAGTGATCATGAGATTCCTCATGGGATCAGGCCTCAGGGGGCTTGGTGGCATGGACCCTGTAAGGGGGGCCATCATCCGTCCCCTCTTTGAGTCCACAAGGGAGGAGATACTGGCATATGCAAAGGAAAGGGGTATAGGGTATGTAGTGGACAGGACAAACCTTGAGCCAAAGTACATGAGGAACCGTGTGAGACTTGAGCTCATACCCTTCCTCAAGAGAGGCTTCAACCCCGGCATTGGGGAGACCATCTTCCGTCTCTCCAGGGTCCTTAAGAGGGATGAGGAGGTCCTTGAGAAGGAGGAGGAGAGGGCCTTCAAAAGGGCCCTCTTGAAGGAGGAGAAGGGTTCGATTACACTCTCTATCCCTTCCCTCCTCACCATGCCAGAAGGGATGAAGGCAAGGGTGATGAAGAGGGCCTGGGAGATCCTCACATCCAGGAGAGCAGGGCTCTATACCTGTCATGTAGATGCCCTGCTAAGGGTCCTCTCCTCCCCTTCACCAAACCTCACCCTGGACCTCCCCCTCTCTGTGAGGGCGGAGAAGGCCTATGACACCCTTGCCTTCACAAGGGCCCCTTTCCCTCCTGTGGCCTATTCCTATCCTCTGCAGGTTCCGGGGATCACCGAGATACCAGAGGCAGGCCTCTATGTGAGGGCCGATATCGTTGACCGGGTGGATATGGGGGAAATAAGGGCCAGGAGGGATGTGGCCGTCTTCGACTACGATGCCCTCAAGGGTCCTTTCATGGTGAGGAGCTTTGAACCAGGGGACAGGATCAGGCCCTTTGGCATGGTGGGAAGCAAGAAGGTGAAGGACCTCTTCATAGACCTCAAGATACCCATCAGGCAGAGACGGGTCATCCCCCTTCTTGTCTCATCCGATGGGATCCTCTGGGTCCTTGGGGTGAGAAGGTCCTCCCTTGCACAGGTAAGGGAGGATACGAAACGGATACTCAGGGTGGAGGCTGTGGAGCTTTAAAAGTGCTTGCAATCCAGGAATGATATTGTAAAATTCTAAAATTTATGCGAAAATTAAAGGGTCTGATACCATTCTTGCCTTGATGGGGGAGAAGTAATGAATCAGTTTTTCAAAAACCTTCTTTTGTGGCTTATAGTGATAGCCACAATGGTCTTTTTGTTCAACATGTTCAGCCAGCCCCAGCTTCCTCAGGAAGAGGTTGCCTTTAGCGACTTCATAAAGGCTGTTGAAGAGGGGAAGGTTGAGGAGGTGACCATCCAGGGGAACAACATAAAGGGGAAGTTTACCGATAAAAGGGAGTTCAAGACCTTCACGCCCAATGACCCCACCCTCATCCCCCTCTTGAGGGAAAAAGGGGTGAAGATCGTTGCAAGGCCTGCCGAGCAGTCCCCGTGGTATATGACGGTCCTTATCTCCTGGTTCCCCATGCTCCTTCTGATCGGTCTGTGGATCTTCTTCATGCGCCAGATGCAGACAGGTGGTGGAAGGGCGATGGCCTTTGGAAAGAGCAGGGCAAAGCTCCTTACCGAACACGAACACAAGGTCACATTCAAGGATGTGGCCGGTATCGATGAGGCCAAGGAGGAGGTCCAGGAGATCATAGAGTTCCTGAGGGATCCAAAGAAGTTCACAAAACTGGGAGGAAGGATACCCAAGGGTGTACTCCTCGTGGGTCCTCCTGGAACGGGTAAGACCCTCCTTGCAAAGGCCATAGCCGGTGAGGCAGGGGTCCCATTCTTCAGCATAAGCGGGTCCGACTTTGTGGAGATGTTTGTGGGTGTTGGTGCTGCAAGGGTGAGGGACCTCTTCATACAGGGTAAGAAGCACGCCCCCTGCATCATCTTCATCGATGAGCTCGATGCCGTTGGAAGGCACAGGGGTGCTGGTCTCGGTGGTGGCCATGACGAAAGGGAGCAGACCCTGAACCAGTTGCTTGTGGAGATGGATGGCTTTGACTCCAGTGAGGGGGTCATAATCATCGCTGCCACAAACAGGCCTGATGTCCTTGACCCTGCCCTCCTGAGACCAGGTAGGTTCGACAGACAGGTGGTGGTGCCAAAACCCGATGTGAGGGGAAGGGAGGAGATACTCAAGGTCCACACAAGGAAGACCCCCCTTGCCCCTGATGTGGATCTTTCCATCCTTGCAAGGGGAACGCCCGGCTTTTCAGGTGCCGACCTTGCAAACCTTGTGAACGAGGCTGCCCTCATCGCTGCAAGGAAGGGGAAGGACAGGGTGGATATGTCTGACTTTGAGGAGGCAAAGGACAAGGTCCTCATGGGCACGGAGAGGAGGAGCCTCATCATCAGCGAGGAGGAGAAGAAAAACACCGCCTACCATGAAGCAGGTCATACCCTTGTGGCAAAGCTACTCCCCAATGCCGACCCGGTCCACAAGGTCTCCATCATACCCAGGGGGATGGCCCTTGGATTGACCCAGCAGTTGCCCCTTGATGAGAGGCACACCTATTCCAAGGACTACCTCCTCACCAACATCACCGTACTCCTTGGTGGAAGGGCTGCGGAAGAGGTGGTCCTGAAGCACATGACCACAGGGGCAGGCAATGACCTTGAGCGGGCAACCGAGATCGCAAGGAAGATGGTTTGCGAGTGGGGTATGAGCGAGAGGCTTGGCCCTGTAACCTTCGGAAAGAAAGAGGAGCAGATATTCCTTGGCAGGGAACTGGCCCAGCACAAGGACTACAGCGAGAAGACCGCTGTGGAGATAGACATGGAGATAAAGAGGATTGTAACCGATTGTTACAACAAGGCCAAGGGGCTCCTCTTGGAGAACATAGATCTCCTCCACGCCCTTGCTGGAAAGCTCCTTGAGAAAGAGGTCCTTGACGGGGCAGAGATAGACAGGATCATCTCCGAGACGAAGGAGAAGAGGGAGGTTATAAACTGAGGCCCCCTCTGCCTTCGATACTCACCATCTGAAAACTATATGGTCCCTGGCCATCAGGGACGATTGGTCTTGGATCTAAAAGGTGAAGACCCTTCATAGAGATCCTGAAACAGGCAATACCCCCTTTCGCCCGGTCCTACGCCTCCTTGATCCCCTGAAGGAAGGGGACCTTCTAAAACTCCTCATAGAGGATCTGACACCTCCTGAAGCAGAGGCCCTCAAGGGTTACGGTCTGGAGAGGTCAGGGGAGGGCTTCATCCTCTCGGGCAGGAAGGATGAGGTCAGGAGATTGGTTTCCACCCTTCCATCAAAGGACCTGAAGGAAAGGGTGGAATCTGCCCTTTCAGCCCTTGAGGGTAGGACAAGGTGGAAGGGTGGAGGGCTGGATCTTCGCCTCGGGGGCAGGACCCTTGTGATGGGGATCCTCAATGTTACGCCTGATTCCTTCTACGATGGGGGGAGGTTCTCCAGCCTCGAGAGGGCCGTTGAAAGGGCCCTTGAGATGGAAGAGGAAGGGGCTGACATAATCGATGTGGGGGGTGAGTCCACAAGACCAGGTGCAAGACCTGTTGCCCTTGAGGATGAGATAGAGAGGACCATACCCGTTGTGAGGGCCCTTTCAAAGAGACTCAGGGTCCCCATCTCCATAGATACGAGGAAGGCAGAGGTGGCAAGGCTTGCCCTTGATGAAGGGGCAAGGATAATAAACGATATCAGCGGTCTTGGCTTTGACAGGGAGATGGTAAGGGTGGCAGCAGCCTACAGACCGCTCCTCATAATCATGCACATCAAGGGGACACCGGAGACCATGCAGAAGGACACAACCTACAGGGACCTCTTTGCCGACATCCACAGGTACTTCCTCGAGAGGATGAGATACGCCTTAGAGGAAGGGGTGGAACTGGAGTCCATAGCCATAGATCCCGGCATAGGCTTCGGGAAGTCGCCGGAGGACAACCTCAGGCTCATCAAGGGCATAGGGGCCTTTAAGGTCTTCGGGAGGCCTGTTGTGGTGGGTCCTTCAAGGAAGTCCTTCATAGGCCATGTCCTTGGACTTCCGCCTGAGGAGAGACTGGAGGGAACAGCAGGTGCCGTGGCTGCGGCGGTACTCAAAGGGGCGGACATAGTGAGGGTCCACGATGTGAAGGAGATGAAGAGGGTTACGGCTGTTGTTGATGCCATAGGGAGGGTGAGGTGATAGAGTCCCTGCTTTCCATGACATGGATAGATGCCCTTGACATCCTCATAGTGGCCTTCATCATCTACAGGACCATGCTCCTCATCAAGGGGACAAGGGCTGAACAGATGCTCCTTGGCCTTGCCATGATCGTGATAGTCTATTTCCTCTCCCAGTGGGCAGGTCTCCTTACCCTGAGGTGGATACTGAACAACTTCTTGAGCTCCCTGATACTCATCATCATCGTCATATTCCAGCACGACATAAGGAGGGCCCTGGCCCAGATAGGGAGACCCACCCTCTTCGGCACCTATACAAAGGCCGGAAGGATCCATGAACTTGAAGAACTCATCAAGGCGGCCTTCTCCTTGGCAAGGGAGAGGATAGGGGCTATAATGGTCCTTGAGAGGAATGTGGGCTTGAAGGAGTATGTAGAGATTGGAAGGGAGGTGGATGCAAGGCTGAGCACAGAGATGCTCCTTGCCATCTTCCATCCTGCCTCCCCCCTCCATGACGGGGCGGTTATAATAAGGGGAAACAGGATAGTGGCTGCCGGGTGTTTCCTGCCCCTTTCAACAAGCCCCTACATCGACAGGACCCTGGGCACAAGGCACAGGGCGGCCATAGGGATAACAGAGGAGACCGATGCCGTTGTCATAGTCGTTTCAGAGGAGCGTGGGGAGGTCTCCCTTGCCTTTGGGGGTATGCTCAGGCAGAACCTTGATCTTCCAACCTTGAGAAAGGCCCTTCAGGATGTCTTTGTCTAAGGCTGTGAGGGACCTCGTATTAAAGAATATCACTCTCAAGATCCTTGCCCTCATCTTTGCCGTGGTGCTGTGGTTCTTTGTGGTTGGTGAGAAGGGGACGGAGATAGGGTTCCTTGTGCCCCTCGAACTCAAAGGGATACCAGAGGGCTACGTCATAACCAATGATGTGAAGAACTTCGTTGAGGTGAGGCTGTCCGGTCCGAGGACCCTCCTTACCAGCCTTTCACCCGGGGAGATGAGGATATCGGTGGATCTATCGAGGGCAAGGGAAGGGAAGAACACCTTCAGGATCCTCCCGGATGACATCAAGGTGCCGAGGGGGATAAAGGTCACCACTGTAAGACCTGACAGTATCACCGTGGTGCTTGCAAGGCTTGTGACAAGGGAGATCCCGGTGGAGGCGGTTGTAAGGGGTGTTCCGTCCAGGGGTTTCAGGGTGAAGGAGGTTACCGTGAGGCCTGAAAAGGTCTCTGTCACAGGGATTGGAAGGGAGTTGAGGAGGATAAGGAAGATAAAGACCCATCCTGTGGATATAAGGGGGATACAGGAAGGGTTCACAAGGGAGGTGACCCTTGAATTGCCCCCCCTCAATATTGTAAGGGTTAATCCTGATACTGTGGAGGTTACCTTAATCCTTGAGAGGATGGAGGAGGGTAGAGATGGGAAGTAGAAAACTCTTTGGAACCGATGGGGTGAGGGGGATCGCAAACATCTACCCCATGACAACGGATGTTGCCATGCAGCTTGGCAGGGCCGTGGCCTACATCTTCAAGAAGGAACCGAGAAGGCACAGGATAGTCATAGGCAAGGATACGAGGCTTTCCTGCTACATGATAGAGAACGCCCTTGCTGCCGGCATATGCTCCATGGGGGTGGATGTGCTCCTTGTAGGTCCCCTTCCAACACCTGGTATAGCCTTCATCACCTGGAGTATGAGGGCCGATGCAGGGGTGGTGATCTCTGCCTCCCACAATCCATACCAGGACAATGGTATAAAGTTCTTCTCAAGGGATGGGTTCAAGCTGCCCGATGAACTGGAAAGGGCCATGGAGGACTACATCTTCAACAACACCGATGATGAGTCCCACAGACCCACGGCTAGTGAGATAGGGAAGGCCTTCAGGGTCGATGATGCAGGTGGCAGGTATGTGGTCTTTGCAAAGAACACCTTTCCAAAGGAACTCACCCTTGAGGGTCTGAAGATCGTCCTTGACTGTGCCAATGGGGCGGCCTACAGGGTGGCCCCTGCCGTCTTTTCTGAACTCGGGGCCGATCTTGTCACCATCGGTGTCAGCCCGGATGGTGAGAACATAAACAGGGAATGCGGTTCTGTCCATCCCCAGACCATGGCCAGGATGGTCAAGGAGACAGGGGCAGATCTGGGTATCGCCCTTGATGGGGACGGTGACAGGGCTATCTTTGCCGATGAGAAGGGGGAGATCGTGGATGGTGACGCAGTTATGGCCATATGCGGGACAAGGATGTTGAGGGATGGGACCCTCAAAGGTAGAACCCTTGTTGCCACGGTGATGAGCAACAAGGGCCTTGATGAGGCCATAGAGGGTGAAGGTGGAAGGGTGGTCAGGACGAAGGTAGGGGACCGCTACGTGGTTGAGGAGATGCTCAAAGGGGGTTACAACCTTGGTGGTGAGCAGTCAGGGCATGTGGTCTTCCTCGATCACAACACAACCGGTGATGGCATCATAACGGCCCTGCAGGTCCTTTCGGTGATGGTGAGGGAGGGAAGGAGACTATCCGAGCTGAAGGGGGTCTTCAACCCCTATCCCCAGGTCCTCCTGAATGTAAGGGTCCGCGAGAAGCGGGATATAAACACCATGGATGGGATTAAGGGGCTCATGGAGCGGATGGAGAAGGATCTGTCCGGGAAGGGCAGGATCTTTGTGAGGTATTCAGGCACAGAGCCCCTCCTCAGGATCCTTGTGGAGGGGAGGGATGAAGACAGGATAAAGACCATGGCAGAGGAGCTTGCAGATGCCTTCAGGAAGGAGGTAGGTGTCTGATATGGTGAGGCTTTCTGTAAATGTTGACCATGTTGCCACCCTCAGACAGGCAAGAAGGGGTCTTGAGCCTGACCCTGTGACAGCGGCCCAGATGGCAGAGCTTGCCGGTGCAGACGGGATCATAGTCCACCTCAGGGAGGACAGGAGACATGTGCAGGACAGGGATCTCTATCTCCTCAAGGATGTGGTGAAGACGAGGCTCAACCTGGAGATGGCAGCAACAGAGGAGATGCTCGGGATCGCCCTGAAGGTGAAACCCCATATGGTGACCCTTGTGCCGGAAAGGAGGGAGGAGCTCACAACCGAAGGTGGCCTCGATGTGAAGGGAAAGGGGGATTCCCTTATACCCTTCCTTAAGAGGTTGCAGGAAGGGGGGATAAGGGTGAGCCTCTTTGTAGATCCCGATCCAGAGCAGATAAGGAGATCCAGAGAGATCGGGGCCGATATCGTTGAGATCCACACAGGCCTTTACAGCGAGGCCAGGACAGGGGAAGAGGAGGAAAGGGAGCTTGCCAAGATAAAGGAGGCTGTTAGATGGGCGAGGGACCTTGGCCTTTCCGTCCATGCAGGACACGGCCTCAACTACCAGAACATCAAGGGGGTTGCCCCTATAAGGGGCATAGAGGAGTTCAGCATCGGCCACAGCATCATAGCGAGGAGCATCTTTGTTGGCATCGAGAGGGCGGTGAGGGAGATGATAGATCTCATAAGGACCTGCAGGGGTGGGTGATGGCCCTCCTTGGTATCGGAACGGATGTGGTCGATGTGAGGCGCTTCGACAGGACCCTTGAAAGGTGGGGTGAAAGGTTCCTGAGGAGGATCTTTACCGAGAAGGAGCTCAAAGGGCTCATGGGTTCAAGGAGGGAGAGGGAATCCCTTGCAGGGGCCTTTGCTGCAAAGGAGTCCTTTATAAAGGCCCTTGGTGGCAGGTGGTGCCTCTCCTGGAGGGATATAGAGGTCCTCAAGGACAGGAGGGGAAGGCCTACCCTCACCTTCAACCCTTCAAAGGTGCCCTTCCCTGTCGGGAGTGTCCATGTCTCCATAAGCCATGATGGAGGCTATGCCCTTGCAACCTGCGTAGTGGAGGAAGGGGATGAAGGTTGTTGATCCAGAGAGGATGAGACAGATGGACAGGAAGGCCATAGAGGGATACGGTGTACCCGGGATCGTCCTCATGGAGAATGCGGGCAGAGGGGTTGCAGAGGCGATCCTTGAGAGGTACCCCCATGTGAGGGAGGGAAGGGTCTCCGTTGTCTGTGGAAAGGGCAACAACGGCGGGGATGGGTTTGTTGTTGCAAGGCATCTAAGGAACAGGGGTGTCCATGTGGAGGTCTTCCTCCTCTCAAGGGAGGAGGATGTGAAGGGTGATGCCCTCACGAACCTTAAGGTATGGAAGGCCATGGGTGGAGGGGTGACGGTATGGATGGGGGAGGATGATGTGGAGGCCTCCCTTTCCCCCCTCAGACACAGCCGCCTTATCGTTGATGCCATCTTCGGAACGGGTCTTGACCATGAGCCATCCGGTGTGTATGGCAGGGCCATAGACATCCTGAATGCCCTCCCCATCCCGGTTGTCTCTGTGGACATACCTTCAGGCCTCCATGGCAGGAGTGGAAGGCCCCTTGGAAGGGCCGTAAGGGCCGATATGACGGTGACAATGGCCCTCCCAAAGCTTGGGTGCCTTATCTACCCGGGCCTTGAATATACCGGTGAACTGAGGGTTGTGGACATAGGGATGCCAAAGGAGGTGATGGAGGAGGTCGAATCCCCCTTCTTCCTCATAGAGGATGATATGGTGAGGGGGATGATGAGGAGGAGGAAGGGTGATACCCACAAGGGGGAGACGGGCCATCTCCTTATCGTTGCAGGCTCTAAGGGCAAGACAGGTGCCGCTGCCATGACAGCCCTTGGTGCCTTGAGGGTCGGTGCAGGCCTTGTGACCCTTGGCATCCCTGAGAGCCTCAACCCCGTGCTTGAGGAAAAGCTCACAGAGGCCATGACCTTCCCCCTCAGGGAGACCCCTGATGCCACCATCTCCTCATCTGCCGTGGACGATATAAGGGCCCTCATGAAGACAAGGAAGGCCATCGCCATAGGACCAGGGCTTACCGTCCATCCAGATGTGAGGGAGGTGGTCCTGTGGCTCCTCAGGGAATGTGCCCTTCCCATGGTCTTGGATGCGGATGCCATAAACTGCCTCGTTGGTGAGCTTGATGTGCTCAGGGGGGTTGAGGCCCCTGTCATCCTCACCCCCCACCCCGGAGAGATGGCAAGGCTTGTGGGGATGACACCCCAGGAGGTCCAGGAGAGGAGGGTGGAGATTGCACAGGAGTTTGCTGTGGAGTATGGGGTCTATCTCATCCTCAAGGGGGCAAGGACCCTTGTGGCCGAGCCCGGAGGGAAGGTCTATATAAATCCCACAGGGAATCCCGGGATGGCAACAGGCGGGGTTGGGGATGTCCTCACAGGGGTGATAGGCGGACTCCTTGTCCAGGGCTACTCACCCATCCAGGCCTCTATAATGGGGGTCTACCTCCACGGGCTGGCAGGGGATCGTGTGGCGGATGAGAGGGGTGGTATCGGCATGGTGGCCACCGATATTGCCCACTCCCTTCCGAAGGTGATAAAAGGATTCCTATCCCGGGTTTCATGAAGAGGGTCCACTTTCTCACCTCCTGCCCAGAGGAGACAAGGAGGCTTGGAGAGATCCTGGGCAGGCACCTGAAGAAGGGGGATGTGGTTGCCCTCAGGGGAGATCTCGGGGCCGGAAAGACCTGCTTTGTTCAGGGGATTGCAAGGGGTCTCGGGGTCCCGGAAGAGGAGTATGTAAGAAGCCCCTCTTTTGTTATAATAAATGAGTACAGGGGTTCCATCCCCCTCTATCACCTTGACTTCTACAGGCTCAGTGAAGAGGAGATTAAGGACCTTCACATCGATGAGTACCTCCACCAGGGGGTTGCGGTTGTTGAGTGGGCCGATAGGGCTCCAGGCCTTTTGCCTGAGGAGGCATTGCTGGTGGAGTTCCACATACTGGAAGGGGATAGGAGGAGGATAGAGATGGGTGGCAGTGGAAGGTGGGAGGATGTCCTCTCTTCCATGGAGGGGGAGGCCCTGACAAGGAGCATTTGAAGGAGGTCTTCTGACACATGGCCCTGATAGTCCAGAAGTTTGGTGGTACATCGGTTGGAAGTATAGAAAGGATAAAGAAGGTTGCCGAAAGGGTGGCAAGGACGAGGAGGGAGGGTAACGATGTGGTTGTGGTTGTCTCTGCCATGGCAGGTGAAACGGACAGACTCATCTCCCTTGCCCATGAGATCTGCAAGGTGCCGGATGAGAGGGAATACGATATCCTTGTGTCCACGGGTGAGCAGGTTACCGCACCCCTCCTTGCGATGGCCCTCAAGTCCCTGGGTATCAAGGCCAAGTCCTTCATAGGCTTCCAGATCGGCCTCTTCACGGACAGGGCCCATACCAAGGCAAGGATAGTGAAGATAGAGACGGACAGGATAAAGAAGGAGCTCTCAGAGGGGGCCGTTGTGGTTGTTGCAGGCTTCCAGGGTATAACGGAGGAGATGGAGATCACAACCCTTGGAAGAGGCGGGTCGGATACAACCGCTGTTGCCCTTGCCAGTGCCCTGGGGGCAGACCTCTGCGAGATATACACCGATGTGGAAGGGGTGTACACGACGGATCCGAACATATGTCCCAGGGCAAGGAAGCTGAAGAAGATAAGCTACGACGAGATGCTGGAGATGGCGAGTCTTGGCTCCAAGGTGCTTCAGACAAGATCCGTGGAGATTGCGAAGAAGTACGGTGTCCCTGTGATGGTGAGATCGAGCTTTGTCGATGCCCCTGGGACCCTTGTTACAAAGGAGGATGAAGAGATGGAAAAGGTCCTTGTTTCCGGCGTTACATATAACAAGAACGAGGCAAAGATATCGGTTACCCGCGTCCCTGACAGACCCGGGATTGCGGCAAGGCTCTTCGGCCCCCTTGCGGAGAGGAACATCAATGTGGACATGATCATCCAGAACATAAGCCACGATGGGTATACGGACATGACCTTCACCGTCTCGAAGGAGGACTTCCAGAAGGCCCTTGAGATCGTCAAGGAGACGGCAAAGGAGATAGGGGCAGAGGATGTGATAGCCGACACAGAGATAGCAAAGGTCTCCGTTGTCGGGACAGGGATGAGGAGCCATTCAGGTGTGGCTGCAAAGATGTTCCAGGCCCTTGCCAGGGAGGGGATAAACATCATGATGATAAGCACATCGGAGATCAAGATATCCTGCGTCATAGACGCAAAGTATACGGAACTGGCTGTAAGGACCCTCCACGACACCTTTGAACTCCACAAGGAGGGAGGAAGGATAGAAGAGGAGAGATGAAGGTAAAGCTCTACGATACAACCTTGAGGGATGGATCCCAGGCAGAGGACATCTCCTTTTCCGTGGAGGACAAGGTCCGGATCGCCCTAAAGCTCGATGAGATAGGCATCCACTACATCGAGGGGGGATGGCCTGGATCCAATCCAAAGGATATGGAGTTCTTCCGGGAGATAGGGAAGTACGACCTCAAGAGGTCAAGGATAGCTGCCTTTGGAAGTACCTGCAGGAGGGGAAAGGCCCCTGAAGAGGACCCCAACATAAGGGCCCTCATCGATTCAGGGGTTAAGGTGGTGACCATCTTCGGGAAGTCCTGGGACCTCCATGTGAAGGATGCCCTGAGGATAAGCCTTGAGGAGAACCTGGACCTCATAGAGAGGACCCTGAGGTACCTGAGAGACAGGTTTGAAGAGGTCTTCTTCGATGCAGAGCACTTCTTCGATGGTTACAGGGCAAACCCTGAGTATGCCCTTGAGGTCCTGAGATGCGCCGAAGGGGCCGGTGCGGACTGCATAGTCCTCTGCGATACGAACGGCGGGACCCTTCCCGATGACCTGGTCCGCATCATAAGGGAGGTGAAGGGCTCCATCTCAGCGCCCCTTGGCATCCATGCCCACAACGACTCAGATGTGGCTGTTGCCAACTCCATCCTTGCTGTGAGGGAGGGGGTGGTCCATGTCCAGGGGACGATAAATGGCTTTGGTGAGCGGTGCGGCAATGCGAACCTGTGCTCCATCATACCGAACCTGAAGCTCAAGATGGGGGTGGACTGTATAGGTGATGAGGAACTGAGGAGGCTCAGGGAGGTCTCAAGGTACATAAATGAGCTTGCCAACCTGCCCCACAACAAGCATCAACCATACGTAGGGGAGAGTGCCTTTGCCCACAAAGGCGGGGTCCATGTGAGCGCTGTCCGGAGGAATCCCGAGACATACGAGCATATAAGGCCAGAGCTTGTGGGAAACAGGCAGAGGATCCTCATTTCTGATCTCTCTGGAAGGGCAAACATCCTCTACAAGGCGAAGGAGTTCGGCATCGACCTTGACAGCCACGATCCGGTGGTGAGGGAACTCCTCAAGACCCTCAAGGAACTGGAGAAGCAGGGCTTCCAGTTTGAGGGGGCAGAGGGTTCCTTTGAGCTCCTCATGCAAAAGGCCCTCAAGAAGAAGAAGAGCTACTTCAAGCTCCATGGCTTCAGGGTCATAGACGAGAAGAGGGAGGAAGGGGGAAGACCCTTCTCAGAGGCCACCATAAAGCTTGAGGTGGATGGTCAGATAGAGCACACCGCAGCAGAGGGAAACGGCCCTGTCAATGCCCTTGACAATGCCCTGAGGAAGGCCCTTGAAAAGTTCTACCCTTCCCTGAAGGAGGTAAAGCTCCTTGACTTCAAGGTGAGGGTCCTCACCGCTGGAAGGGGTACCGCCTCCTCTGTGAGGGTCCTTGTTGAATCAGGTGATGGGCAGGAGAAGTGGGGGACCGTCGGTGTCTCTGAGAATGTCATAGAGGCAAGCTGGCAGGCCCTTGTAGACAGCCTGGAATACAAGCTCTACAAGGATGAAAAGAGGTCTGCTAAGAAGAAGGCTTAGGGCCCTCATCCTTCTCCTTATCCTCCTCCATCTTTTCCCCCATATAAGGGATCGATCCGATCAAAGTGCCCCTATCGGAAAGAGGTCCTTTTACATCCAGCTTGTAAAGGATGGAAAACTACAGAGGGTTATTCCCTTTTCTTCCGAGGGGGAGGCAAGGTCCTTTCTCAAGGGTCTGGGGATAGCCCACGATGGGAGGCTTAAGGGGGGTGTGAAGGTGGATATCTCCGGTGGGTCCCCTGTCCTTGGGGCAATGGATGGAAGGGAGTCCATCCTCTTCGGCATACCCATAGATATAAACCTTGCCGATGCAGAGGACCTCACAGCCCTTCCCGGCATAGGGAGGGAACTTGCCAGAAGGATAGTGGAGAGGAGGACTGGTATGGGTCCTTTCTGTTCCATCGAGGACCTCAAGAGGGTAAAGGGCATAGGGGAGAAGAAGCTCCAGAGGATAAAGGGATTCATCACCGTAAGGGAAGGGGCCTGCCCAGATCCTTAGGGTTTTCCGCCAGATCCACCCTGCAGCTATTGATTTTTCTCCATAGATCGTTTATGCTAAAGATTTACTATGGACAGGATAGAGGAACTCAGGAAAGAGATAGACAGGATAGACGATACCATCCTCGACCTTCTGAACAGGAGGGCCTCCCTTGTTATTGAGATAGGGAAGCTCAAGGCCGAAGGTAAGAGGGACTTCTACTCCCCTGAAAGGGAAAGGGCCATATACGAGCGGCTCCTTTCAAGGAACAAGGGGCCTTTTCCGAACAAGGCCCTGAAGAGCGTCTTCAGGGAGATCATGTCCGCCTCCCTCTCCCTGGAGAAGCCTTTAAAGGTCTCCTACCTCGGCCCGAAGGCAACCTTCACCCACCTTGCCTGCATGCAGCACTTCGGGCTCTCTGCTGATTTCATCCCCAAGAGGGATATAGCCGATGTCTTTGAGGATGTGGAAAGGGGGAGGGCCGATTACGGGGTGGTGCCCATAGAGAACTCGACAGAGGGCGTGGTCACCCATACCCTTGATATGTTCCTTGAGTCGGATCTCAAGATAACTGCGGAGATACTCCTTGAGGTCTCCCTCTCACTCCTTTCAAAGACCGGGAAGATGGAGGATATAAAGAGGATCTACTCCCATCCCCATGCAATAGCACAGTGCAGGGAGTGGCTCAACAGGAACCTCCCAGACATCCCTGTCTTCGATGCCCCTTCCACAGCAGCGGCAGCCCAGATCGCGGTTGATGATCCCAGTGCAGGGGCCATTGCAAGCGAGTTTGCCGCAAACCTCTACGACCTTCAGGTGGTGGAGAGGAAGATAGAGGACAATCCGAACAACTTCACAAGATTCCTTGTCATAGGCAGGAAGGAACAGGCAAGGACAGGCAGGGACAAGACCTCCCTCATGTTCTCCATCAAGGACGAGCCCGGTGCCCTGTACAGGATGTTAAAGCCCTTTGCAGAGAGGGGCATAAACCTTACCAAGATAGAATCAAGGCCTCAGAAGAAGAGGGCATGGGAGTACGTCTTCTTCCTTGATCTCGATGGCCATGTATCGGACAGGGAGGTTCAGGAGGCCATAAAGGAGCTGGAGAAGATGTGCGTCTTCCTGAGGGTCCTTGGTTCCTATCCAAAGAGTTGAGGTGGAGATGGGGATAGTACCGGATCACATAAGGTCCATAAGACCTTACTCCCCTGGAAAACCCATAGAGGAACTGGAGAGGGAACTCGGGATAAGGGGCATAGTGAAGCTTGCCTCAAACGAGAATCCCCTTGGACCATCCCCGAGGGCCCTCCAGGCCATGGAAGGTGTCCTGAAGGGGGTGAACAGGTATCCAGACGGTGGGGGCTACTATCTCAGGAAGAGGCTTTCCGAGATCCACCGCATCCCCATGGAGAACATCATCCTCGGCAATGGTTCCAACGAGATCATCGAGCTTGCTGTGAGGACCTTCCTGAGGCCTGGTGAGTCCATCCTCACAGCCCATCCCACCTTCCTTGTCTATGAACTCGTTACAAAGGCCGCCGGTGGAGACACGATAAAGGTGCCCCTCAGGGATATGACCTATGACCTTGAGGCCATGGCAGAAGGGCTCAGGGAAGGGGTGAGGATCGTGTTCATCGCAAACCCCAACAACCCTACAGGCACCATTGTGAGGAAGGGGGAGCTTGAGGCCTTTCTGGAGAGGCTTCCAGAGGATACGATACTTGTCCTTGATGAGGCCTACTGCGAGTATGTGATGGACGAGGGGTATCCCGATGGACTCGAGTATGTGAGAAAGGGTAAAAGGGTCATCGTCCTCAGGACCTTTTCGAAGATCTATGGCCTTGCCGGCCTGAGGATCGGCTACGGCATAGGTGATAGGGAACTCATAGAGGGGATGAACAGGGTAAGGCAGCCCTTCAATGTGAACAGCCTTGCCCAGGCAGGGGCCCTTGCTGCCATAGATGACAGGGAGCATCTCAAAAGGTCTATCGAGAACAACAGGGAGGGTCTTGACTTCCTTTACAGGGAGGTGGAGGCCCTTGGACTCCCCTATATCAGGAGCCATGCCAACTTCTTCCTCATAAAGGTGGGGGATGGAAGGGCCGTCTATGAGGCCCTGCTCAGGAAGGGGGTCATCGTCAGATCCATGGAGGCCTTTGGCCTGAAGGAGTACATAAGGGTTACGGTTGGACTGCCAGGTGAGAACGAGAGATTTGTAGAGGCCTTGAGGGATGTCATGGAAGAAGGTGTATCAAGGCCATAAAGAAAACCATGATCACGAGGTGATGAGATGATTATAGTGCTCAAGCCCGATGCCACACAGGAGGACATAGACCACATCGTGGAGAGGCTGAAGGAACTCGGCCTCACCCCCCACATCTCAAAGGGCAAGGAGAGGACCATCATAGGTGCCATAGGGGATGAGAGCGTCCTTCAGAACCAGCCCCTTGATATACTGCCAGGGGTGGAGAAGGTGATGCCCATCCTCAAGCCCTACAAGCTTGTGAGCAGGGAGTTTCAGAAGGAGAATACGGTGATAGAGATAGATGGAGTGAGGATAGGTGGAAGGGAGATACAGGTGATTGCTGGACCCTGTTCGGTGGAGACAAGGGAAGGGCTCCTTGAGGTGGCAAGGAGGGTGAGGAGGGCAGGGGTGAAGCTCCTCAGGGGAGGGGCCTTCAAACCCAGGACATCCCCCTACAGCTTCCAGGGCCTTGGCGAGGAAGGACTCAAATACCTTGCAGAGGCAAAGGCAGAGACAGGCCTTCTCATAGTGACGGAACTAATGGACCCACGGGATACAGAACTTGTCTACCGGTACACGGACATCATCCAGATAGGGGCGAGGAACATGCAGAACTTCAGGCTCCTCACAGAGGTGGGCAAGCTCGACAAGCCTGTCCTCCTGAAGAGGGGTCTCAGTGCCACTATAAAGGAATGGCTCATGTCCGCAGAGTACATAGCCTCCCAGGGGAACAGGAGGATCATCCTCTGTGAGAGGGGCATAAGGACCTTTGAGACCGCTACGAGGAACACCCTTGACCTCAGTGCCATCCCTGTCCTGAAGGAGGAGACCCACCTGCCTGTTATAGTCGATCCCAGCCATGCCGCTGGTATATGGAACTATGTCCCGCCCCTTTCGAGGGCAGCCATCGCATGCGGTGCAGATGGTCTGCTCATAGAGGTCCATCACGAACCGGAAAAGGCCCTCTGTGATGGCTCCCAGTCCCTCAAGCCTGACAGATTCGAGGAGCTCATGAGGGAACTCAGGAAGGTGGCCGAAGCCGTGGGGAGGAGCCTCTGAGTGGATTTCGGCAGGGTCGCCATAGTCGGGGTCGGCCTTATAGGCGGTTCCCTTGGTCTTGTCCTGAGGGAGAAGGGGGCTGCAGGGAGTGTGGTTGGCATCGACATTGATGAGGGGAACCTCAGGGCCGCAAAGGAACTTGGGATAGTTGATGAATGCACCACCTCCCTTGAAGGGGTGAAAGGTGCGGACCTGGTGGTCCTTGCCACCCCTGTGTGCACCATAATAGAGGTTGCCGAAAGGATAAGGGGCCTTCTCAAGGAAGGCACAATAGTTACAGATGTGGGCAGTGTGAAAGGGGAGGTGGTTGCAAGGGTTGAACCCCTCATGCCAGAGGGTGTCCACTTCGTGGGGGGCCATCCCATAGCAGGTACCGAGAACTCAGGCCCAAAGGCCGCTTTTTCAAGCCTTTTCAAGGGTAAGAGGTGCATCCTCACCCCCACGGAGAGGACGGATGGCATGGCCCTGAGGAGGGTAAAGGAACTCTGGGAGCTTGCCGGAGCGGAGGTGGTCATGATGGATCCAAGACGCCATGACAGGATCTGTGCAGCCATAAGCCACCTCCCCCATATCGTGGCCTACTCCCTTGTCAATACCATAGGGGATGTGGAGGATGAGGACCTCCTCCATTACTCGGCAGGGGGGTTCAGGGACTTCACCAGGATAGCCATGAGCCCTGCAAGGATGTGGAGGGATATATGCCTCCTCAACAGGGACGAGATACTGGCTGTCCTTGATCTCTACCAGGACAAGCTCAGGTCCATAAGGACCATGATAGAAAATGGAGATGGAGAGGGGCTGGAGAAGGAGTTCGAGAGATCCAGGGAGGTGAAGGAAAGGATAGATGGAAGGGGTAAGGGTTGAGGGGGGACGGTGCAGGCTTTTCGGGGAGGTGAGGGTCCCTGGAGACAAGTCCATCTCCCACAGGGCCGTTATCCTCTCCTCCATAGGGGATGGTGAATCCGTTGTGAGGGGCCTTCTCTGGTCCGATGATGTGGTGAGGACCGTGAGGGCCTTCGGGTCCATGGGTGTGGAGATGGAAGGGCTCTACAAGGAGGAGTTAAGGATAAAGGGCAGAGGGCTCCTGGGACTCAGGGAGCCCCAGGATGTCATAGATGCCGGCAACTCTGGAACCACCTTGAGGCTACTCACCGGCCTTTTGAGTGGTCAGCCCTTCTTCTCCGTCCTTACCGGTGACTCCTCTCTGAGGAGACGACCCATGGACAGGGTGGTCCTCCCCTTGAGGGAGATGGGGGCAGGGATATGGGGGAGGGAGGATGGAAGGAAGGCCCCTCTGGCCATAAGGGGTGGGGGATTGAAGGCCATCTCTTACAGGCTCCCTGTTGCAAGTGCCCAGGTGAAATCAGCCCTTCTCCTTGCAGGTCTCTATGCGGAAGGTATCACAGAGGTTGTGGAGCCCTTGCCTTCCCGCAACCACACGGAGATCATGTTGAGGGCCCTTGGGGCAGAGATCGAGGTGGATGGGCTCACCGTGAGGGTGAGGGGGGGAAGGGCCATCAGTGGGTCCACCTTCCTCATACCAGGGGATCTCTCCTCTGCTGCCTTCCTCATGGTTGCTGCCCTCATCCTCCCGGATTCGGAGATTGTGATAAGGGATGTGGGTCTCAACCCCACCAGGACCGGTGTGATAGATGTGTTGAGGGAGATGGGTGGGCAGATAGGGGTGGAGAACATGAGGGACTGGGGTGGAGAGCTTGTGGGGGATGTGACCGTCAGGACATCCAGGCTCCACGGTGTTCGTATCGGCCGTGAATATGTGCCCAGGACCATAGACGAATTCCCTGTCCTGTGCGTTGCTGCTGCCTTTGCAGAGGGGATCACAGAGGTATCAGGGGCAGAGGAGTTAAGGGTAAAGGAGAGCGACAGGATAGCGACCATGGCCTCTGAACTGGCCAGGCTCGGGGTGAAGGTGGAGGAGAAGAGGGATGGACTTGTGATAGAGGGTGGGGGGAGGCTCAGAGGGGCCTCCTGCTATAGCCATGGTGACCACAGGGTGGCCATGGCCCTGTATGTGGCAGCTCTTGGGGCAGAGGGTACTACGGTGATTGAAGGCGTTGAGTGTGTGGATACATCCTTTCCAGGTTTCTTCTCCCTCATGGAGGGGCTTTGCAGAAGGATCTCATAATAGCCGTTGATGGACCTTCAGGGGTTGGTAAGAGCAGTGTGAGCAGGCTCCTTGCGCGCCATTACGGCCTGAGGTATGTGGATACAGGGGCCATCTACAGGGCTGTGGCTGTGAGGGTCGGTGATGAAGGGATGGACCTGGATGATGAAGGCGCCATAAGGTCCCTCCTCTCCTCCATGGTGATCGATGTGGAGGATGGAGACAGGGGGTTCAGGATCTTCATAGATGGCAGGGAGCTTACAGGGCGGATAAGATCACCTGAAGCGGGAAGGCTTGCCTCAAGGGTCTCTTCCATCAGGGCTGTAAGGGAGGCCCTTATAGATCTCCAGAGGGGCCTTGGAAGAGGGGGTGCGGTTGTTGAGGGGAGGGACATAGGGACTGTGGTCTTCCCTGATGCACCTGTGAAGTTCTTTCTCACCGCAAGCTTTGAGAAAAGGGTCGAAAGGCGTTACCATCAGCTGAAGAGGAAGGGGATCGATGTGGATATGGAGGACCTCAGGAAGGAGATGATGGAAAGGGACAGGAGGGATTCAGAAAGGCGGATAGCCCCCCTGAAGATGGCAGTGGATGCCATAGAGGTGGATACGACCTCCCTTTCCCTTGAAGAGGTCTTCAACAGGATGGTGAAGGTGATTGATGAGAGAACAGGGTCTGGAGGTTGATATGGAGGTCTATGTGGCCAGGAAGGCGGGTTTTTGCTTCGGTGTGAAGAGGGCCATAAACCTTGCTCAGGACACCGCAA
>WGFJ01000084.1 GCA_015492305.1 Deltaproteobacteria bacterium
CTCACCTTGAGAGATGCCTTGAGGGAGGAGAGGATAGGGCTGTAATAGTCGGAAAAGGTGGAGACCTCTGCAGGGAGGGAGAGGATGGAGAAGGAAGAGACCCCCTTCTCGAGGCGTCTCTTCGTGATCTCTTTGAGGACCTCTTCCCTGGACATGGCAACAAGGATTCTCGACCCTGATAGGCCCTCTATGATACCGGCCCTAACTGCAAGATCATAGATCTCCTGTGAGGCCTCTACAATCACAAGATCCAGGTCAGGGAATCTCCTCAAGAGCTCCCTCACATGGTATCCAAGGCCAAGGCCAAGGACGACGACAAGCCCCTTTCCATCAAAGTGGAAGCCATCCACCAGCCTCCTTGCCTCTGACTCCGGATCGTAGAGGCTGTGTATGGCCCTCTCTGTGCCATCATCGAGGACGACCCTGAGTGATGGCTTACCCTTCCTGGTATCTACAAGGACCGCTCTCACCCTCTCCTCCCGGGGATATGGTCCCTTACCACGAACCACCTCGGCACCCCTCATCGCCCCCCTCAAGGAGGGCATCCATCCTCTGCAGAGGGGGTGTGAGGAGATCGAGGGTCCGGGCCTCGAGAAAGAAGAAGGCAAGGCACCTTCCCGCTGCCAGGGCAAAGACCTTGTAGAGGGACTGGATGAGGTCCTCCCTCACGGTGGAAGGGTCCTTCCTCTCCATAGGGCTGTAAAGGTAGGGCAAGAACCTCTCCAGAGAGGAGACAAGCTCCGGGAGGACAGGGTCCCTCCGGGGCTGAGGGGGCCTGATACCCCCACCATCACAGAGTAGTCTTGAGAGGATCCCGTAGAGCCCATCCCTTTCCTGGACCTCCACAGCATGGCAAGAAGGGGAGCCCTGGGTCAGGGAATCGAGAAGGTCCTTCAAAAGGGTTGAGGGGCTCTCCCTGTATCCATCAAGGACGGAATGGAGGGTCTGGTATAGGGCCAGGATGGATGCCACGAGTCCATCATAACCCATGCCCTTTATGGTGTAAAGGTAGGAGAGACCCTCCCTGAGGAGATCCACCTCCAGCTTGGTCCTCCTGTAGGCCTCTACCAGGATATCTACAGGTCCCTTTGGCCTCAGGGGACAGACCCCGGTGGATGCGAGGTAGCCCACGGTCTTCCTTCCCTCAAGGAGCCTCACCCCGTAGTCCAGATCCTCACCCTGGATGTGGGAGAAGGGCATCTCTTCAAAGACCTCCCTCCTCACGCAGGCTGAGACACCCCTGAAGGAGGTGATCCTCCTCTTTGCATCCCCCTCTCCGAGCCTCCACTCCCTGCCATCTGCCTCCGGGGGCATGGCCCAGAGTGAGTCCTCCCTGAAGGCCTCTCCGAATCCGTCTGCCTCCCACCTGTCGAAGGCATCACCCTCCGGATGGGGGAAGACCCTCGAGGAGAGGGCGGCAAGCCCGGGATGTTCGAGGAAGGGGGAGACCATCCTGTAGAGCCAGTAATGGTTTATGGGGATAAAGCCCTCCTCGGTAAAGATGAGGAACTCCCCCTTTGCCCTGCCTGCACCGATATTGAAGGCCTCCCCACGGCTCAGATCCCTCCTGCAGGCTACAGCCTCCACACCCTCCACAGGCCTTGCCCCTGGCCCCACGCAGATCACCTCCACACGGTCAACCCTCCTTTGAGTGGCCAGGCCCTTGAGGAGGGGATCGAGGTCCTCACCCCTCGGGGTATAGACGACTATGGATACACCCTTTGCGATCCTTTCAGGGCGCTTCAGGCAACGGAGAGGGGTGATGCGGCACCCCCACCCCTTCCCCTCTGAGGGGATGACCTCCCTCAGGTGTTCGAGGACCCTCTCCTGCACCTTATGGATCAGAGGCCTTGACCCTGCAAGCCTCCTGTATCTCCTGTATATCCTCTCCGTTGACCTGAGGAGGTCAAGGCCTTTGTGGAGGTCTGGCTCGTCCACCACCCTTCTTATGGCACAGGTAACCTTCCTTATATGGGCAAAGTCGAACCTCCTTGACATCCTTATCCACAGGTCCCAGTCCTCGCAGGTGGAAAGGGACTCATCGAAGAGGCCCACCTCATCGAGGCAGGACCTCTCATGGAGTATGGAAGGGGTCCAGATGATGTTCCTTACCAGTATGAGGTGGGGATCGAAGTCGAAGGACCATGGCACATCCCTCTTTATGGTGACATACTCCCCGTCCACCCTCTTCTGGAGGAGCCTCTCCGCATCGGTATAGGCAACCCCGTATCCACTCCCTTCAAGGAAGCCCACCAGTGTCTCGAGGTGGTCTGGGTAGAAGACATCGTCATCGTCGAGGTAGGCGATGTATCTCCCTCTGGCATGTTCAAGGGCCGTGTTCCTTGCCGCTGCCACCCCCCTTGTCTCCCTGTGCTCAAGGTAGATGGTCCTCTCCGTGTCAAGGCCTTCAAGGACAGGCCTCACATCACATCCACCATCGTTTACAACTACCACCTCGAAATCCCTGAGGGTCTGGGAGAAAAGGCTTTTAAGAGCCTCTTGGAGAAGGTTGGGTCTATCTCTGGTAGGGATTATCACACTTACAAGAGGGTCCATAAGGGATTCATACCATAATGACAGGTCTCAGGGGGTAATCCCCTCTCTTTCTTCATGGAAAGGGGTATTATGGCTCAGAGGGCAATCCCCTTCTTCAACCTTTCGAGAAAGCCTTTCCACCTCCTGGAAACAGAAGAGGGCCTTCCTTTCATCACCTGCCTTCCCATAACAGAGGCCAAGGGTCCTGTAGAGAAGCACCTCCTTCTCAATGGGGATGATCTTCATGTCCGACAGGAAGTCCTCGATGGCCCCAATGGCCTCCCTGTATCTGCCCTGGGCGATCCTTGAGAGGGCAAGGTATAGATGGTACATCACCTCATCCTGGGAGGGGAGGACCCTCCAGGGTTCAAGCCTCCTCCTTCTACTCCACTCTATGGATCTTTCAAACATCTCCTCTGCAGAACCGCATCTCCCGGTGTCCAGATAGTGGTGTCCCAGGACATAGTAGAATTCGGGATTTGAAGGGAAGAGCCTGAGGGCCTTTTCCATTCCTTGGATGAAACCATCCATATTCCCTCTACCCGCCTCAAAGAGGGCCTCAAGGAGCCACCTGAAGGCCAGGTTCTCCTGTACCACCCTATCCTTCTCCAATCCCCTTTCTTCTATAAATCGATCGAGCCACTTCTCACCATAGACCTCCTTCAGGACCCCATCGATACCCCTTGCAAACCAGTGGTTAGAGAGGAGTATATAGCACCTGTCAAGAAGGGGGATGCCGGCAAAGACAAACCTCTCCCTTTCCACTTCGGACATCGTCTCCAATCTCTGGGAAAATTCCCATGCAGCCTCGATGACTTCCTCCTTTCCCAGGATGTGCTCCACACAGGCCCTCTTCACATCCTCAAGATCCCAGATACCTGGATGCTTGATGGCCTCTACGGCATACTGCCTTCCAACCGCCAGTTGACGCTCCAGGAAAGGTGCAAGGGTGATCTCCCGATGGACCTCTGCGATAGCCTCTCTTCTGTAGAGAAGTCGAGTACCATTGAGGGTAAGCCTTACGGCAAACTCAGTCCCCTCCCACCCATGGTCCAGACCCTCCCTGAGGGGACCTGCACTCTGGAATGTCTCCCTCTTAAGGGAGGTATTGGAGAGATGGAACAGGAAGAAGGGAAGCTCCCTTACATCTGCCAGCTCCCTGTAATTGAAGGAGTAATAGGGTATCTTCTGGATCCAGGGGTTCTCCATGAGGAACCGCATAAAGGGACTCCCCTGATGGGGAGGGTGGAGGATGGCACCACACACTACGGCATCCTCCCCTTTAGAATGGGCGTTCAGGTGCTCCTTTACCATGGATGGATGGGCAACATCCCCTTCCTCAAGGAATAAAATATACCTTCCACAGGCCTCCTTTACCCCTTCGTTCATAGAGGAAACCCTATCAGGAGAGGGGTTATGGAGGGATCTAACATCAAGCCCTGGAGGAGGATTGAAGGGTGGAGGGGTCAGGTCTTCCCCATGGAAGGCCACAATCACCTCCATAAGACCAGGATCTATACCTTCCTGGCGATACAGGGACCTGAGGGAGGCATCCAGCCTCTCCACATCCCCGCTGGATGGCACCACTACACTTACAAGCCTGTTTTCAGGATGTCTGAATAGAAGATGCTCCCTCTTTCTCCCTTCAGCAGGCTTCCATATCACAAGGTCCCTTGCCTTCGCCACCCTGTACCCTCCTCCACCTCTCCTGATAAGCTCTGGAATCCCCTGATAAGGACAGTCCTTGAGGATACTCCCCCTTATCACCACAAAGGCAGGGTCCCTCTCCATAGGGTGATCCAGATAGGCCTCCTGCCCTTCACGCCTCTCTGATACACCCTCCTCGAACTCGTAGAGGTCTCCAGAGGTCCTGTCCACAGATGGAATCAGGATGCCCAGCTCCCTGTCCTTCTCAAGGTGTTCCAGAGCTACCCTGTCCCAGCAGGAAGAAAGGAAGATGCCATCCCTTGCAATAGCCACATGGTTGTAGCCCTCAAGGGCCCTCAGCAGGAAGGCATAGACCTCTTCCATCTTTCTGTACTTCATGGAGAAAGGGCCCTTTCCTTCAAGCTTCCACAGCCTGCGGTCCCCTCCATGCAAGGCTATGGCTATATCAGTAAGGTCTCTGGAAGAAGCCTCGTAGGCCCTCTCTATGGCAGAACCCATGGCCTCTGTGTCACACCCTTCCTCCACAAGGAAGAGGAGAAGGAGTTCCTTCCTCCTGGTGCCGAGTGGTGCAAGCCTCTTCTGGAAAGCCCTGCCAGGATTGGGAAGGGCATCTATAAAATGGAGGAGGGCATCTCTGAACATCGCCCTATCGGAGGGAAGGTGGAGGACAGGAGCACCCTCTGCCGGAATAGGCCTGGCCCTGGTGATCATGAGGTCCACCCAACCGTAAAGGGCAGGGTCTTCCAACTCTCTATCCAGATAGAAGGCCACAAGGCTCTGGGGGGATAGCTCCCTTATGGCTAAAAGGTAGGAGGTTAAGGAGTCCACAGGCCTGAGGATAATGAGGTCGCAGTTTACCCCTGTAAGGATATCCTTTATGTCAGTTATTGCAGTTGGATGATACAGAATGGGACTCTCCATCAGGGCAAACTTCCGCCACATTTCCATGTCGTAACAGACACATACCCCTCTCCTCCACAAGGTCTCCACATACCTGCCCCTCGCCTCATAGGACCTCACCAGCAGTATCACCCTGTGCCTCTCTGCAAGGGTCTCTATCATCTGGAAGAAACGTTCTTCCTCAGGGCTATTATCGTAGATCGGTAACCTTTCAGAGATGATGAGGATTGTTTTCTCTCCCTGATCCCCTGCCCTGTTACAGAGTTTGTTCTGGAATACCATCTTCTTTATCCTTATAACCTCCTCCCTTCCAGGGTCCTTTATGCCTGCCACATCCCTGCACCACCTCTCTACCTCTCTCTCGCCAGTATACTTCTCCCTGAATAGAAGCAGGTCCCTTTCAGGGAGGTCCTGAGGGGCAAGGGAGATACCTCCTCTCACCTTTGCCCTGCTGTTAAAGATCAGCCTGAGGTTATACCTTGAGAGGCGATACCCGAGCTCTATCTCACCTGCGCCTCCAAGGATCTCGTCAAAGCCTCCATATCTCAAGATAAGGTCCCTCCTCAGGGAGAGGTTGCCACACCTGAAGAACCACCACGGGAGGACCCTTCCGTCCTCAAGGCCTTTAAGGGCGGGATCTTCCTCCTTCACCCCTACCATACCGAATTCTTCCTGCCCCCAGAGGGAGAGAAGGCCCCTCTTCTTTGGGGGATTCCTCCTGTGGAATCTGATGTGTTCTGCAAGAAGACCTCTCTCGGCCACGC
>WGFJ01000085.1 GCA_015492305.1 Deltaproteobacteria bacterium
ACCATACTCATATCCCTCTTTGCAGGCTACTCGGTGGCAAGGCTACGCTACCCTTACAAGGGTCTCATCATGGGCTCCCTCCTCCTTGTCTCCATGTTCCCCCAGATATCGATTGCGGGCCCTGTCTGGAGGATACTCCAGGCCCTCGGCTGGCTGAACACCTATCAGGGCCTCATCATCCCCTATGTGACCCTTACGCTGCCCCTTGGCGTGTGGGTGGTGGCGAGCTTCTTCAGGGGGCTTCCACCGGACCTTGAGGATGCTGCGAAGGTGGATGGATGCAGCCACATCCAGATCCTCTTCAGGATCATCTTCCCCCTTGCCGCCCCGGGGGTATTCACTGCGGCCATACTGGTCTTCATCTACGCCTGGAACGAGTTCTTCTTTGCCCTCCTCATCATGACAAAGCAGGGTTACCAGACCCTGCCTGTGGGCATAGCCCTGTTTCAGGGCCAGTACACCCTTCCATGGGGGGAGATAGCCGCCGCTTCAACCATTGCAACGCTTCCCCTTGTGGTGATAGTATTCCTCTTTCAGAGGAGGATAGTGAGTGGCCTTTCTGCAGGGGCCATAAAGGGATGATGGCAGGTCTCAGGGTAGAGGGACTGACAAAGTCCTTCAACGGGAACAGGGTGATCGATGATGTCTCCTTCGAGGTTGAGGAGGGGGAGTTCTGCGTCCTCCTGGGGCCATCCGGTTGCGGCAAGACCACCGTACTGAGGCTCATTGCAGGCCTTGAGACCCCGGACAGGGGAAGGATCTACATAGGGGATAAGGAGGTGACCCATCTGAGCCCCAGGGAAAGGGATGTGGCCATGGTCTTCCAGAGCTATGCCCTCTATCCCCACATGACGGTCTATGAGAACATGGCCTTCCCCCTGAGGATGAGGAAGGTCCAGAGGGAGGAGATGGAGAAGAGGGTCCTTGAGGCGGCAAGGCTCCTCAACATAGCTGAACTCCTCGGAAGAAAACCAAGGGAGCTTTCAGGCGGACAGAGGCAGAGGGTTGCCATAGGGAGGGCCATCGTGAGGAACCCCTCCCTCTTCCTCTTTGACGAGCCCCTTTCAAACCTCGATGCAAAGCTCAGGGCAGCCATGAGGATAGAGCTTGCCAGCCTCCACAGGAGGCTCAGGGCCACCACCCTCTATGTCACCCATGATCAGGTGGAGGCAATGACCCTGGGGCAGAGGATCATCCTCCTTGATGAAGGCAGGATCCAGCAGATAGGCACCCCGGAGGATGTCTACGAGAGGCCTTCCAATATATTCGTTGCCACCTTTGTGGGGACCCCTCAGATGAACCTCCTTAAGGGAAGGATAGGGATGAGGGATGGCAGGCCATGCTTTGTGAGAAAGGACCTCCTTGTGGATCTTCCCTTTGGTGGACTCGAGGGGTACGAGGGGAAGGAGGTGGTTCTTGGCATAAGACCAGAGGCCCTTGCAGAGGGGGAAGGCCCCTTTTCAGGGAGGGTTGAATTCATCGAGCACCTTGGCCCTGAGAGGATCGTCTACATCTCCATGGATGGTGAGACCCTTGTCATGAGGACAGGGAGCGGGTTTTCCAGGTCCATAGGCGAGGGGGTGAGGTTAAAGGCCGATCCTTCCGGTATGCACATCTTTTACGAGGGGAGGAATCTGAGGGCCTAAAGGTTGGATATCTCCTCGAGACCAAGGATGGCGATCTTAGACAGGTCCCTTCCTGGAAAGAAGCTCCTCAGCTGGTTCAGGACAACCCTCTTGGGGGCGAAGCTTGCAAGGTATACGGAAAGCCTTCCCTTCGAGATCTCCTTTATGGTCTCTAGGAACTCGAGCTGGTGCTCCTTCTCCTTTATGTAGATCTTCACCTTGCACTCGAAGCACTCCCCCCTCTCCACATCCGGGTCCCAGGTGCCCACATCGATCTTCTGCCCCTCCTCCTTGGTCCTGTGGACCCTGCTGTCCCATCCATCGATCACAACGAAGCACTCCCTCCTCACGATGGCCCTCTTCCTTGAGGCGTACTTCTCCTTCATCCTGTGGTAGATGTAGGATTCGGGGAAGACGCTCCTGAACTTCCCGAGTTCCTCCCACCCCTTCTCCGTCTGGGAGAAGGAGGAGTAGAGGGAGAAGAGGTGCTTGAAGAAGTGGAGGTAGGTCCGGTCCTTCTCGAAGCTCATCCTCTTTATCCAGGACTTGACCTTCCTTGGCAGGTGCTTCACATCGGGGAGGTTCATGAGGTCCTCTTCCCTGTAGCAGAAGCAGATGATGGAGGCGTAGTTGTAGAAGTCCTTTCCCCTCCTCTCAAGGAGGATGGACAGAAGTGCCCTTACATCTGGATCGGATTCAAGGGATTCTATGAACCTTAAGGCCTTCTCATCTACAGGGAAGTCGACATGCACATCAGTCCCTCTTGCCCCTGTACTGGGGGGACAGGATCACAGGCCCGTATCCCATCTTCTCGGTGAGGTGGGCGATGATGGAGCACGAATGGGGAAGGCACTGGTTGATGAGGTGGTTTACATTCTTCTTCTGCTGGAGGGATCTCTTCAACTCATCCGGATCAAGGACCTCATCCAGATAGACCGTGCCACCTATCACAACCTCGATGGAGAAGGGCCCTTCGTCGGGCTGGAAGTTGACCCTGTCCGTTACGGTCATGGTGAAGGTGCTGGCCGGCTCCTCTGGTATGTGGATGGATTGCTTTATCTCCCTCTTCATCCTCAGGGGACGATCCATCTCCGAGGGGTTGTTGTGCTTTATGGCGCAAAGCTTCTTCATGGTGAAGTCAAAGCCCCTTATCTTCTTGACAAGGTCCATGGCAGATCCTAAGCCGTTAAGGTGTATACCCTTGTTCTGCAGGGATGGAAGCCCTTCCTGAAACGCATCCTCTTCTGGGGAAACCTCTTCCTGATGGGCTGGATGGTCCATGAGTCCTTCTTCGGTATGAACTCCTCAAGGTTGGATATGTAGCTGTAGATGGGACGAGTGGATCTTCCCCCCTCCCTGAGTATCCCTGAATAGGAGAGGTCCTTTCGGTACATCTCAGGGAGGGAATGGAGCCAGAGGTCGTACTCCTCGTGTCCAGCCATGTCCTCCAGGGAGGAGAGGAGGTATTCACCACCGTGGATCATGCTTGTCAGCTGGTCCAGGTTGCGGGCCCTTGCCTTCTCCATGAGATCTTTGAGAAGGGGCATGATTTCCTCCTTCAGCCTTCTCCTCATCTCCCTGTCGGATATCTTCTTCCTGAGGTCCTTCCTTGTCTCTTCCGATAGCTCTTCGGCCTTCAATCCCCTGTCGACGCCCACCTTTCTTCTGAGGATCTCGTTGAAGTGGGAGAGGTAGCGAAGACAGAAGTGGCCGATCCAGACCTTGCTGCAGAGATGGGCAAGATCCCTTTCCAGGTCCTCGTCAAGGTGCCAGAGGGTGGCTATCCTGTCGTACACAAGGGGGGAGAGGGAATGGACGTATCTTTCCTTCAGGAGGGCCTTTATAAGGGAGTCGATGGGGTCCTTCCTTCGATCTTCCATCTATCCTACCAGTTCCTTGAGCCTCTTGAGGTCTTCCCTTGTATTTATGTTTACGAAGGAGGTGAGTTCAGGGTCCAGGGCCCTGAGTTCCTTCCCTTCTACACCCCTTATCCGCAGGGTCCTGAAGAGGGCCTTTATCCTGTAATCCCCCTCCCTTATCCGCTCTTCAAGGACCTTCAGGCATCTCCTGGAGTATACACCATGGAGGGGTTCATAATAACCATCGTGGATGGGGATGACCGCATCGTAACCCTCCCTCAGGGAGGCAAGGTAGTGTATGACCTCCTTCTTCAGGAAGGGCATGTCACAGGCGGTGACAAAGCTGTACTCCCTTGTGGCACTGAGAAGGCCTGTGTAGAGGCCAACAAGGCTGCACTGATCGTCGAGTATATCCTTTACAACCCTTGCATCAAGGTAGGAGTAGGCCCTTACATCCTTGACAACCACGATCACCTCATCGAAGAGTTCCTTCAGGACCTCTACAGTGTGATCGATGAACCGTTTCTCCTTCAACTGGATAAAGGCCTTGTTGAAGCCCATGCGGCTGCTCTTTCCGCCGGCAAGGACAATGCCTGTCATGGATTCCCTGAGGGGGGGCTTCATGATGGATTAAAGGTAACAGTTTTGCCATATCCTGTCAATAAGGTTGTTAACCGTTGATTAAAGGGGGCTCTTTGTGGTAATCTTTCCCTCAAAGAGGTTACAAATGGAAAGGATCCTCATAGTTGATGATATTCCACAGAACCTCATCCTCCTTGAGACCCACCTTTCTAACCAGGGCTACGAGGTCATCAAGGCCCGCAGCGGCAAAGAGGCCCTTGAGAAGGTCAAAGAGGATTCCATAGACCTCGTGCTTCTCGATGTCATGATGCCTGGCATGGATGGCTACGAGGTGTGCAGGAAGATAAAGGAGGATGAGGATACGAGGATCATACCTGTCGTGATGGTTACGGCCCTTAAGGATGTGGAGGACAAGATAAAGGGGATCGAGGCAGGTGCCGATGATTTCATCAGCAAGCCCTACAACAAGCTGGAACTCCTTACAAGGGTGAGGTCCCTCCTCAGGGTGAAGAAGCTCAATGAGGAACTTGAAAAGGCCCAGAATGTCCTCTACAGCCTTGCAACGGCCCTTGAGGTGAACGATCCCTACACCCATGGCCACTCTGAGAGGGTCTCAAGGCTTGCCCTGAAGATCGCAAAGCTCATGAAGCTCCCTCCCAAGGAGCAGGAACTCATAAAGAGGGCCAGTCTCCTCCACGATATAGGGAAGATAGGGGTGAATATAACGGTCATCCACAAACCGGGTCCTTTGACAGAGGAGGAGTTCGAGATCGTGAAGGCCCACCCTGTGATCGGAGAGAAGATATGCAGCCCCCTCAAGTTTGCCCAGCCCATGATACCCATCATAAAGTACCACCACGAGAGGCTGGATGGCCGTGGTTACCCGGAGGGACTGAAGGGGGAGGAGATACCCCTTGGGGCCAGGATAGTGGCTGTTGCCGATGCCTATGATGCCTTCACCTCAAGAAGGCCTTACAGGGCCGCCGTTTCACGGAAGGATGCCATCTCCATACTCAGGACCGAGTCAAAAGAAGGCAGATGGGATAGAGAGGTCGTAGAGGTCCTCTGCAGGATACTTGCAGAGGATGAGGTCGGATAGACAAGGACCCGCCTTCGATATCCTTAGAATCCCTGATCATGAGAATCAGATCCCTCAGTCTCTCCTACAAGATCGGAACCGTCTTTGTCGCCATACTCCTGTTGATGGCCATTGGTGGAGGTGTGGGGCTTCTCAACCTTCGCATCGTAACAAACTCCTTCCAGGAGATCATCAGTGAACGCCTCTCCCATCTTGAGCACACAAAGACGATCCTTGAAGAGGTGGACATGCTCAAGGCAGAGACCATGCTCTACCTCCTTGCAAGGGATGAGGACCTGAGAAAGGAACTCATATCCAAGGGATGGAAGAGGAAGGAGAGGGTGGACAGGGCACTCCGTGCCCTGTCTTCCGGGAAGGCCTGGGAGGAGGCGGAGAAGGGGTTCATCGATGCCTTCCTTCCCCTCTGGAGATCCTTTATCAGGACAAGGGAGAGGGTGCTCTCCAGCGAGAGGGCCTCGGGGGAGGGATGGGAGGCCCTTGAGGGCATCTTTGCAAGGATGGAGAGGCTCCTTCGGGACCATGTGAATGAGGAGAGGGCCATAACCAGGCTTGCCTATCTTGGGGCCCTGAACAAGAGGTCCTTCGTTGAAAGGGTGACGGTGGCCCTCATTGTCCTTGCCCTTTTCCTTACCTTTGTCTTCTGGTACCTGCTCCGCTCCATGGTGATCAGACCCCTAAAGGGGATGGAAGGTATCATAGAGAGGATATCCGAAGGGGAGTACTCCCTGAGGATACCGGATCTTGCAGGAGGGGAGATAGGGAGACTCGGTCAGGCCTTTAACAGGATGATGGATGCCCTCGAAGAAAAGGAGGTGAGCCTGGAGCTTCTGAACAGGAGGCTCCTTGAGGAGAGCAAGATGAAGTCCCAGTTTGTGTCCAATGTGAGCCACGAGCTGAGGACCCCGCTCAACTCCATCATAGGTTTTTCGGAACTCCTGAAGGACCCTGCAAACGGGCCCCTCACGGATCAGCAGAAAAGCTACGTTGACTTCATCCACACAAGCGGCCAGCACCTCCTTGAGCTGATAAACGACCTCCTCGATCTCTCCAGGATAGAGACGGGGAGGATGAAGGTCCAGAGGGAAGAGGTGGTCCTTGCCGAACTCATGGAGGAGGTGGTAGGGGTCATGAAGCCCCATGCCATGGAGAAGGGGCTGACCCTTGAGTACCATCCACCCATGGTGCTGCCCGTTGTTGAGCTCGATCATGCCCGTTTCAGACAGATCATGTTCAACCTCCTCAGCAATGCCGTGAAGTTCACATCAGAGGGAGGAAGGATAGACATCTATGTGGAGGTGAAGGAGACAGAGGGGGGACACCTCCTGGAGGTCTCTGTCAAGGATACAGGGATAGGCATACCCTATGAGGAGCAGCAGAGGATCTTCGATGAGTTCTATCAGGTGGACGGTGAGGCAAAGCGGGGGTATCAGGGGATAGGTATAGGGCTTACCCTCACAAAGAAGCTTGTTGAGTTCCTCGGGGGCAGGATATGGGTGGAGAGTGACATCGGCAAGGGCAGTGTCTTCACCTTCGTCTTTCCCATAAGGGTATGCACTGTGGAGGACCTCAAGCTCCTTTCCAGGACCCCAGAAAAGGAGGACCTCCCCTCCCCCATGGTGGTTGAGCCGCCCCTTGTTGTGGTTATAGATGGGGAGGTCTCAGAGGGGCTGAAGGGGTTCTTCAGGGAAGGTGGCTACAGGGTCCAGTGGTCTTCCTTCTGGGATGGCTGGGAAGAAGAGAAACCCTTTCTCCTCCTTGTCGATACGGCCCTTTTCCCCAGTGGGCTGGATGTGATAGGAGAGGTAAAGAAGAGGCAGGACCCTGCACCCATGGTCTTTGCATCCCTTTCGAAGGGCCTGCCCCAGATGGCGATAGGTGGTGTTGAATACATCGAGAAGCCCGTCGATCCCCAGGACCTCATGGAAAGGCTCAGGAGACACAACCTTGTGGCAAGGGCAAAGGAGACCCCCTTTTCCATCCTCCTCATCCACAGGGATGAGGACTGGGTGGAGCAGGTCTCCTCCCTCCTTGAGGATAACGGATTTGGTGTGATCAGGGCCTTTGATGGGGAGGAGGGCTTGAGGATGGCCATAGAGAGGATGCCTGATCTCATAATGATGGACATGGAGGGCCTCCTTTCCTGCAGCATGGACCTGCTCAGGAGGCTAAAGTCAAGGCCTCTCATAAATGACATACCCATCTTCTTCTTCTACACCCGGGAGGCCCTTGTGGACCTTGATCGGCTCCTCAGATCCGGATCCCGAGGGGGGCTGGATTGGAGGGATGATCTGAGGAACGAGATATGGAAGGTCGAGAGGTTCTACCCCGAGATGGCAGGCCTCAGGGACCCCCTTACAGGGGCCTACAACCTTAGATACTTTCAAAAGAGGCTTGATACCGAGCTATCCAGGGCCGAGGCCTATGGTAGGGGTTTCTGCCTCATGCTCCTCGATATAGACAACTTCACCCTTTACAACCACATATGGGGCAGGAAGGAAGGGGATGGCCTGCTCAAGAGGATGGTCAAGGTGGTGGAGAGCAATGTGAGGAAGACAGACCCTGTGATCAGGTTCGGAGATGATGAGATCCTGACCATCTTCCCCGGAACCACCAAGGAGTCAACGGTGAGGGTGGGCGAGAAGATACGCCTTCTCATAGAGAACGCCGAGGAGGTAAAGCGCGTTACAGTGACGATAGGGGTCGTCTCCTTCCCCAAGGATGGGAGGGACAGGGATGACCTGCTGAAGAGGTTGAGGGAGATTGTAAAGAGAGGGCAGGAAAGGGGTGGCAACAGGGTCTGCAGGCTTTAACCGCCCTTCAGGGATCCCTGGATCTCCCTGAGCCTTGTGAGGTGTTCCCTTTCCTGTGAGATGAGCCTCTTTACCACCTCCCTTTCCTTCTCCGGAACGAGGTTGTACATCTCGTAGTAGAAAAGGAGGGAATCCTTTTCAAAGCCTATAGCCACCTCAAGGGCCTCTGTGTCGCTCTTGACCTCCCTTGCAACCCTTAAGCCCTCCCTTGGATCGGTAAAGACCCTTGAACCTGCAAGGGCCTTCAGGTAGAGGGATTCCTCCTCCCCGATGGTGAGTCCGTAGAAGCCCTCCTCCCTTTCCTTCTTAAGGAGCTTGTAGAGGTCCCTGAAGGCCTCTATGTGTTCCAGTTCCTGGGAGGCAAGGTGCTCGAAGAGCCTTCTCAGTTCCTCCTTTTCTGCCCCCTTCTTTGCCTCGTTGTAGAAGGCCCATCCATTCTCCTCTATCTTGATAGCGATCTCCAGTAACTCCTTTCCAGAGAAGTGTACAGGGTCCATATCTCTCCTCCAGTCCTGGGGTCTCACCTTAATAACACAAATCCCCCTTTCAGGCAAGTCTTTTACTTGACAGAGTGCTACTTTTTTTATAAAAGTAACACATGATCTCCCGTTTCGGCGTATCCCTTGATTCTGAACTCCTCAGGGACTTTGACCGGCTCATAGCAAGAAAGGGCTACAGGAACAGGAGCGAGGCCATAAGGGATCTCATCAGGGAGAGCCTTGTCCAGGAGGAGTGGAGGGGTGAAGGTCCGGTTGTTGGAGTGGTGACCATCGTGTATTCCCATGATAAACGGGAGATCGTCGATGCCCTCACCGATCTCCAGCACCTCCATTACGAGAACATCGTCTCCTCCATGCATGTCCACCTTGATGAGGAGAACTGCCTTGAGGTGATCATTGTGAGGGGAAGGGCAGGGGATGTGAGGACCCTCGCCGACAGGCTCATAAGCACAAAGGGGATAAAGCACGGAAGGCTCATTACCACCACCACCGGGAAAGGGCTCAGATAGGGGGCAATCATGCACATGGGCGATGCCCTGATATCCCCTTCCGTCGGGGCTGCCTTCTGGGCTGGCTCTGCAGCACTCCTCATCCGCTCGGCAGGGAGGGTAAAGAAGAGGCTTGAGGCAGACGAGAGGCTCATACCCCTCATGGGGGTCATGGGTGCCTTTGTGTTCTCTGCCCAGATGGTGAACTTTGCCATACCGGGCACGGGTTCCAGTGGCCACATCAGTGGCGGGATGATCCTATCCATCCTCCTTGGCCCTTACGAGGCCTTCCTTGTGATGGCCTCTGTCCTCACGGTTCAGGCCCTTTTCTTCGGGGATGGGGGGCTCCTTGCCCTGGGATGCAATATCTGGAACCTTGCCTTCTATCCCGCCTTTGTGGCCTATCCCCTTCTATTCAGGCCCGTTGTTGGAAAGGGGTGGAGCAGGGGTAGGGTATGGGTGGCCTCTCTCCTTGGGACCATCCTTTCCCTTGAGCTCGGGGCCTTTTCCATTGCCCTGCAGGTCTTTCTCTCAGGGAGATCCGAGCTTCCCTTTACCACCTTTGCCTTCCTCATGCTCTCCATCCACCTTGCCATAGCCCTTGGCGAAGGGGCTGTTACCGCTGGCTTTGTCAATTATGTAAGGAAGATGAGGCCAGAGGTCCTTGAGAGGAGGCCCCTGGGGGGAGAGGTGAGGGGGTTTCTCTTCGATGCCCTCCTTCTTACCGTCCTCCTTGGAGGGTTCCTCTCCCTTGTTGCCTCCACCCGTCCCGATGGTCTTGAATGGGCCATCAAAAGGATCTACGGAAGCACCGGGCTGCCCCCCACCTCCTATGTGACCCTCCTTTTAGAGAGGCTTCAGAAGGCAATCTCCCTCTTTCCCGGGTATGTCTTCCCCTACAACGGGGGCCTTGATCTCCTTGGCAGGGTTGCTGCCGCCATTGCTGGCATCCTGATTGTGGCTGCCCTTCTCCTGTCCATAGGTCTCCTCTTCAGGTCGAGAAGGGATGTTAAGTGATCATCTCCACATAAGGACCCTTGACCTCATATCCCTGAGGGATACGCCAGTCCACAGGATCGATCCAAGGGTGAAGCTCCTCCTGACCCTCCTCTTTTCCTTCTTCGTTGTCTCCTTCCCGAGGTATGAGATAGAGGGCCTTTTGCCCTACTTCCTCTATCCCGTGTTCCTCCTTCTCCTTGGGAGGGTGCCTGTGGGCTTTGTTATGAAGAGACTCCTTGTACTCTCCCCCTTCGTAGTGCTTGTGGGGATCTTCAACCCCCTCCTCGACAGGCATCCCTATGAGGTGGGGGGGATGGTTATGGCAGGGGGATGGGTGTCCTTTGCCTCCATAGTCATGAGGTTCATCCTCACTGCAGGGGCCTTCATACTCCTCAGTGCCACCACATCCATCCCCTCCCTTTCCTTTGCCATGGAAGGGATAGGGTTTCCAAGGGTCTTCTCCCTCCAGATCATCCTCCTCTACAGGTACATCTTCGTCCTTGGCGAAGAGGTCTACAGGGTCTTCAGGGCAAGGGAGGTGAGGTCCTTTGGAAGGCCCCTCAGGGCAGGGGACCTTGCAGACATGATGGGTTCCATCTTCATGAGGACCCTTGATAGATCCGAGAGGGTCCACAGGGCCATGGTCTCAAGGGGATTCGACGGAAGGATACGGAGGCCCCGGGCAGGCCGTATCAGGGGCCGGGACATCCTCTTCTTTGCCATATTCCTGTCCCTCTTCATATCCTTCAGGTTCTACGGAGGAGGGCCATGAGCCATCACACCATAACCTTTGAAGGGGTATGGTTTGCCTACCCAGATGGCACAGAGGCACTGAGGGGTGTTTCCTTCACCATAAGCCATGGGGAGGCCGTTGGTATTATAGGGCCAAATGGTGCGGGCAAATCCACCCTGCTCCTCCACATAAACGGCTCCCTCCTCCCATCCAGGGGAAGGGTCCTTATAGGGGGGCTCGAGGTGTCAAAGGGGACGAGGGGTGAGGTGAGGAGGAGGGTAGGTCTTGTCTTCCAGGACCCTGACGACCAGCTCTTCATGCCCAGTGTCTACGAGGATGTGGCCTTTGGTCCTCTGAATATGGGCCTTGGAGAGGAGGAGGTGGAGAGGAGGGTGGATAAGGCCTTGAGGTGGCTTGGCTGTTACCACCTCAGGGATAGACCACCCCACCGTCTCTCAACAGGCCAGAAGCGGGCCGTCTCCATCGCTGCGGTCATGGCCATGGAGCCCGATATCCTGATCATGGACGAGCCTTCATCGAACCTTGATCCAAGGTCAAGGAGGGAGGTCATATCCTTCCTCAACGGTTTCATCCATACGAAGATCATAGCCACCCACGACCTGGATCTCGTCCTCGATACCTGTCAGAGGGTCATCCTTCTCAATGGCGGGGTGGTAAAGGCAGATGGGCCGGCAGGGGAGATCCTCCTCGATGGAAAGCTCCTTGAGGAGAACGGCCTTGAGCTCCCCCTTTCCTGCCAGAGGAGGCAATGGCCTTGATTAAAGGGGGATAAGGTTCTATAATCGAACCATGCCTTACGATCTTGCCGTCCTTGGTGGTGGGCCTGGCGGTTACGTCTCGGCCCTGAGGGCATCCAGGCTTGGCCTCAAAGTGGCCCTCATAGAGAGGGATGAGGTGGGAGGGGTCTGCCTCAACAGGGGGTGTATACCCACGAAGGCCCTCCTTAAGAGCGCTGAGGTCCTTTCCACCGTGAGGGAGGCCAGAGACTTCGGCATAGATGTGGAGGTGAGGGGCATAGATTACAGCCGTGCCCTCAAGAGGGCAGGGGGGGTGGTGAGGAGG
>WGFJ01000086.1 GCA_015492305.1 Deltaproteobacteria bacterium
CCTGTGGACCTTGTCTTCCTGGACATATGGATGCCAGGCCCTGATGGGATAGAGGTCCTGAAGGGTATAAGGGACAGGTCTCCTGATACAAGGGTGATCATGATATCTGGACATGGGAACATAGAGCTTGCCGTGAGGGCGGTGAAGCTTGGGGCCTACGACTTCATAGAGAAGCCCCTTTCCCTGGAGAAGATCCTGCTCACTGCAGAACATGCCCTGAGGGAGAAGAGACTCCAAGAGGAGAACAGGATCCTCCTGAAGAGGCTTGAGGAGAGGTACGAGCTCATCGGTGTGAGCAGGGCCATCGAGGAATTGAGGGAGCAGATAAGGATGGTAGCCCCCACAGACAGCTGGGTCTTGATCACTGGAGAGAATGGCACGGGTAAGGAACTGGTAGCAAGGAACATCCATCTTCTCAGCAAAAGGAGGAACAGACCCTTTGTTGAGGTGAACTGTGCGGCCATACCTGATGAACTCATAGAGAGTGAACTCTTCGGTTATGAGAAGGGGGCCTTTACAGGTGCCACCTCAAGGAAGGAGGGGAGATTCGATCTTGCAAATGGTGGCACCCTCTTCCTCGATGAGATAGGGGATATGAGCCTCAAGACCCAGGCAAAGATCCTGAGAGTCCTTCAGGAACAGACCTTTGTGAGGGTCGGAGGAACGGAGAATGTAAAGGTGGATGTGAGGGTAATTGCGGCAACGAACAAGGACCTCCGCAGGGAGATGGAAAAGGGAAACTTCAGGGAAGACCTGTACTACCGCCTGAACATCATCCCCTTCCGCATCCCCCCCCTGAGGGAGCGGATCGAGGATATCCCCATCTTTGTGAACCACTTTATCAGGGCCTACTCCATGAAGGTGGGGAAGAAACCAAAGGCTGTAAGTGATGAGGCCATGGAGGTCCTGAAGGCGTATCACTGGCCAGGCAATGTAAGGGAGTTGAAGAACCTCATGGAGAGGCTTGTCATCATGACAAAGGGAGACACCATAGGGGTGGATGACCTCCCTGATTACATTGTGGAAGACACAAAGGGGGTCACGGTATCTCCATCCGGTGATTTCCCCTCCTTGAGGGATGCGAGGATGAACTTCGAAAGGGAGTATATCCTTAAGAAGCTGAAAGAACACGGGGGAAACATCTCAAAGACCGCAGAGAGCATAGGCCTTGAAAGGAGTACCCTCTACAGGAAGATGAGGGCCTATGGCATAGAGGTGGAGGAGTGATGGAAAGGCTTGAAGAAGCGATAAGATCCCTCTACAGGGTGAACCTTGGTGTGAAGGGAGGGGAGAGGATACTTGTCTTCACCGATTATCCGAGAAAGGATGAGGCCGTAAGGGAGGAGGACAGGAGGAGGTGGGAACGCCTCTTGCCCCTTGCAGAAAGGGTTGCAACCATAGGCAGAGAGTTTGGAGAGGTCTCCTTTGTTGCCTATCCATCCCTTGGCAATCACGGCATGGAGCCCCCGGAAGAGGTCTGGAGAAGGGCCTTTGGAAAGGGCTTTTTCCGATCCCTGAAGGAGAGGGGGCTCCTTGAGAGGATCATCCGGAAGGAGAACTTGCCCAAGGAGGAGATATCCAGGCTGGTTGAGGAAGAGGGGGATAGCGTGGATATCATCATAGCCCTGTCCAACTACTCCACAAGCCATACCACCTTCAGGGATCTTGCCACAAGATGCGGTGCGAGATACGCAAGTATGCCCCTCTTTGAAGAGGAGATGTTCTATGGTCCCATGGCTGTGGACTGGCAGAGGATGAAGGAGAGGGCCGAGAGGGTGAGGGACCTCCTCAAGGTGGGCAGAGAGGTGGAGGTGAGGGCACCAAATGGCACCTGCCTTTCCCTTTCCATCGAAGGAAGGGAGATCAGGGTCGATACAGGGCTCCTTCTAAAGCCCGGGTCCTTTGGTAACCTTCCAGCAGGGGAGGTCTTCCTTGCCCCCCTCGAGGGCACTGGAGAGGGGAAACTGGTCCTTGACTGGGGTCCGACCCATCGTCTATCATCCCCTGTGGTGCTGGAGATAAGGAAGGGAAAGGTGGAGGGGATCGATGGTACCGATCCCTACCGTTACGAACTGGAAAGGACCCTTGAAAGGAACGATGATTTCAGGAATGTGGCTGAACTCGGCATAGGCATGAACGATAAGGCAAAAAGGCCCGACAACATCCTGGAGTCGGAGAAGATCCTTGGAACCGTCCACATAGCCCTTGGGGACAACTCCTCCTTCGGTGGGAGGGTGAGGACACCTTTCCACCAGGACTTCATAGTCTTTCAACCCGATCTTGTGGTTATAGGTGCAGAAGGGAGGAGGGAGATCATCAGGGCAGGGAGGCTCCTCCTTGAGGGATGACAAATATCATGGACATCCGTCCCATTTTTAGAGAAAATACAGACATGGTCAAAAGGATTTTCCTTGCGGTCCTTTTACTACTTCTGCCCTCCCTTGTCTATGGAAAGGTCGGGAAGGAGGGGCTTATAGCGGTTGCAGAGGATGCTGTAGGCAGGAAGGTTGGAGACTACCTCTTTACCGACCAGGATGGTAAACCTTTCAGGCTTGAAGAGCTCAAGGGCAAGCCCTATATAGTAAGCTTCAACTACAGTTCCTGCACAACGGCCTGTCCCCTCATATCCTCAACCCTTGCAATAGCCGTTAAGAAGGCAATGAAGGAGTTTGGCGACAGCTTTGCAGTCCTTACCATTGGCTTTGACTGGGAGAGGGATACACCGGAAAGGATGAAGGAGTATGGCCTCAGGTTCACACGGGATTTCAGGCAATGGAAGTTCCTCTCAGGGGACAGGGAGACCATAGAGGCCATTACAAGGGAATTCGGGTTCTTCTATGAGAGGGTTGGGGATCACTTCAACCACCTCAACATGGTGACGGTTGTTGGCAGGGACGGGAGGATATACAAACAGATCTACGGTATGGATCTGAGGCCGGGTGATATCATAGGCCCCCTGAAAGAGGCCATTACCGGCAAAAAGGGGTTCTCCCTGTTTGGAGATTTTGCCTTCTTCAAGAGCCTGAAACTCCTCTGTTCAAGGTACAACCCCGCCACAGGGCAAAACGAGTTCTACTTCCCCTATCTCATAACCATGGCCTTTCAGGTCATAAGCATTGTTACAGGCTTTCTCCTTCTCTGGGGAAAGGACCTTCTCCGGGTCCTTTCACGCTTCTCCAACCGCTTACATCTTTGATGTCAAAATACTTGACATCGATTTTGTTAAGTTGTAACCTTATGCCATGCATAAGGTAGACGACAATGTCCCCCTTTATCCCATTGGTGTGGCTGCCAGGCTCCTCGGGATAAGTGCAAGGACCTTGAGGGAGTATGAGAAGGAAGGGCTCATAAAGCCTGCCAGGAAGGGGGGGAGGAGGCTGTTTTCCAAAAACGACCTTGAGTTCATCAGGAACATAAGGTTCTACCTCGAAGAGGTAGGTATGACGATCCCCGCCTTGAAGGTCCTGTATCTTACCGTCCCATGCTGGGAGATAAAGCAGTGCGAGATGCATGATTGCCCTGCCTATGGCAACTATAAAGAGAAGTGCTGGGAGGTGATTGCCCGTAACAAGATGTTTGAGGCCAGGGCCTGCAGGAGCTGTCCCATATTCCTTGTCCACCTCCACAACAAGGGGATGAAGGTGTTTCAGGGTAAGGATGTACCACCGAAGTGCTTTGAAAGAAAAAATCCAGATAGAGAGGTCTGATATGTACAGAGGTTTCTGGGGAGCCATACTCAAGATCCAACTCTATTTAGAGAGCCTTTACACAAGGGTCTTTTCTGCCCGGTACAACCCCTTCTACTTCCTGGGGGCCATATGCATCTTCTTCCTGTGGATACTCCTTGTGACCGGGATCTACCTTTTCATCTTCTACAAGATGTCCCCTGAAAAGGCCTATGAATCGGTACAGTACCTCACGGTGGATCAGTGGTACCTTGGTGGCGTTATGAGGAGCCTCCATCGCTATGCCTCGGATGGCCTTGTGATAGCCATGGTCCTCCACACCCTTCAGGTCTTTGTGAAGGATAAGTACAAGCGCTTCAGGTGGCTGGCATGGGTCTCCGGTGTTGGGTTGATAATCTTCACCCTCTTTGAAGGTGTTTCTGGTTACTGGCTTGTATGGGATCACCTTGCCCAGACCATTGCCCTCTACACGGCAGAGTTCATCGATCTCCTCCCCATATTCGGAGAGCCCCTTACAAGGGCCTTTATAAACAACGAATCCGTCACAGGTCTCTTCTTCTTCCTCATGCTTGGTATGCATAGTGCTGTTCCCATATTCGGTCTGATCCTTATCCTCCTCCACATAGCAGGGCTTTCAAGGGCAAAGATAAACCCTCCATGGCTCCTCAACGGTGCCCTCTTTGGAACCCTCCTTGTCCTCTCCTTTGTAAAACCTGCAGTGAGTGGCCCCCCTGCAGACCTCCTCAAACTGCCAACCACTATAGGGGTTGACTGGTTTTACCTCTTCTATCTGCCCCTCTTTGAGGTCATCCCCCCATGGCAATCCTGGATTATATCCATAGTACTCTTCGGTTTCCTGACCGTTCTTCCCTGGCTTACAAGGGAGAAACGCCCGCCCATAGCAGAGGTCTCCCTGAGGGAATGTACAGGGTGTTCCCAGTGTTTTGAGGACTGCCCCTACGAGGCCATAATCATGCAGCCGAGGACGGCCTTCGAGATCTGCCCCTACTGTGGTGAGAAGAGGGAAAAGGAGGCTGTCATAATCCCCAAGAGATGTGCCAGCTGCGGCATATGCGTTGGATCCTGTGACTACAGGTCCATGCACATGGGTGAGTGGAGCTACGAGGGGATGAAGAAGAGGATAAAGGAGATCATGGCGGAAGATCTCTGGAGGGAAGGGGAGCCAAAGGTCATAGGCTTTGTCTGCAACAAGAGTGTGGATCTTGAAGGGGTTGTGGACTGGGAGAGGGGTACCCTCAGGTCCTTTCCGAATGTGAGGATCGTGCCCCTTGTCTGCAGCGGTCTTATAAACCCCAACATCACCGCCTTTGCCCTCAGGGCAGGTGCAGACGGGGTCTTTGTAACAGGGTGCCAGCCAAACGACTGTCACTTCCGCATGGGTAACACCTGGCTGGAGGAGAGGTTCTCTGGCAACAGGAGGCCAACCCTGAAGGTGGGGGTAGATGGGAAGGTGAGGGTCTTCTGGTCTTCAGGGGTGGAGAGAAAGGCCTTTTTGAAGGAGGTGGGTGACTTTGTGGAGGACCTCAGGGCAGGAAGGGATAAGGGGATATTGAGGGAAAAGGTCCTCAACTGGGCCTATGCCGTACCGGCTGCCCTCCTCCTCATGTTGCCTGCAGCCCTGATCTTCTACTTCTCGGATGCCTCCTATTCATTCTATACACCTGATACGGCCCAGTTGAAGCTCAGTTTCAAGCATACAACGCCGAGGGTGGTTGAGTGTGACGAGACGGGGCGTTTGCAGAAAGAGGTGGAGAGGTACAGGAAGCTTCTCCAGGAGACAAAGAGGGTCCCCATGCACCAGATCAGCATAGAATGCGGGAGGGAGAGGTTCCCTGCCCTGGTGGAACTCTATGTGGATGGGAAGAGGCTACTGGAAAAGACCTATAAGCCAAGGGGACTGAGAAGGGACGGTGCCGTGTATGTCTATGAGAGGTTCAATCTGAAGGCAGGTATGCACAGGGTCACGGTCAAGATGAGGGCCTCTGGAAGGAAGGAGGGGTATGACTATATCTTCGACAGGGAGATAGAGATACCCCCCTCCCGTGTGGTGGTAGTCGATTTTGATGAACTCAAGGACAGCTTTGTCATCATGGGAGAGGGGGGATCATAAGAGTATCGAATCGACTATAACCGATACGAAGAGGATGGAGAGATACACCATGGAGGCCTTGAAGTTCTTCCATGCCACAGGCCTTGAGGGATCCCTGAGTAGCTGGATGTTCCTGTAGATGAAGAACAGACCCACCCCCACAGCACCTCCAAGGTAGATCCATCCAAGGATTCCAAAGAAGAAGGGCAGGAGGGAGGATATGAAGAGGGCAACCGTATTCAGAAGCACATATAGGGCTGTCTTCCCTTCCCCGATGATCACAGGAAGCATGGGTATCCTTGCCCTTTCATACTCATCCCTGTAGTATATGGAAAAACTCCAGAAATGGGACGGCGTCCAGAAGAACATGATTATGGCGAGGAGCACAGGGGGAAGACATATCTCAGGCCTTGCTGATGCTCCTCCTGCAAGGATGGCAAAGCTGCCTGCAAGGCCTCCAATCACTATATTGAGCCATGTCCTCCTCTTGAGCCAGACCGTGTACACAATGGCATAGACAAAGGCGCCAAGGAAGAGATGAAGGGCCACAAGGGGATTTAACAGGAGGAGGGCCGTTACCATGGAAAGGAGAAAGAGGACAATGGCTATGGCAAGGACGATCCTGGGATTCGTGACAGATCCTGCTGGCAGGGGCCTTCCCCTTGTCCTTCCCATCACCATGTCGATGTCCCTGTCGAAGTAGTGATTGAAGGTTGCAGAGCTTATAGAGGCCATAAGGGTTGCTAAGGAGAGGATAAGGAGCCTATCTGCAGGGAGCTTACCTTCCCCTGTGGCGATAAAGGCCACGATCGCGCTGAAGGTTATGAGGAAGCCTATGCGCATCTTGAAAAGGGGGATGTAACCCTTAAGGCTTGCTATCCTTTCCATGTTCCTTTCCCTCCTTCAGGCCTTTTTACCTTCAGAAAGAAGCAAGACCTCCTTTTCAGTCCCCTTTCCCATAAGGGAGAGAAGGATATTGACAACATAGAAGGCACCGCCAATGATGGCTATCAACCCACCGATACCCATGACAGCCATGCCCACATACTGGGAATAGGTGGTGAGGACCTCGGCAGAGCCAAATGTCTTCCTCGGGACCCCTTCCCTTCCTGCCCAGAACATGCCCACCACAAAGAGCATCTGCCCGATACCGTAGAGATAGGGCTGGAGCCTTGAGGCCCTTGGACTGAAGGTCTCCTTGCCGAGGGAGGGTAGAATGTAATAGGTAAGGCCCATGAAGGCAATGGTCACTGCACCGATGACCCCGTGATAGTGGGAAGGGATCTTGACATTGCTTCCCTGGATCTGGAAGGCTATCAGTGAGCCTGTAACAAAGAGTATAAGCGAGAGGAGAAGGGAAGAGAAGCCGGGTTCATAGGGATCGATCCTTCCCCTCTCTTCCCACAGGGCATAAAAGATGGCAATCATGAATATCCCTGCACTTGGTCCTATCCCTGTCTGCATGAGGAAGGTAAAGGCATCCTTGTAGGCCCTACCATCTATATCGTAGAGGAAGTATATCAATGGTGCGGGCAGGGCAAATATGAGAAGTACTGAAAGGAATACCTTTGCAAGACGATCGGAGAAGGGAAGCCCTCTTCCGAAGGTAACGGTTAGAAGCATTGTCCATGCCACGATCATGCCTGTTGTATTTGCAAACTGAAGGATATGACCACCACCCCAGAAGAGGCGTTCAAAGAAGTTGGGGTCTACAGTGGTCCCTGATAACTGGATATAGGCCAGCCCGAAACACGTAAAGGCGATGATGATCATGATCCCCGCAAGGAGCATACCGTAAGCTGGCACACTCAGGGTGTTCTCCCTGGAAGAGGAGGCAAGGAATGCAATTACACTTATAAGTATCCCGATGGCAAACAACCCGAGTCCTGCATAAAAGATGGGATGGGTGAGGACAGGGATGTAGTTCGATAGTACAGGCCTTCCCAATCCAAGAAGGCCCGAGATGATGACAAGCCCTGTCCCTGCAAAGGAGATCAGGAGTCCTGAACCGGTGAGAGTGGAATAGCGGGGTCTAACTGTTAACACCCACAGTATGCCCATGAAGGCGAGGAACCAGATTACCACCGCAAGGTCTACATGGGTTACAAGGGCTATATAGAAGTACTCCTTCCCTGGCAGGAGATCCTTCACGCCAGGGGTCCTTGCCATGGCCACAAGGAATGCAAAGATCCCTGCAAATACAAGGGATGACACGGCAAGGACAAGCCATCCCAGAGTAAAACGCCTCTCCTTCACATCTCTTAAAGGGTTTTCCATCTATGCTACCTTAAAGGACCGTAAAAAAATAGAAAGGGGAGGGATGGTCCCTCCCCTTTGGGTTCTATCCAACGTGCCAGATACCGGCAAGCCACTTCCAGTTGAGGAAGTAGAAGAGGATGAAGAATATAAGGAAAACAATGGCCAGAACAAATGTTCCTGGTGCTTCAAAACCGCCTTTACCTTCGGCCATAACGAACACCTCCTTTAACCGGTCTTTTTACCCCACAGAAGGGAACCAACAGCGATGTAGATGAAGATGGCCCCTCCTATAACGGCTATCACACCGCCGAGTCCGAGGAGACCGAGGGCAAAGGATACCGTTGGATCCCATGACATGGGGAACTGGGTTGCTGCAAAGGTGATATCCCAGTGCCTCCTTGGAACGCCGAACATGCCGGCAAGGATCATACCACCTGAAAGGAGCACAAGACCTATGCCGTAGATGTAGGGTTGCAGCTTTGCAAGGCCCTTACTTATGATCTCCCTCTGGAAGATGAGGGGTATCACATAGTAGGTGAGTCCCATGAAGGCCACGGTGGTACCTGCAACAACGGTCCCGTGGAAGTGGCCCACGATGTTGAGGGTGTTGTGGTTCCTTATGTTGAGCTGCTCTGTCCCCTGGATGACGCCTGTTATGCCACCCATGACACCGAAGAGGAGGATCGAGATGGCAAGGCTTGAAAAGCCAGGGTCACCCCAGGGTGCCTTCTTGAGCCATTCGAAGAGTCCCTTTGTGTATCCCTTCTTCCTCAGGGCTACCTCCACAGTGGCTGGGACTGCAAAGGCGTGGATAAGGCTTGCAAGGACGGCAAGATACATGGCGTAGCTTGTGTTCCAGACCTTCCATGCAGCACTTGGACCTGGATCGACAAGTATGTGGTGAGCAGATGCTATGTTTATGAAAAGGGCATAGAGGATGAAGGCCGTTCTACAGACCTTCTGGTTCAGGGGCTTTCCTCCCACAGTGAGTGTGGAGAGGAGGTACCAGATGGAGATCATGGCTGCCACATTTATCTGCTGGGAGGAGTGTCCAAAGCCCCAGAAGATTATCCTGTACATCGCTGCATCTATGTTCTGGATAAGACCCAGTGACCAGAGGAAGGTGGGTATGTAGATGATAGCACCGTGGGCAAGGGTGAGGACAGCGATGATACAGGCTATTGCCACGCCAAAGGAGACAAGTGGAAGGGAACCGGTATAGGTCCCTTCATTCTTTGCCTTCACAACACTTGCAAAGAAGAGGGATATCCCGATGAGTGCCCCTACTGCAAAGAGTATAACCCCGAAATAGTACCAGGGACTTGCCTTGAGGGGTACATAAGAAGTAAACATCACATCGGCCTTGCCGGCCAGAATGGTGATGGCAACTATGGCTGCACCTATGAGCATGAGGAAGTAGGCAAGCCATCCAAGCTTTGGAGCCGCAAGCCTACTGTTTAACAGGGCGGTACAGCAAAAGTATACGGCCGCTATCTCGAAAAAGATGATCCATGCCACAAGCATTGCAATACCGTGGAGGGTAAGGAGCCTGTAGTAATAAACAGCAGGTAGAAGGTGCACAGCAGGCCACCTGGTGAGAGCGATGAGGAGGGCCACAATACCTCCTACGAGAAGGAAGACCACCGCTGTAACGGCATTTATCTTTATCAGCCTTTCAGCGGGGCGGTGTATCTTCAGACCTGTGACGGGACAGGTCCTGAAATCTAACTCTCCAACTGCCATCTTTCCACCCCCTTTATGATTCTACAAATATCTTTCCGATCATCAGATGATGTCCGAGTCCACAGTACTCATTGCAGATGATGGTGTATTCGCCTTCTTGAGTTGGTGTAATGGTGAGGACATAGTCATAGCCTGGGAGGACCATGAAGTTCATGTTTATGGGGTATACGGAGAACCCGTGCTGGAGATCAAGGGAGGAGATGTGTAACCGGTAGCTTTTCCCCTTCTTCAGCTTGAGTATCGGGCTCCAGCTCCACATCCTTGCGATTATGTAGATATCACTTCCAGGTGGTGGTTCCACTACTGGGATGCCCTTCTCTGTGCCTACCTGATACTTCTGGATGAATTCGTTTGCCCTTTTCTGGTATTCCTGTGGTGTAACCCTGTAGGTTTCCTGGGAGGGATTCTGTTTCCCTACTGCGTGCCAGTAGGGCATCATGAAGAAGAGGATCAGGGCCCATATAAGGGCTATCGTGATCCAGAGCTTCTCCTCCCTGTCTACAGGTTTCCACCATACCCTTTCAGGAGTAGAGATAGCCATATTCACCTCCTATTCCTTAAAGATTACCTCGGCCAGAGCGGCAGGTTTGCAAGC
>WGFJ01000087.1 GCA_015492305.1 Deltaproteobacteria bacterium
CGGTCTTTCCGTAATCCCTTGCACCCCTTGCCATCTCTGCTGCAACCTCTCTGCTCACAGCCCCGAAGATTCGCAGAAGCCTGTAAGGGACACCAAGGGCCCTTTCCTTTATCTCGTTGTGGTAGGCCACAATACCACCCATGAAGTAGTCTGAACTTCCCGGCACAGAGGTGATCCTGTGACCTATGAGCCCACCGGTACAGGACTCTGCCAGGAAGACGGTGAGCCCTTTTTCCCTCAATCTCTTCCCGATCACCTCCTCTATGGTCTCCCCCTCACTGAAGAGAAAGGGTTTGAGCCTATCCTTCAGGGCCTTAATGAGACCCTCCCCTTCCCCTTCCAGTACAAGGTCCAGGAGGACCTCAGGGAAATCCACCCTTATCCCCCATCTGATCCCCTCTTCCTCAAGAAGGGATCTAACCGCCCTTTCCACCTCAACCTCTGGCATGCCAAAGATCCGCAATGTCTTGAAGGAAAGCCGGGGGAGTTCAAAGGCCTCCTTCACCATCTCCCTCACATGGGCCTCGAAGATACCGGCCATCTCCTTTGGCACCCCTGGGAGGAAAAGATAGAGCCTCCCTTCCTCCCTTATGGCAAACCCCCAGGCCATGCCGGAGGGATTGGGTATAGGTTCTGCTCTCAGAGGGAAGAGGGCCAGTCTCTCAAGGTCTGAGGTGTTTTTGTCCCCATAGGTCTTCTTCAAACCGTCAAGGACCCTCTGATCAAGGACCAGGGGGCGTTTGAAGACACGGGAAACCACCTTCCTTGTGATATCGTCACTCGTCAGTCCCAGACCACCCGTAACCACCCCGAGTTCCACATGGGATCGCATCCACTCAAGGACCCTGTAGAGGGAGTCTTCATCATCGCCCACGATTCTTACCCCTTCGATAGAAAACCCCATAAGGGCGAGAGACCTTGAAAGGTACAGACCATTGGTATTGGGAACAACCCCCCTGAGAAGCTCACTCCCTATGTTCAATATAAAGGCAGAGGGGGTCTTCAAGGCCACCAACTCCACCCATTATAGATGATCCCAAAGGTAAAGAAGGCGTAAATGGAGGCAACAAGGTCATCCACAACCACCCCCAGACCGGAGGGCAGGCTCTCCTCCACCCATCTTATGGGGAAGGGTTTGAGTATATCAAAGACCCGGAAGAGAAGGAATCCAAGGAGGAGGGAGGGAAGGGTCAAGGGGATGAGGAGCAAGAGGAAAGTAAAGCCGACCACCTCATCTATCACCACCTCCTTGGGGTCCTTGACACCAAAAGCCTCTTCCCCCCTGGTGGATGCCAGTACGGCCACCACCAAGAGGATGAAAAACAGGATCATCCTCACAGGGGATGAGAGGCCTGAAAGGAGGTATCCCAGAGGTATTGCCCAGAGGGAACCGAAGGTTCCGGGTGCCACAGGTATGTAGCCTGAATAAAGGGCTGTAAAGAGGATCTCCATTGTCTGGCAAAGCTTATACCCTCTTCACCTTGCTTGTCAAGCCCTTATGTGACTGCGGCAGGGGGTATGCACCATTTCCCTTGACAGGGATACATGGATACTATAAAATTGGTCCCTGAAAACGACAACACAAGATATTGTATATCCACAGGTTCCCGCACAGGGATAAAAGGGAATCCCGTGAGAATCGGGAGCGGACCCCGCCGCTGTAACCGGGGACGAAAGCCGCATTGTGCCACTGTCCCATCAGGGACGGGAAGGCGCGGCGAGTAGGAGGATCCGGGAGCCAGAAGACCTGCCTGTGGAGGAGAAAGTTCCTTCCCCGGGGTGTGGGAAGGAAAAAGGGTTTGTGGATGAAAAGGGGATCCCGAACCGTCTTGCGGTTCGGGATTTTTGATTTTAATAGACCCGGGAGGTAGAGGATGAAAAAGGCGGGCTTACTCTTTATGGTGGCTGTGGCACTCATCTGGTCAACCCCTTCCTTTTCCAGCAACCTTTCCTTTGGTGGTCACTACGAGGTCAAGGCCTTTGCCTACGACAATGCAGACATGGACGATGGGGTGGATGATGAGGTCTCCTTTGTGGAGCATGAGTTGAGGCTCAACATGGACCTCACGAAGGGGCCTGTGAAAGGGAGGCTCCAGATAAACTCAGGGACCTACACATGGGGGGATGAACAGGACATAGAGGATGATGAATGGCACAGGGAGATGTACATATCCTTTCCCCTTGGAAGGGCAGTGGTAAAGGTGGGAAGGATGGAAACAGAAGACCCCTTCAAGGGAC
>WGFJ01000088.1 GCA_015492305.1 Deltaproteobacteria bacterium
CCTGTGGCCCTTCTCCCTTGCCTTCCTTTCGGTGAGCCCCACGGAGGCCACGTTGGGGGAAGTGAATATGGCGTGGGGCACGGCCGAGTAGTCGGCCTTCACGGACGGGCCATGGAGGGCGTTGACAGCGGCAAGGGCACCCTCGTGGGCCGCAACGGTGACCAAGGGAAGCCTTCCCACCACATCCCCTGCGGCAAAGACATCGGGATTCGAGGTCCCCATGAACTCGTCGGCCTCAACGAAGCCCCTCTCGTCCGTCTCCACCTCTGCCACCTCGAGGTTGAGCCTCTCCGTGTTCGGGGTTATGCCCGTTGCCATGAGTAGGACATGGGCCTCGAAGAGGGCCTCTTCTCCATCCACCATGGCCCTCACCCTCTTCATTCCGCCCTCCTGCGATACCTCCTCCACCTTCACGCCCGTGTGTATCCCGATGCCTTCCTCCTTGAGGTATTTCCTTAGCCCCTCCGAGATCTCCTCTTCCTCCTCGGGTATGATCCTCGGGCTCCTCTGGAGGATGGTGACCTTTGTGCCGAAGCGGCTGAAGATCTGGGCCATCTCAACGGCGACGAACCTCCCGCCGAGGATGATCATCGAAGGGGGTAGCTCCCTGAGGTCGAGGGCGGTGGTGGAGTTGAGGAAGTCCACCCCTTCTATCCCCCTGAAGGGTACCACCTGGGGCCTTGCCCCTGTGGCTATGAGGAACTTCCTTCCCCTGAGGAGCCTTTCGCCCACCCTTACCGTATCCCGTGATACGAAGGAGGCGCTCCCCTCAAAGTAGTGGATCTTCTCGCTCTCCCTCAGGATATTCAGGTACTTCTCCTCCCTCAACTCTCCCACGAGCCTGTCCTTCTCCTCCATGACCCTTCCGAAGTCCACCCTCCCCTCCGGTATCTCCACACCCCTGAAGGGGTGGCTTCGGGAGTAGTGGAAGACCTCTGATACCCTGAGGAGGTGCTTCGAGGGTATGCACCCCCTGTTGAGGCAGGTCCCTCCTATGACCCACTCCTCGCACAGGGCGACCTCTGCCCCGAGCTCGGTTGCCTTCAGTGCCGCCGCAAAGGCGGCTGAACCACCACCCAGTATGACCAGATCGAAGACCTCCATTGTCTTACCTCCTTGCTTCACTTTCAGACCTGCCAGGGTCTGGTGAGTAGTCATTTCCCCTGTCCGATCAGGGCCTTGAGGCCCTTGACTTTCCCCTCTTCCCCTGCTATCGTATCTCTTATGACAGTTATAGCCATACCAAAAGCCCTGAGGGAACGGCTCGGAGAAGAGGGGAGCCAGGGGCTCGTTGATATCATATCCGCCATAGATGAGAGGGCGAGGGAAGACTCCCTGAGGCTTCTTTCGGAGAGGTTTGAGAGGAGGCTCTCAGAGGAGATAGGGAAGGTAAATGAAAGGATCACAGGCCTTGATGAAAAGATAACGAGCCTGGAGGAGCGATTCGAAAGGCGGCTTTCAGAGGAGATAGGAAAGGTGAATGAGAGGATCACTCTCGAGATAGGGAAGATAAATGAGAGGATTACAGCAGAGATAGGGAAGTTGGATGAGAGGATTACTATCGAGATAGGGAAGGTTAACGAGAGGATCACAGCAGAGATAGGGGGGTTGAGGCAGGATATGGAGAGGTTTAGGTCCGAGCTCATAAAGTGGATGTTCATCTTCTGGGTCGGCCAGATCGCCGTCCTCGGCGGCCTCATTGTGGGGGTCTTCAACCTCGCACGGTAGACCGCCGTGTCTTCTCTTGATCTCCTTGACATCCTAGTTCGACTCTTCGAGTAACTTACCATAATTGAACCCCTTTCCCCCATCCCTTTTCGGTTCCATTAGAACTAACCAAGCCACATAGAGAGCCTTGCCCTTATGCCGAGGTAAAGGTCTATCCAGGGGAAGAGGAGGAATACCACGGCAAGGACGAGGGACACCCAGAGCACGATCCTGTTCACCCTCTCCCCCTTCGTGGGGCCGCATCCATCACAGCCCTTCTTCCTGTAGGTGAGGAAGAAGGCGACCCCCAGGAGGAGGAAGGTCAGGATGGTTAAGGGGGTCCTGTAGGGTGTCACGAGGCCTATGA
>WGFJ01000089.1 GCA_015492305.1 Deltaproteobacteria bacterium
ATAAGCCTATCAGGGGGTTCTAAATTTACACACAATTGTTGACACTACCTATCATTTATATGTATATGGTGGTTTAAAAGAAAAAGAAAAGAATTAGAGGACGGAAAAGTAAGAAAATTGGGACAGCTACCACTTTTTGATTGCCATTCCCTCCCTTGACATTTGCAATCATTATATTTTTTGGTTTGCAGTGCCAAAGAGAATTTTCCCTTTCGTATTGGTAGGATTTCTAATATTTCTAATGATTCTCGAATATCTTTATGGGCTTTATAGAGAGAGGAAAAAATGAAAACAGGAAGTAAAAGAGGATGAATTTATCTATAGTTCCCCTTTACCTACGACCACACAGGCAGGGTAACAAAGGTAACAGACTCAAGTGGAAAGATCATAACCTACCAGTATGATGCTTTAGGCAACAGAACAGCCATGACAGACCCTCAGGGCAAGACCACCACATGCACATACGACAGAATGAACAGGCTCATTCAACTGACAGACCCTGCAGGGCAGAGCTACACCTTTGCCTATGACCCCCCTGGCAGGAGGACCTCCATGGGCCTTCCCAACGGCACGTATGTAAGCTACACCTACGATGAGGCAGGCAGGCTCACAGACCTCATACACAGGCTGAACACAGGCAGGCTCATAAAAGGCTACAGATACGGATACGACAGCAAAGGCAACAGGAGATCAAAGCAAGAGGCCATTGGAATACACTTTCCGGCTCCATGACCTCCATAGCGCCTTCCCTGCACCTGGGGGTGAGAGGGATATATTCTAAGCAGGTCCAAGCCCTTGAACCACTCTGCAAAACCTTCCCTTGACCGCTTCGCTGAGGAGTGGTAAAAATCTCTTCCTATGGAGGAAGGCCGGAAGATACTTGTCCTTGGAGGGGCAAGGAGCGGCAAGAGCCGCTTCGCCCTTGAGAGGGCCGCCCTCATGGGTGGCAGGAGGCTCTACGTAGCTACTGCAAGGCCTGTGGATCAGGAGATGGAGGAGCGCATAGAGGCCCACAGGAGGGAGAGGGGAGATGGGTGGGATGTGGTGGAGGAGCCCCTCTCTATCGAGGATGTCATCGGGAGGTCTCAAGGGTATGAGGTGATCCTCATAGACTGTCTCACCCTGTGGCTCTCCAATGTGATGGAGGACTTCAACGACCCGTGCCGGGAGGAGGCCATCCTGGCACGGGTGGATGGCCTTGTGGAGGCCGTAAGGAGGGCGATCCCTTCGATCCTTGTCGTCTCCAACGAGGTGGGCCTTGGGATAGTCCCTGACAGCAGGCTCGGCAGGGCCTTCAGGGACATGGCAGGTCGCCTCAACCAGAGGATGGCAGAGGTGGCCCATGAGGTCTTCTTCCTTGTGAGCGGGATACCGATGAGACTCAAGTAGGAGGTGGTGCTATGGCGAGACTTGATGAGGTGGTAGGTAGGATCGGTCCTGTCGATCCATCCTTCCTCAAGAAGGCCCAGGAGAGACTTGACAACCTGACGAAACCCAGGGGAAGCCTCGGTAGGCTCGAGGAGTTCGCTGCGAGGTTCGTGGCCATAAGGGAGGAGCTCCGCCCAAGGCTCGATAAAAAGGTCATCTTCACCCTTGCAGGGGACCACGGGGTGGCAGAGGAGGGGGTATCTGCCTTCCCGAAGGAGGTGACCACCCAGATGGTCCTCAACTTCATCCGTGGTGGGGCGGCCATAAACGTCCTTGCCAGACACGTTGGGGCCGATGTGGTGGTGGTCGATGTGGGGGTGGACCACGACTTCGGTGATCTGGAGGGACTGGTAAGGAGGAAGGTTGTGAGAGGTACAGGCAATATCCGCATAGGCCCGGCCATGGCCAGGGACGAGGCCCTGAGGGCCATAGAGGCAGGGATCGACCTTGCTGAGGAGTATGCCCGAAGGGGCTACCACATCTTCGGAACAGGGGACATGGGGATAGCCAATACCACCCCGAGCAGTGCCATAATTGCCGTCTTCTCCGGGAAACCCGTTGAGGAGGTCACAGGCAGGGGAACGGGTATCGATGATGCCACCTACGAGAGGAAGGTGAGGGTTATAGAGGAGGCCATAGCGGTGAACAGCCCTGATCCTCAGGACCCCATCGATGTCCTCTCCAAGGTGGGCGGGGCGGAGATAGGGGGGATAGCGGGGATTGTGCTTGGGGCCTCTTCGAGGAGGATACCGGTTGTCATCGACGGCTTCATCTCCACGGCAGGCGCCCTTGTGGCCTCCAGGATCGAACCGAAGGTGAAGGACTACCTCTTTGCAGCCCACAGGTCCGTTGAGAAGGGCCACAGGGTGATGCTCGAGATGATGGGGCTTGAGCCCTTCCTGGATCTCTCCATGAGGCTCGGGGAGGGCACAGGGGCGGCCCTCGGGATAGGCCTTGTGGAGGCAGCGGTGAAGATCTACAACGAGATGGCCACCTTTGACGATGCGGCGGTCTCAAGGGAGAGGGAGAAGGAGGTGGTGGATTAGGGTGGATACCTTCCTCCTTGCCCTCCAATTCCTCACCCCCCTTCCCCTGGGTAGGGCAGGAGAGGTGGGCGAGGAGGACCTCGCAAGGACGGTTGCCTACTTCCCCCTGGTGGCCCTCCTCCAGGGCCTTGTGCTCTATCTGGGAGGCCTCATCCTCTCAGGGACCTCCCTGTGGCTTGGGCCCGGCCTCATCCTCCTCCTGTGGATACTGGTAAGCGGTGCCCTCCACATCGACGGGCTTGCAGATACGGTGGATGGCCTCCTTGGCGGGAGGGACAGGGAAGAGGCCCTGTCCATAATGAGGAAGGGGGATATAGGTCCCTTCGGGGTTGTGGCCGTGGTCATGGTCCTCCTCCTCAAGTACCTCTCCATGGCCTCCCTCCTTTCCGAGGGGAAGAGGGCCTTTCTCCTCCTTGCCCCCCTTGTTGGAAAGGCGGCCATCGTGGTTCTCAACTACGGCAATACCTATGTGAGGGAGGAGGGAACGGGAAAGGCCTTTGTGAGGGGGGCCACCTATGAGGGCCTGATATCAAACATCCTTCCATCCCTCCTCCTTCCGGCACTCTTCCTTGGAGGGAAGGGGCTCCTTGCTGCGATAGGGGCCGGGGCCTTCACGATCCTCTTCAGGTCCTACCTCAAGAGGAGGATAGGTGGCGTGACGGGTGATACCATGGGTGGTGCTGCAGAGATGGGGGAGACCCTCTTTCTCATATCCCTTGCCCTTTGAGGAGGGGTCGTGGAGTTTACGAGGCTCTTTCTGGCAAGGCACGGCGAGGTGGTGGGCCACGGTGAGCTCAGGTTCAACGGCCACACCGATGTGGATATCACAAGGGAAGG
>WGFJ01000090.1 GCA_015492305.1 Deltaproteobacteria bacterium
CACTGCCCTTGAGGATGAAGGAGGATGTGGAGATCAACCTCCGTGCCTCCCCCCCGCACTCAACGCACCTCTTCACGGGATCCGCTTCGAATCCCTCAAGGAGTTCGAAGGTGTGGTTGCACTCCTCACAGCGGTACTCGTAGATAGGCATGGGTCCACCTCCTTTCAGAGATCAACTCAAGATCCGGTTTAGGATAATATATGGTCAGTGCCTGAGACTGGCAAGATCTCCCCTACAAGGTCATAGTCACCTGCATCCACTATCCTTGCAAGGGCCATCTGCCCGGCCATCGCATCACCCCCTGTTATGTAGGTCACACCATCCACATCAGGGGCCTGTCCCTCTGTCCTTGCCTGGAGGATATAGGGACTCTCATCGCTCATCCCCTCAACAAGGACCCTCTGGACAGAGCCGACAAGGTCCTTGTTCTTTTTCCTTGCAATACCCTTCTGGATCTTCATGAGCTCCCTGTACCTCCTCCTCTTCACCCTCTCAGGGACCTGTCCATCCATCCCTGAAGCGGGGGTGCCCTCCTCCTTTGAGTAGGTAAAGGCACCGAGGCGATCGAATTCCACTTCTTCCGTAAAGGAAAGGAGCCTTTCAAAGGCCTCTTCGTCCTCACCGGGAAAGCCCACAATGAAGGTGGTCCTCAAGATGACCGATGGTATCACGGCCCTTATCCTCTCAATGAGTTCCCTGATGTCCCTTTCCCTTACACCCCTTCCCATGGCCTTCAGGACCCTGTCGTCTATGTGCTGGAGGGGCAGGTCTATGTATCTGCACACCTTCTCCTCGTCCCTTATAAATTTGAGCAGATCGTCCCCAACCCTTGCGGGGTGGAGATAGAGAAGCCTTATCCACTCTATTCCCTCCACCCTGACGAGCCTCTTCAAGAGGGCCAGGAGGTCGGTCCCGTCCCTGTCCCTTCCGTAGGATGTGGTGTCCTGGGCTATGAGGTTTATCTCCTTGACACCCTTTCCGGCAAGGTCCCTTACCTCCCTCTCTATGGATTCCATGTCCCTGCTCCTGAACTCACCCCTTACGATGGGGATGGCACAGTAGGAGCAGTGGTTGGAGCAACCTTCGGCTATCTTCACATAGGCGCTTCCGGTGAGGGAGGAAAGGAGCCTCGGTGTGGAGGCATCGTAGAGGTAGGAGGGGTCACCAACCAGATCCCTCCTTTCCTCCATGCCCCTGAGTATATCCGGTATCCTCGGGATCCCGCCTGTACCCACAAAGTGATCCACCTCGGGCATCTCATCCATGAGCTCCCTGTAGTACCTCTGGGAGAGGCACCCTGCCATTATGAGCTTCCTGCACCTTCCAATCTCCTTGTACCTTGCAAGGTCAAGGACGGTCTCGATGGACTCCTCCTTCGCATCCTTTATAAAACCGCAGGTATTCACTATGATGGCCTCTGCCTCCTCAAGATCCCCTGTCAGCTCGAAGCCTGCCTCCTGTATGAGGCCTGTCATCACCTCCGAGTCAACGAGGTTCTTCGGGCAGCCAAGGGTGACCACAGAGACCTTCATCCCTTCAGGACCTCCCTCAGGAACCTGCCTGTGTGCGATCTATCCACCTTTGCCACCTCTTCAGGTGTCCCCTTTGCAACGACCATACCGCCCTCATCCCCACCTTCAGGACCGAGGTCGATTATGTAATCTGCTGATTTTATCACATCCAGGTTGTGTTCCACAACGATTACCGTATTCCCCTCGTCTACAAGCCTGTTTATGACGGAGAGGAGCCTCTTCACATCGTGGGTGTGCAGGCCTGTGGTGGGCTCATCCATGATGTATACGAAGTCCCCACCCCACTTGACACCAAGTTCCTTTGCTATCTTGAGCCTCTGGGCCTCACCGCCTGAAAGGGTTATGGCGGGCTGGCCAAGGGGAAGGTAGTCAAGGCCCACATCCACAAGGAGGGAAAGCCTCCTCTGCAGTTCCCAGAGATTGGGAAAGAACTGGACCGCCTCCTTCACGGTCATGTCGAGGACATCGCTTATGGATCTCTCCTGATACTTCACCTCAAGGATGTGGGGCTTGAACCTCTTGCCCTTGCAGGCATCACAGGTGACATAGACATCGGCAAGGAAGTACATCTCAACAAGGATCCTGCCATCACCGTTGCACTTGTCGCACCTGCCCTTGGGGAGGTTGAAGGAGAAGTGGGCAGGGGTGAGACCCGCCCTCCTTGCCTGTGGGAGGGAGGCAAAGAACCTCCTTATCTCACCGAAGCCACCTATGTAGGTGATGGGATTTGAACGGGGGGTCTTCCCTATGGGGCTCTGGTCTATGAGCTTCACACCCTTTATATGCTCAAGGCCCTCTATGGAATCAAGGAGGGGGACCTTCTCAAAGGGAAGGGCAAAGGCCCTTGCAAGGGCATTGTAAAGGGTATCGGTTACAAGGGAACTCTTCCCGGAGCCTGAGACCCCTGTGATGCAGGTAAAGGTATGGAGGGGGATCTTCACATCTATGGACTTGAGGTTGTTCTCCCTTGCCCCTTTGAGGCGGAGGGACCTGCCGCTTCCCTTCCTCCTCCACCTCGGAACAGGTATCCTCTCCTCACCCCTCAGGTACCTCGCGGTTATGGTCCTGGAGGTGGCAAGGAAGGTATCGAAGTCACCAGCGTAGACCACATGACCACCGTCCTTCCCTGAAAGGGGCCCCATCTCGACCATGTAGTCAGCAGACCTTATGAAGGACTCGTCGTGCTCAACCACTATGACGGTATTTCCGATAGAGACGAGTTCCTTGACGAGGTCGATGAGCCTCCTTGTATCCCTGGCATGGAGACCTATACTCGGTTCATCAAGGACATAGAGGGTCCCGACCATCCTGTTGCCGAGCTGGCCAGCAAGCCTCACCCTCTGGACCTCACCACCTGAAAGGGTCCTTGACTGCCTGTCAAGGGTGAGGTAATCGAGTCCCACCCTGTAGAGGAACTCGAGCTTCGACCTCACCTGCCTGAGGGCCTCCTTGGCGATCTCCCTCTCCATTGGTGTGAGGGTGAGGGTATCAAAGAACCTCCTCAACTCCTTTATGCTCATCCGTGAGAGTTCGAAGATGTTCCTCCCCCCTATCCTCACCCAGAGGGCCTCCTCCACAAGCCTTGCCCCCCTGCACCTGGGGCACTCAAACTGTCCCTTGTACCTGCTGAGGAAGACCCTTATATGGAGCTTGTACCTCTTCTCCTCCAGTTCCTGGAAGAAACCGTCTATACCGCCGAAGTAGCCGTAGCCCCGGAAGATGATCTCCTTCTCCCTCTCTGTGAGGTCCTTGTAGGGTTTCCTCAGGTCTATCCGTGCCTTCGGAGCGATGGACTCCAGTTCCTCATACCACCACTCATAGGCAGGCTTTGTCCACGGCTCTATGGCCCCCTCCTCAAGGGAGAGGTTCTTGTTCGGGACGATCCTGTCCTCATCGTAGAGGAGGACATTCCCGAAGCCCTTGCACTCAGGGCAGGCACTGACAGGGTGGTTGAAGGAGAAGAGGAGGGGTGTTGGCCTCTTGAAGGCCCTGCCACACCTGTTGCATGTAAAGCCCCTCCTGAAGTGCAGCGTCTCCCCATTGACGATCTCTACGATCACCTCCCCGCCGCCTTCCCTGAAGGCCGTTTCCACCGAGTCGGCAAGCCTTGCCCTCCCCTCCCTTTTCACAACGAGCCTGTCCACAACGACACGGACCTCTTCAGGCAGGGAGGCCTCCCTCCCGAGGACATCTGCCACCTCAAGGACCTCATCCCCCACCTTGAGCCTTATGAAACCCCTCTTCATGAGGTCCCTCAGGACCTCGGATCTTTCCCCTTTGAGGATGAGTGGGAAGGTGATGTATATCCTCTCCCCTTCCCTCTTCAGTATCTCATCCACTATGTCCTGGGGGGCCTCCTCCCTCACCTCCACATTGCAGTCAGGGCAGAAGGTCCTGCCTATCTTCCCGAAGAGGAGGCAGAGGTAGTCATATATCTCTGTCAGGGTCCCCACAGTGGACCTTGATGTCTTTATGGGGTTCCTCTGCTCAAGGGCAATGGCAGGTCTTACATTGTGGATGGAATCGACAAGGGGTCTGTCTATCTTCTCCATGAAGAGCCTTGTATAGCTTGAGAGGGACTCCATGTACCTCCACCTGCCCTCGCTGTAGATGGTGTCAAAGGCAAGGGATGACTTCCCCGAGCCGCTCAGGCCCGTTATCAGGGTGAGGGCATTGTGGGGTATGGCAAGGTCAAAGCCCTTAAGGTTGTTCTGCCTTGCCCCGTTGATGATGAGGAACTCCCTTTCCTTCAGGGCCTTCTTATTATAGGCCACTTATCTTTACACCTCCTATGTGGAGTATCCTGAGCCGATCGAGGTCCTTTAGGGGGGTCTTGACGACCATCTCCTCACCCCTCATCCCTTCTATCATACCCAGGGCAAGGGTCTCGTTGTTACCGTCGTTGAGACCCACAAGGGTGCCTTTCAGGGGAAGGGAGGAAAGGTTCAAGGGGTCCATGAAGGGCAGATCCCTGTTTCCGTAGGTAAAGAGCCCCCTCAGGTCCAGGGTGATGGATGGACAGCGGTCGAAGTACCTCCTGAAGGCCCTTTCCCTGTATGACACCCTTTCCTCCCTTGTCCTCACCTTCACCCTCTCAGAGGGGGTTATCCTGTGTATGGAGAGCCCCTCCCTGCCCTCAAAGGCCATGAGGATGTGCTCGACCTCCCCCTCCCTCTGGATGGCAATGAGATGGACAGGGTCAATGAGGTCTATCTTCTTTAGCTTCAGCTGGAAGGCAGCCCCACCGGACACAAAGCCCGATGTGTCTATCACCACTGTCTCATGGCCAAGGGCTGCAGCCCTGTCAACGAGCTTCTTCGTATCCACCACGGTCTGCAGGAGATGGCCCATTGGTGTGACGGAACCAACAAACCTCATGGTCCAGGGCCTCACCTCATCTTCCGGGGAGGAGAAGAGGCCAAGGCTTATGGTGGCAGGTGGACCAAGGTAGGACTGACCAAGGTCGCTGTCCACAAAGGCCACCTTCCTGCCTGCCCTGAGGAGTTCATGGATGAGAAACCTTGCAAAGGTGGTCTTGCCCGTGTCCGTGGCACCGAGAAGGAGGGAGATACCCGGTCTCTCCCCCACCTCTATAGCCACTTCCTGCCAGTCAGGGGGGATCTGGTAAAGGGACTTCTTGAATAGAGGGGCCATGGGGATGTCAGGCCTTGCCGATCAACTCCTTGAACTCTTCCTCTGTCAGCATGGGTATGCCGAGGCGCCTTGCCTCCTCGTACTTGGAGCCAGGGGACTCCCCCACAACCACATAGTCCACCTTCCTGCTCACACTTGAGGCCACCTTGCCCCCCTCGGCCTCAACAAGCCTCTTTGCCTCCTCCCTCGTGAAGGCCTTCAAGGCCCCTGTGAAGACGAAGGTCTTCCCCGAAAGCCTGCCCTTCTTCGGGACCTCGTAGGTAACGCCTGCCTTCTTGAGCTTCTCTATGACTTTCCTGTTGTGGGGTTCCCTGAAGAAGGCAACGATGCTTTCTGCCGTCTCCGGTCCAACCTCCTTTATCTTCAGGAGCCTCTCGTAGTCTGCCTCCATCAGTGCCTCAAGGCTTCCGAACTCATCGGCAAGGACCCTTGCCATATGCTCCCCTACCTGCCTTATACCCAGGGCGTAGATGAGCCTGGGCAGGGTGGTCTTCTTGCTCTTCTCTATGGACTTGAGGAGGTTTTCCGCCGATCTTTCGGCAAACCTCTCGAGTTTCAGGAGATCCTCCTTCTTGAGGTAGTAGATGTCTGCCACATCCCTTATGAGCCCCTTCTCAAGGAGTTGCTCCACATGCTTCTCCCCAAGGCCCTCTATGTCCATTGCCCTCTTTGAGGCGAAGTGCTTTATCGTCTCCTTCAGTTGGGCAGGGCAGGCAAGCCCACCTGTGCACCTGTGGATGGCCCCTTCTTTTATAACCGCTGATCCACAGAGGGGGCATCTGTCAGGGAGGTGATAGGGCCTCTCCTGACCGGTCCTCCTGTCCTTTACAGGTGCCACCACCTCGGGTATCACATCCCCTGCCCTCTGGACTATCACCCAGTCGCCGATCCTTATGTCCTTCCGGTCTATCTCATCCTGGTTGTGGAGGGTGGACCTCTCTATGGTCACCCCCCCAACCCTCACGGGTTCAAGGATGGCAACGGGTGTGAGGGCCCCTGTCCTCCCGACCTGGGCAACGATGTCCCTTATCCTGGTCGTTGCCTGCCTTGGCTTGAACTTGTAGGCTATGGCCCACCTCGGGCTCCTCGTGAGCACCCCGAGCCTTTCCTGGAGCTCGAGGCTGTTCACCTTGAGGACCACACCATCAAGCTCGTAGGGGAGTCTCTCTCTCATCTCTTCCATCTCATCGTGGTATTTGAGGGCCTCCTCTATACCACGGCAGAGACGGATGTGGGGGTTCACCTTGAAGCCCCATCCCTTGAGGGCCTCAAGGACCTCCCAGTGGGTGGAAAAGGTAACCCCTTCAACAACTCCAACACCGTAGCAGAATATGTCCAGGGGACGGCTTGCTGTGATCCTGGGATCGAGCTGCCTCACGGAACCTGCCGCAGCGTTCCTTGGGTTGGCAAAGAGGGGCTCCCCCTTTATCTCCCTTTCCTTGTTGAGCTTCTCAAAGGCCTCAATGGGCATGAAGACCTCCCCCCTTACCTCAAGCCTCCTTGGAACGGGGTTCGGGCTATCCCTGAGGACCCTCAGGGGTATGCTCTTTATGGTCTTCAGGTTCTGGGTCACATCCTCCCCAACATAGCCATCCCCCCTTGTGGCACCCTTTACGAACCTCCCCTCCTCGTATATGAGCTCCACCGCAAGGCCGTCGAGCTTCGGCTCTGCCACATACTCTATCTCCTCATCTATGCCGAGGAACCTCTTTACCCTTTCGTCGAACTCTATGACCTCCTGGGGATCAAAGGCGTTGTTGAGGCTCAGCATCGGGATGGTGTGCCTCACGGTGCCGAACTCCTCAAGGGGCTTTGCCCCTACCCTCTGGGTGGGTGAGTCCGGGGTTATGAGGTGGGGGTATTTGCTCTCAAGCTCTACCAGCCTTCTGAAGAGGGCATCGTACTCGGCATCGGAGATGACAGGACTGTCAAGGACGTAGTACCTGTAGTTGTGGTAGTTTATCTCCTCCCTGAGCCTCTCTATCTCCTCTTTGACCTTCTCTTCCTGTTCCTTTTCCTCTACCATGATGCTCCTTCGGTCCTTTGATCTTCCAGGGAACTACTCGATTTTTTAACACAGAATCGAAGACAGGTCAACAGAGGGGCCGGAAGGTTTTGAGTTCTCCTCCTTTTGTGATATCTTAAAGCTTAAAGACCCGGGATCGGAGTAGAGGATGGAAAGGTGCGTAATAGTCCACTACCATGAGGTGGCCCTGAAGAGGGGCAACAGACCCCGTTTCGTTGCCAAACTGGTGGATAACATAAGGACCGCCATAAGGGACCTGAACCCGAGGGATGTAAGGGCCCTCATGGGCCGTATCGGTATATTCTGGGACGGTGAGATCCCCTGGGAGATGGTCCGTGAGAGGCTGAAGAGGGTCTTTGGTGTGTCCTACTTCTGCCCCGCCTACCGGTCCTCCCACTCTGTGGAGGAGATGAAGGAGGCCATACTCGGTGTCATAGAGAGGGAGGGAAGGGTCTTCGACAGCTTTGCCGTGAAGACGAGGAGGAGCTTCAAGGACTTTCCCCTCACATCGGTGGATGTGAACACCATCGTTGGAGGACACATAAAGGCAAGGACAGGGAAGAGGGTTGACCTCAAGGCCCCGGACCTCCTCGTTACCATAGAGATCGTGCCAAGGGAGGCCTTCTTCTACTTCGAGAGGGAGGAGGGACCGGGTGGGCTCCCTGTTGGGATAAGCGGGAGGGTGTGCACCCTCATCTCAGGCGGGATAGATTCACCCGTTGCCGCCTACAGGATGATGAAGAGGGGATGTGAGGTGGTCTTTGTCCACTTCCACAGCTATCCCTATCTCGACAAGACCACCCAGGAAAAGGTGATTACCCTTGTGAGACACCTTACCCGTTACCAGTTCTCCTCCACCCTCTATCTCGTTCCCTTTGGGGAGATCCAGAGGGAGATAAGCGTTTCTGTGGAGCCATCCTACCGGGTCGTCCTATACAGGAGGATGATGATAAGGATAGCCGAAAGGATCGCCGAGAAGGAGAGGGCAAGGGCCCTTGTCACAGGGGAGAGCATCGGCCAGGTGGCCTCCCAGACGCTGGAGAACATATACACCATAAACGATGTGGCCAGGATGCCTGTCCTGAGGCCCCTCATAGGGATGGACAAGGACGAGATCATAGCCCAGGCAAAGGAGATCGGCACCTTCGAGACCTCCATCATACCCGATCAGGACTGCTGCCAGCTCTTCATACCAAGGCATCCAGCAACAAAGGCAAGGGTGGAGGACCTTGTGACAAAGGAAAGGGACCTCGATATAGAGGGATGGGTGGAAAGGGCTGTTGCCGGGGCAGAGGTCCGGTCCTTCTCCTATCCCTAATGGGCAAAGGAGACCCCTCCGATTATGGCAAGGGCACTTATGGAGAGGAGGACCCAGTGGAAGATGTTCATCCTCCGGAAGACGGCATTTATATCCATCTTCCCCTCCTGGGCGTCCCTGAGTATGCGCCTTATGACAATGGGCTCAAGTCCGAAGAGAAGGACCATCCACATAACCCACACAAGGAACATGACCGTAATGCCCCACCCATAGCCTGTGAAAAGGAGCCTGAAACCACCGAAGTAGGAGAGGTTGATGAGGCCTGTGATCCCCACCACAAGGGCGTATAGCCTCGCAAGCCTTGCGTACCTGTGCTCTATCCTCTGGAAGAGGAGTATCTTCTCAAGGGGCTGAGGGGTCCTTGCAATCATGGGGAAGAGGACGATAGTGACAAACCCGACTCCACCCATCCACAGGATCACAAAGATGATATGGATCATCAGGGAAAGGGTAAGTATCATGACACCTCCTCATGGATCAGGTAATAAAAGCCTTCTAATGGTATAAACCCGGTCATGGCAGCCTTTGATCTCACCTCCCTGCCCTCTCTCCACCGAGTTCCCTTCTCAGCCATCTGAAGTGGCCGGGGGCGAAGAAGAACCTCTTTGCCCAGTACATCTTGAGGATTGCCATCTTCACGGCATCGTTGAAGAGGAACCAGACCATGGCATATCCCCATATGAAGAGCGCCCACCTCCAGCCAACAGGGGTGAAAAGTCCCCAGGCCCCGTAGACAGCGATGATCGTCCCCAGCACCCTGGTCCCGAATGTGGCCACCCAGAGGATGGGTGAGGGCCAGGGCTTCTTCCAGAACCAGTCCTTGACCCGGGTGTTGTAGATCGTTCCATGGCCTGCCACCACAAGCTTGGTGAAGATGATGGACTGGATCAGGTCCCGGGGTAGCTCCCAGTACCTCTCAAGGAGGAAGAAGAGGAGGAAGGATGAGATGACGCCGGCGACACCGAGCCAGAAGGCCATGATGTTCAGTTCATACATGTCCCACCTTACAGGTTTCGGAGCCGTCTTTGCATTGTCGTAGGCTATGGAGAGGATGGGGATGTCGTTGAGGAGGGCCAGGAGGATGATCATGAGGGCGGTAACGGGATAGAACTGGAATATGACGATGGAGAGGGCCATGAACAGGACGACCCGGATCGTCTCTGCGATCCTGTAGATGGTGTAGGCCTCCATCCTTCCAAAGATCTGCCTCGCTATCTCAATGGCCCTGACGATTACCATCAAGCCGGGGGTGAGGAGGAAGAGGGCGGATGCCGCCCTCGCTGCATCTGTAGCATTGGAGACCGCTATCCCTGCATCGGCCTTCCTCAGGGCAGGGGCATCGTTCACCCCGTCTCCGGTCATGCCCACTATGTGGCCTGCCTTCTGGAGCTTGTCGACGATGAAGTACTTGTCCTCCGGGAAGACCTCGGCAAACCCGTTCGCCTCCTTTATTATCCTTATTATCTCCGATTCATGCCTCTTCACCACCCCGAAGGGGAGCTTCCTGCCCTCAAGCTCCTTCTGGACGAGTCCCGCCACCTTCCGGGCCTTCCTTTCCGCCTCCTCAGGGGGGACCTCTTCGGCCTCAAGGAGTGCCTTTGCTATGATCTCCGCCAGGACGATGTACTCCTCGTAGGTCTCCCCCTTGAGCTCCCGTGCACTGTGGATCCTTCCGCCTATCCCGAGGAGCCCTGCAATGTACCTTGCAACTGCGATGTTGTCCCCTGTGACCATCTTCACTTCCACGCCATACCGCTTGGCCTCTTCAATGGCAGGCCTTGACTCCTCCCTTGGAGGATCGAAGAGGGGGATGAGCCCGACGAAGCGGAACTTCTCGTCACCTGGTTTCCTATAGGCAACCCCGAGGGTCCTGAACCCCTTTTCTGCAAACTCCTCCACCTTCTCATAACAGTGCTTCTTGTCGAAGTCCTTATCGTCGCAGAGTTCTATTATCACCTGGGGGGCACCCTTTGTGACGACGATCCTTTCGTCCCCGTGCTTCACGACCGCCTCTGTCCTCTTCCTCACAGGGTCGAAGGGGACGAACCTCTCCTGGGTGCATCCCTTCACCTCATTGTAGAGGCTGTGTTCCTTGAGCCATTCGAAGATGGGGATCTCTATGGGATCCCTGTTCTCCTCCTTGGAGGCCAGGGCGGCGTAGAACATGAGCCCCTGGGTGCTGTATCCATCCACCGTGAAGGGGGTGGATATGGTCATCTGGTTCTTTGTGAGGGTGCCTGTCTTGTCCGAGCAGAGGACATCCACCCCTGCAAGCTCCTCGATCGAGGCGAGCCTGCTCACTATAACCTGCCTCTTCGTGAGGTAGAGGGCCCCGATGGCCATGGTCACGGTGAGCACGGCAGGAAGTGCCACAGGTATGGAGGCAACGGTAAGGACGAGGGAGAACCTCAGAAGCTCCTTCCAGTCAGCCCCCCTGTTCACCTCGATGAGTATCATGATGGCGACTATCACGAGGGTGAGGACGATGAGGGTATTTCCCACCTTTATCACCATCTCCTGGAAATGGGACCTCTCCTCCCTCTCTGCCTTCGCCACAAGCCTCACAGTCTTTCCAAAGTAGGTGTTGGTGCCTGTGGCCACAGCCACTGCTACCATCTCCCCCTGCTTCACTATGGAGTTCGCATAGGCTATGTCCGATGGCCTCTTCGTCACCGGGAGGGACTCACCTGTGAGTGCCGACTGGTCGACGAGTATGAAGTCACCTTCCACAAGCTTCACATCCGCAGGCATGATGTCCCCGATCTTGAGCTTTATTATGTCCCCCGGAACCACGTACTTGGCCTCGATCTCCCTCCACTCCCCGTCCCTCAGGACCAGCGTCTTCCTTGCGAGCTTCTGCTTCAGCACCTTGAGGGCCGACAGGGCCTTGTGCTCCTGCCAAAGGTCCACAAGGGCGTTGACGAAGAGGAGGACCACTATGATGGTGAAGTCCTCCCACTTCCTGACAAGGGCAGACAGGAGGGCCGCAGCTTCTATCATCCACGGTATGGGGCCCCAGAAGCGGCGGAAGACCCTGTGCCACAGGGGCTCCTCCTTCTCGGGGATCTCGTTGAGGCCGTATTCCTTGAGCCTCTCCTCAGCCTCCCCTGAGGAGAGACCCTTCTGACGGTCCGTCCCGAGGTCCTTGAGGGTCTCCTCCACCGCCTTGTCCTTGAAGTCATCGATGGATGCCATGCCTTCTCCTAACCCTGGCTCCCCCTGTCCCTGAGCCAGCTCTTGAAGATGTAGATGCCTGCAACAGTCGCTGCGGCTATGGCAACGTAACCAAGGTAATAGAAGATGTCAAAGAGGATCCCTCCTTCATGCATCACCCACCTCCGCAGGACACATCTCTATGAACCTTTACCACCTTTTGCCCGAAGAGGCAAGGAAATCGGCCCTTTTATCGCCTAAAACTGCTTCAGATATGCGAAAAAATCTGTTACTATTAGCAGGAAAGACCCCATAATGAGGAGTTCAAGACCCGTGAAGGTCCTGGAAGTACCCGTAACAGCATCCCTCAGGGAGGCCCTCTTCAGGGAAGGGCTCTTTGAGGAAGACGAAAGGTGGAGGCTATCGCCAGAGCCCCTTTACATTCCGGAAGATATCTACCGTGAGATCGAATCCCTTGGTCCACTCCTCCTTTCCTTTTACAGGGCCCTGAACCGTCTCTACTTCATGAGCATAAAGGGAGAAGCCCCGGGATGGGTATCGGAGTATCTTGACATGGGAAAGCCCGAATACATCGTGAAGTACGGGAGGATGAACAGGTTCAAGACCCAGCTGCCTGTGGTGATAAGGCCCGATCTGATACCCACTGAAGATGGGCTTGTGGCAACGGAACTCGACTCTGTGCCAGGGGGCATAGGGATAACCGCCCTCCTCTCCTCCTTCTACGATGATCCTGTGGGGGGGAAGGATGGCATGGTGGAGGGGTTCATGGAGGCCCTCAGGTCCCTAACGGGCGGAAAAGACCCTGTGGCAGCCATTGTGGTCTCAGAGGAATCCAGGGATTACCGGCCCGAGATGGGCTATGTGGCAAGGAGGCTCACCGAGAGGGGGCTGAAGACCCATATCCTCAAACCACAGGACCTCACCTTCACAGAGGAGGGGCTCTGGGCGGGTAAGGAGAGGGTCCACATCCTTTACAGGTTCTTTGAACTCTTTGACATCGTGAACATACCAAAGGCAGAACTATTCCTCTACGCGGCAAAGAAGAAGAGGGTGATCCTCACCCCCCCACCGAAGGCCTTCCTTGAGGAGAAGCTCTCCTACGCCCTGTTCCACCACCCAGGGCTTAGAGGCTTCTGGACAGGGGAATTGGGAGAGGAGGGTTACAAGAGGCTTACGGCCCTCTTCCCGAAGACATGGGTACTCGATCCAAGGCCCCTTCCACCTCACGGTGTGATCCCTGGGATAGAGTTCAGGGGAGAAGGTGTGGGATCGTGGGACTTTCTCAAGAGGTGCACCCAGAAGGAGAGGAGATACGTGATCAAGCCCTCTGGCTTCTGCGAAGAGGCATGGGGAGGAAGGGGGATCACAGTGGGCCATGATGTGGCCCTTGAAAGGTGGTCCGAGAAGGTGGATGAGGCCCTCTCAAGCTTCCACCACATCCCCCACATACTTCAGGAGTTCAGGAAGGGGAAGAGGTGGAAGGTGAGGTTTGAGAGAAAGGGGAGGATGGAAGAGATGGAAGGGAGGGCAAGACTCACCCCCTATTACTTTGTTACCGATAAGGGGGCAAGGCTCTCGGGGATACTTGCCACCATATGCCCCTCTGATAAGAAGGTCATCCACGGGATGAAGGATGCGGTAATGACCGTCTGTGCTGTGAGAAAGACCTAAAGGCTTATCTCCATGCCGTCATAGGCAAGCTCAACACCAGGAGGGAGGCTTCTGTTTGTAGCGTAGTAGTCGAGGTTGTGACTCAGATGGGTGAGGATGGTCCGTGATGGTCTCAGTTCCTTCACTATCTCAAGGGCCCCCTCTATGTTGAAATGGGTCTTGTGGGGTTTGTGACGCAGGGCATCGAGGATTAATAGATCAAGGCCCTTAAGCCTCTCCATGGATCCTTCTGGTATATGATTGCAGTCCGTGACATAGGCCATCCCATCGATCCTGAAGGAAAGGACCTTCATACTGCCATGATAGACCTCTATGGGCTCTACCGGGACATCACCTATGGAGAAGGGTCCTTCTATGGTAAAGGTCTCAAGGTTGGGCTTCCAGCCCTCTTCTTCGTGCTCCTCAAATATATAGCGAAACATGCTCCTTATCCTCTCTATGGTCTCCCTGTTGCCGTAGCAGGGGATGCTCTCCTTCTGGATGAGGTTGAAGACCCTGAGTTCATCTATCCCGTGGAGATGATCGGCATGGGGATGGGTGTAGAGGACGGCATCTATCCTTGTAAGGGAGTGACGGAGGGCCTGGATCCTGAGGTCTGTGGAGGTGTCTATGAGGATCTTTTTCCCCCTGTGCTCCACGAGGATGGAGGCCCTGAGTCTCCAGTTCTTGGGGTCCTGAGAGGAGCAGACCTGACACCTGCATCCGATGACAGGAACCCCTGTGGATGTCCCGCAACCCAGAAAGAGGATCTTCATCCCTACAAGAGACCTTCGTGGAAGAAAGGTAGATGGAGGATAAAGGATAGCATCTTAACCGCACATTAACAAGGCTTTTATGTCTCTATACGCCGGTAAAAGACTCGCCTTCCTGCTGGATCATGAAGTCCCTGGACTCCTTGCAAGGGGACTGCTCCGGATCGATCCCTCCAGGATAAGACTGCTCATATGCGATGCCTACGGAGACATGAAGATACCCTTTGTTCTTGGAGGAAAGGACATAGCCTCCATAAGGGAGGCCCTTCTGGAGCTTGTCTCCCACATAAAGCACCGCCTGGAGGGGAAGAGACCGGAGGGGCTTATAAGCCCTGCCACAACCCCATCAACCCCCTTACCCCCCCTGCCACCCATCACCTACAAGGGCTCTGTGAGTGAGGACCTCATGCTGGGAGAACCGACCCTTGAGGCCCTCCTCTTCTCCATCCCCATCCTGGACAGGGGCATCCTCAGGACATGGATCCACAGAGGGAAGGGATCCACCCTCATGGATCTGCTCCTTGGGATCTATCACAAGGCCCTTGAAGAGGAGATAAGGCAGGATGGCAAGGAGCATACAGCCTATATAGCCCAGCTTGCAATCCTGAACATCCTCAAGAGGATAAAGAGGGAGATCTGTGACATCCGTGTGAAGGGACTGAGCTACGAGAGGTGGGAGTACTACACGGGCCTTCTGCTTTCCTATCTGCTCATCCACATCGTCGAGAAGGCCCTCAAGGAAGTGAAGGAGAGGTTTCCCCTCTACGACCTATCCACCACCGATCTCCTCCTCAAGACCACCCTTACAGCAGGAAGCCTCGTGGATATAAAGGAGGAACTGTGGAAGATACCCTTCAACCCTTACTCCCTCAATCCAGAGATCTACAGCGGCCTTGAAAGGCTCTCCGAAGGGCTCGAGGCAAGGAAGGAAGGGATAGAGATGCTCACAAAGAGGGTCCTTGAGGAAAAGGACCTTCCCTCCCTTATATGTTCCTACAGGGAGGTGGAGGGGCTCAGATCCCACATACTCCATTACCTCAGGGATTGTGAAAATCAGAAGCTCAAGGAACATGAGCTACTCATCCAGATGGTGAGGAGCGAGAAGCCCCTCTTCCAGATCCTCTCCAACAAAGAAGAGCGTTCAAGGTTTCTGAAGGTAATAAGGAGGCTCATAAGGGACTTCAGATACGACAGAAAGGGGCTCACCCACCTGGAGGGGATGGAGGCCCTTTTGAGAAGGGGCTGGCTTTCCTTCATCCGGAAGAAGGAGGCCTCAGCGCAGGCTGTGAAGGAAGCGGTCGAGTCCTACTTCACCCTGAAGGTGGATCAGGAGGTATGGGGAGGTGTCAATGCCTGGATAAGGCTGCTCAAGGACAGGAGGGAGGAACTGAAGCCCCAGGAGATCAGGAGGGACTATGAGAAAGGGAGGCTGTATCGCTTCTCCTCCGACGGGATGGTGGTCCTGAAGACACCCTCAGAGGAGAAGGAGGCCTACCTCTTCATAGACATGAAGGACTTCACGAGAAAGACCTTCCGGATAAAGGAAGTTGCCATGGCAGACTTCATGAGGACCCGGTTCTTCCAGCCCATAATAGAGGCTGCCTCCAAGTACGGCCTTGGAAAGGACATGGCAGAAGGTGTGAGCATCAGGATAAGGAACATCCTCGGTGATGCCATACTCCTTTCAGGGAACATCTCTTCCCTCATCTTCCTCGCCCAGGATATCCAGAGGATCATGGAGAGGTACAGGAAGGAACTCTTTGAGAAGTTCCCACCAGATGTCACCCTGAGAAAGCAGCAAGGTGAGGCCCTTCCCCATGAGGGTCCAGGGCCTTCCGATCCACTAAAGGCCCTTGAGAGGAGGAGGATACTGGAAGAGGCCTTCAGAGAGGAGCAGGAAGAGATGTTGAGGAAGGAACTTGTGGCAGGTCTCTACATATCCTACGGGACAAAGGCAGAGGATATCCATATCAAGGATGACCTCTGGGGAAGGCTCGATGTGGCCATAGGAGAGAAGATAAATGAGGCAGCAAGGGGGGTGGAGAGGAACCCCATGGTGAGGCTCAGGCTTTCAAAGATCCTAGAGGGAAGGAGGAAGAGGCTCGGGAACCCCGGCCTCTCCCTTCCATTCCATGTATACATCGGCAGGGGCTACAGCATCACCCTTGACCCGGACCTCTCGGAGGGCCTTGAGGACTCCATTATCAAGAAGGATAAAAAGGGGGTAGAGAGGGTCCTGAGGGAGTTCGAAAGGAGGCTCGGAAAGGACATAGAGGCCCTCACAGGGGGGGATGTGCCGCAGGGAGGGGTCCTCAAGGTGGAAAGGGCGATGTACAACACAGGGCAGGCCCTGAGCGAGGAGGCCCTGAAGGCCTTTGTGGAAGAGACAAGGGCAACCATCCTCCACTTCGATAAGGCCATATCCGTGTCAAACCTTGCAGATGAACTGAAAAGGCGCTTCCTCTTCCTGGAGGAGGAGTTGAGGTTCTTCATAAGTGTGAAGCGGGATGTAGGGGAGAGGATGGTCCTTGTCTTCAGGGAGGTCGGGGAACTCTCCTTCAAGGGCTTTGAAGGCGGAAAACCGGTTACAGTCTATGAACTCCTGAGACAGGACTCCCCTTTCTACAACCTCTTCCTCAGGTACCATGTCAACGACTGGATCGAGGAGGCCTTGAAGTACCGAGCAATTCATTGAGACTTCCCGTCCTGTAGCCCTCAAGATCGAGTGTTACATATGTAAACCCAAGGGCCTTGAACCCCTTGATCACCTCCTGCCTCACCACGGGTTCCATCATCCTTTCCATCTCCCTCACATCCACCTCGATCCGTGCGATCTCCATGTGATACCTCACCCTGAACTGGCTGAAACCAAGGGAGGCAAGGAGGTCCTCACACCCCTTCACCTGTCTGAGCCGCTCCTCTGTTATCTCCACCCCGTAGGGGAAACGGGAGGAGAGACACGCCATGGAGGGCTTATTCCATGTGGGAAGACCGAGGACCCTGCTCAGATACCTTATCTCCTCCTTTGCAAGGCCTGCCTCAAGGAGGGGGCTCCTCACACCCATATCCCGTGCAGCCTCTATACCGGGGCGGTAGTCCCCCATATCGTCCACCGTTGTCCCATCGGCAACCCAGTGGATACCCCGTTTCCTTGCCTCCCTGAGGGCAAGACCGAATAGCTCGCTCTTGCAGTAGTAGCAGCGCCTCTCATCGTTCTTTGAAAAACCAGGGATCTCCAGCTCATTTGACCTGAGGAGGAGGTGCTCCACCCCCATCTCGGAGGCAAGCCTCTTTGCCTCTGCAAGCTCGCTATCCTTGTATGTAGGTGACAGGGCGGTGATGGCAAGGACCCTCTCCCTGAGGGTATCCCTTGCAACCTTGAGCAGGAAGGTGCTGTCCACACCGCCGGAAAAGGCTACAGCCACCGATCCCATGTCCCTGAGGATGGTCCTCAGGGTTTCAAGCTTCTCCATGGTCCTCTCCATAAAGACCTCCCTCCATGGTTTGACAACCCCTATATTATATGGTTAATATTTCAGGATATGAATGGAAAAAGCAGGGTCTACTTCTCAAGGATAGGCAGCAAAGAAGAAAACCTGAAGAGGCTGAAGTGGCTCCTTGAAAGGATCTGGCCTGAAGGGATCGCAGAAAAGGCCATTACAGCCATAAAGATCCACTTTGGAGAGAGGGGGAACAGGACCTTCATACCCCCTGAATATGCACGGGTCGTCGTGGAGTTCCTCCTGGCAAGGGGTGCCACCCCTTTCCTCACCGATACAAACACCCTTTATAAGGGCACAAGGACCGTCACACCCTCCCACCTCGAGACAGCCTACCACAACGGTTTTACCTACGAAAGGGTAGGGGCCCCTGTGGTGATCGCCGATGGTCTGAGGGGAGAGAGCTACAGGGAGGTGGAGATCAAGGGGAGGTTCTACAGAAAGGTGAAGATAGGGACCGAGATACACCTTGCCGACGCCCTTGTGGTACTCACCCACTTCAAGGGCCATGAGCTTACAGGCTTTGGGGGGAGCATCAAGAACCTTGGTATGGGATGCTCCTCAAGGGAGGGGAAGCTCAGCCAGCACTCCACCACATCACCCCATGTGGAGAGGAGTGGCTGCACGGGCTGCATGGTGTGCGTGGAGAACTGCGCCTTCGGCGCAATAGACATGGTGGAGGGGAAGGCCCTCATATCCCCTGAAAGGTGCAGTGGTTGCAGCCAGTGCATAGCAGTATGCCCCCAGGGGACCATAAAGGTAACATGGAACGAATCCACGGCCCATGTCCAGAGGAAGATGGCAGAACATGCACTGGGTGCCATCAAAGGCAAGGAAGGCAAGGCCATCTACCTGAACTTCCTCATCAACATCACCCCCATATGCGACTGCTATCCCCACAGCGAGAGACCCTTCATGGAAGACATAGGGATACTTGCCTCAAGGGACCCTGTCGCCATTGACCAGGCCTCGGTGGACCTCATCAACAGGGATGGAAGGGACAGGTTCAGGGAGATCCACCCCCACATAGACTGGGAGATCCAGCTCGAACATGCCGAATCCATCGGCCTTGGAAGGAGGGACTATGCCCTTGAGGAGATCACCGATTAGGAGGAGGGAATGGTAATAGGGGTGCCACGGGAGGTCAAAGAAGAGGAGTACAGGGTTGGCCTGACACCCTTCGGGGTGGAAGGTCTGGTCAAGATGGGGTGCAGGGTGATGGTGGAGAAGGGAGCCGGCCTTGGAAGCGGCTTCGATGATGGGGAATACAGAAGGGCAGGGGCCCTCATTGTGGAAAGCCACGAAGAGGTCTTCAACAGGGCCGACCTCGTTGTGAAGGTAAAGGAACCCGTGGAGGAGGAATACCCCCTTCTAAGGGAGGGGTTGATACTCTTTGCCTTCCTCCACCTTGCCCCGAATCCGGGCCTTGCAGGGGTCCTTATGGATAAGGGAGTTACAGCCATAGCCTATGAAACGGTTGAGCTTGAGGATGGAACCCTTCCCCTTCTTAGGCCCATGAGCGAGATAGCCGGAAGGCTATCGGTTCAGATAGGGGCAACACTGCTCCACAGAAACAGGGGAGGAAGGGGGATCCTCCTTGGAGGTGTTCCGGGGGTGGGTCATGGGATGGTAACCATCCTTGGAGGTGGAACGGTGGGATACCATGCTGGCAGGGTGGCCACAGCACTGGGCTGCCATGTATCCATCCTGGACATCAATGTAAGGAGGCTCGAGACCCTGGAAGATCTCCTCCAGGGCAGGGCAGAGACCTTCTTCTCCAGTCCGGGCAACATCGAATCCCTCCTCCTGAGGTCAGACCTCGTCATAGGGGCTGTCCTTGTAAAGGGAGGGAGGACACCGGTCCTTGTCAGAAGGGATCTCCTTAAGGGGATGAAGAGAGGGGCCGTCATTGTGGATGTGGCCATAGATCAGGGTGGCTGTGTGGAGACAAGCAGACCCACCACCCATTCAGACCCCACCTTTGAAGAGGAAGGGGTGATCCATTACTGCGTCACCAACATGCCAGGGGTGGTCCCGAGGACATCCACAATGGCCCTTACCAACGCCACCATCCCCTATGTGATGGCCATAGCCAGAAAGGGCCTCATAAAGGCCCTGGGGGAGGACCCATCCCTTGCAAAGGGACTAAACATATTCAAGGGCAGGGTCACCTATCCCACCCTTGCAAGGGACCTCGGGGTCGATTACACACCTGTGGAAGAGCTTATAGGGTAGGATCACCTTCCACACTCGCTCTCATCGCCCTTTATCTTGCTTATGGTGTGCTCGAGGGCAGGGAGGATGACGGAGAGATTCTCCCTCACAGCCTTCGGGCTCCCGGGGAGGTTGACGATCAGGGTCTGTCCCCTTATGCCTGCCACAGCCCTGGATATCATGGCATGGGGGGTCTTCTTCAGACTCTCTGCCCTCATGGCCTCGGCCATGCCTGGCAGCTCCTTCTCGATGACAGCCCTTGTTGCCTCTGGCGTAACATCCCTCGGGGCAACACCCGTACCCCCTGTGGTAAGGACGAGATCGATGCCCCTCTCATCGGAAAACTCTCTGAGGACCCTCTCGATCTCCTCCCTCTCGTCGGGGATGATCTCGTAGGCCACAACCTCTGCGGGAAGGGTCCGGATAAGCCTCTCTATCTCTTTCCCACTGAGGTCCTCCCTCTCCCCCCTTGAACCCCTGTCACTTATGGTGACTATCCCTACCTTTATCATACTCATAGCGGTCTCATGGCCTTTTCCATAAGGGTGTCGAAGCTTATACCGTCATCCGGGTAGAGGGCATAGCCATACCTCACAGCCATGCCCTGCTCCATCCATCTCTGGATCTGGTCCATAACCCTCAAGGCCCCCTCATCGGAATCAGGGAAGAGTATGCCAAGCCTCTCCCTGTCGATCCTCTCAACCACATCAAAACCCCTTACCATCCCTTCAATCCTGCCCTTAAGCCCCTCAATGAAGCCCTCTTCACCGCCTGGGAGGTAGAGGATGAGGATGGTGAACCTCCTTCCGTAACGCTTCGAGCGGTTCAACTCCTCCCTCACCCTCCTCTCGAAGAAGGCCTTGCCATAAAGGGGCCTTCCCTCCAGTTCTCTTACCTTCTTCTGGAGGTAGAGGCTTGCAAGGGCCTTCTCAACATACCTCATGAACCTGCCGAATATCTCCAGATCCTCTTCGGTAAAGGGGGCCGGGGCAAAGGTGTCCTCACTCACCTTGTCAAAGAGGGTGACGATACCAACGATCCTGTCCTCCACCTTCACAGGCCATGCAAGGACGGATGTGATCCCCCCCTTCTTCTGCCTTTCAGGCATGTCTATGACCCTGGTGAGGGGCCTTCTCACCCTCAGGACCTCCCTTGAGACCTCCTGTTCCACAGAGACGATGCTCCTCCTCTCCTCCTCCTCCAGGCCGTGGACGGCCCTTATCCTGAAGCCACCGTTCTCCCTGAGCCTCAAGACGCTTCCACCAGCATCCATGATGACCGCAGCAGATGAGGCTATGAGGGTGGGCAGCTTCTTCTCATCGCTGACGCTGACGATATCAAGGCCTATCTCGTTTATCACCGCAAGCTTTGTGGACTGGAGGTAGGTCTTCCTGTCCTTTATGGCCTCCCTTACGGCCTCTGCCACCGGACCTGCAATCTCCGTAAGCAGGGCCTCCTGATATGGAAGGAGTCCTCTCTGGGATACGACCTGCACCTCCATCACCCCGAGGAGGTTCCCATCGGCTGCAAGGGGGATGGAGAGGAAGCACTTCCTTGCCCCGTCAGGAGGGGGTTCCCTTTCCACAAGAAAGGCCTTCTTCCTCTCCTTTGCAACCCATCCATTGATGCCACGATCCACATCTATGCTATAGCTGCCCCTCCCACCCCAGATCCCGGGTGATGAGGCCCTCATGTGGAGCCTCTTTGAGTATTCATCCACAAGGTAAATGGAGCAGACCACCCCCGGGATCATCCCGGAGAGCTTACCACACAGGCCAGACAGCTTCTCCTCAAGGGGCTTGTCACCTCGCAAAACGCCTTCTATCTCCCTCCAGGCCTTGAACTTGAGGGATGTATACTTGAGGTCCTCAAACTCCCTTGACCTCTGGATTATCTCGGCATCGAAGGCTGCAAGCCTCGTGAGGAACTCAAGGTCCTCGCTGGTGAATATGTGGGTGGATCTGCTGCTGCTCACATTCAATACACCGATGACCTTCCCCTCTATCTTCAGGGGGACACACATGGCAGACCTCACATCACTCCTTTCCATCAGGTTCCTGAACCTGTCGTCCCGTGGCTTTCCGGTGATTATCATGGGTCTGCCTTCCTTTGCAACATAACCCGCTATCCCCTCACCAAGGGGTATGTTTATCTTCCTTATGATCTCCTCCTCCATGCCATGGGCCACCTCCACCCTCAACCTTCCATCCTCACCAAGGAGCAGAAGCGAGCCCTTGTCCGCCCCTGTTGTATCCAGGGCCAGACGGAGGACCAGGGTGAGGAGTTCCTTCTTGTCCATGGTGAGCTTAACGGCATTGAGGATCTCCGATAGGGCATTGAGCAGGCTTGTGTGCCTTTCCTTTGCAGTCTGACCAGAGGGGACCTTGCCTTCCGAATAGCCCCACAGGAGCTTGACACTCAAGGGGCTCAGGATCTCCACCCCCCTTGACCTGTAGGCGGAAAGATGGGAAGAGATGGATGGATCGCCTGAGGCGTTTACGATCACATCTATATCCTTGAGCCTTTCCAGGTCCTTGAGGTCTGAGGAGAGCCTTATACCGTACCTGCTGGAGAACCGGTAACCCAGCTCTTCAAGTTTGAAGGCCATGGCCTCCCTGTTGGGATCCACTATGAGGTCCACCCTTGTGGACTCATCCCTGAGAAGGATGGGCAGGAGTTCAAGCCCCTCCTTGTTTGCCCCTACAATGGCGACCCTCCTTACCTTCCTCATTCCTTCTTCTCCAGGATGCCAAGTTCGTAAAGCTTCTTTATGAGGTTGAAGGACTCTGGCTCAACCTTCTTCGGCTCACCCTCTGACACCTTCCCCTCCCTCTCCTCATCCATCCTCTTCATCCCCTCAAGGAGGAGTTCCTCAACGGAAAGCCCCACGGTCCTCACAGGCGATGAGACATCAGGCTCTATCTCGAACCTGCCGTCCTCCCATTTCAACAACTGGTAGATGGCCTCTTCCCCTTCGTATGGGCCATAGACACCGTGGACCACCTCCCCCTTCTCCATGAAGACCCTGCCCTCCTCCTGTCCATTGGTGAGGTATATAAGGGCCGTCTTCTGCCCCATATTCAGGACCTGGAGGAGGTCAGGCAGCCCCATGTCCTTGAGGCTTCCCTTTATCCCCTCCTCCTGTACATAGGCAGGCCTTGTTCCTGCCTCCTTCTTCACCAGATCCCTGACCCTCTGGAAGAGGTCCTCCTTCTCAAGGGGCCTTGCAAGCACCCCCTCTGCCCCGAGCCTGTAGGCCTGTATGCGATCCCCCACCTCCTCCCTGTCCGAAACTATGAGTATCTTCGTGGGGATCCTCTCACCAAAGCCCTTTATCCTGCGACATATATCCCACCCCTCCATTCCAGCGTCTATTATGGCAAGGTCAGGGTTGTATTTGAACAGACGGGCCCAGGAGGATGGAGGCACAAGGAGGACCTCATAGCCCTCCTCCCCTGCCAGCTCCTTGAGGAGGGCCTTTGTATCCTCCCCTCCACCTATGAGAAGTATCCTTCCCCTATCCATGCCTTCTCTTCTCCCCTATCATCTTCCTTGCTGCCATGGAGAGAGCTGTCGGTATGTTCTTGCTCTTCGATATGTTCTGGAGGTCCCTTTCGTAAAGATGGGGGAGGAACTTCAGGGAGATACTGAGGGGTGTCTTCGGGTTCTGGACAAGGGCAAGCTTCACCTGGTAGTTCCTTGTCCACTCCCTTGAAGAGGCAATGGCTCGAAGGACATCATCGCACACGTTCCTTGACTGGGCGATCCTTATCACCTCATCCTCGGTGATCCTGGGGTTCTGCAGCACGGCAGTGGCCACCACCCTGTTCGGGTCCTTTATAAGGATGGACCTTACCTCCCTGTTGCCAAAGAGGGCAAGCTTTATCTTTTCAACAACCGTCATGTTGAGGAGCCTCTTCAGTATGCTCCCCCTCTTTTCCTCATCGAGGGAGACGGACTCACTGTAAAGATCCCTTGCTTCAACCTCCTCTCCACGGGAGGCCTTTACCTCCCTCACCTCCCTCACCTTTTCCGGATGTGACACGAGGGCCTTCTCAAGCTGTATGAGCTCCCTCAAGGAGAGGGAGGTTATGAAGGGTTGAAGCCTTCCCCACTCCCTCAGGATCGTGGCAAGGGCCTCCTTCCTTATCTCCTCATCATTATCGGAAAGGAGGTTGGTGAGGACGGACAGCAGGTCCTTCTCACCCATTGGGACCTCTCCCCTGGCCATCTCGAGCTTCTTCTCCCTGTCAAAGGGGCCTTCCTTCAAAGCCTCACGGGTCACTTGCCCTCCTTTGCAGCGGAGATGATCTTCTCCCTCAGGTGGGTGGGGACCTCTTCGTAATGGGAGAACTCCATGGTGAAGATCCCCCTCCCGCCTGTAAGGGATCTCAGGTCATTGGCGTAGGTGAGGACCTCTGCCATGGGGACCAGGGCCTTTATGCACTGGCTGTTTGCCCTTGGTTCAACACCCTGGATCTTCCCCCTCCGGCTGTTCAGATCACCGATCACATCGCCAAGGTTCTCATCGGGCACGATGATCTCCATAGCCATTATGGGTTCCAGGAGGACGGGCTTTGCCATGGCCATCCCCTTTCTGAAGCCCATGGAGGCAGCGATCTTGAAGGCAAGCTCCGAGGAATCCACGGAGTGATGGGAACCATCGAAGAGGGTAACCTTCACATCCACAACCGGGTACCCTGCAAGGACACCGTGCTCCATGGCCTCCCTTATCCCCTTCTCAACAGCAGGGATGAACTGCTTGGGCACAACCCCTCCCACTATCTCGTCAACGAACTCGAAACCTTTACCCCTGGGCAGGGGCTCGAGTTTGAGCCATGTATCGCCGTACTGCCCCCTCCCCCCTGACTGCTTCTTGTATTTGCCCTGAACCTTCACCGTTGTCCTTATGGTTTCCTTGTAAGGCACCTTGGGGGTCTTAAGGTCAACCTCAACGCCGTACTTCCTCTTGAGCTTCTCCACCGCCACCTCAAGGTGCACCTGTCCCAGACCGGAGATTATGAACTCCTTTGTCTGCTCATCCCTTGAGAACTGGAGGGTCGGATCCTCCTCTATCAGCTTTGCTATCGCACCATGGACCTTGTCCTCATCTGCCTTTGTCTTTGGCAGGATGGCATAGGAGAGGACAGGGCTCACAGGTGGAAGGGGAGGAAAGACTATGGGATCGTGGTCATCGCAGAGGGTATCACCTGTGGCCGTTTCCTTGAGCTTTGCAGCCGCACCTATATCCCCTGCTGAAAGGGATTCAACCGGTCTGTACTTCTTGCCCTCCAGTATGTAAAGCTGGCCCACCCTTTCCTTCGCACCCTTTGAAGTGTTCAGGACATGGCTGTCACCTTTGATGGTCCCTGAATAGACCCTGAATATGGAGAGCTTCCCAGCATAGGGGTCTGAAAGGGTCTTGAAGACAAATGCCGAGAAGGGTCCATCAGGTGAGGGCTCCCTCCTTTTATCCTCCCCTGTAGCAGGGTCCTTCCCTGTTACCGTCCCCTTATCAAGGGGGGAGGGAAGGTAGAGGTTTATGGCATCCATCAACTGCTTCACCCCTATGTTCTTCAAGGCAGATCCGCAGAGGACAGGCACAAACTTCTTGGTTATCACCGATTCCCTCAGGCCCTGTAGTATCTCCTCCCTGCTCAGTTCGCCCCCTTCAAGGTACTTCTCAAGGAGTATGTCATCCCCTTCAGCAACGGCCTCAACCATCCTCACCCTGAAGGACTCCGCATCCTCCATCATCTCTGGCGGTATCTCTGCGATATCAAAGCTCCCCTCCCCGTTGTAGATGTAGGCCTTCATCTCGATGAGGTCCACCACACCCCTGAACCCCTCCTCTGCACCGATGGGCAGCTGGATCGGGATACCCCTGGCTCCAAAGGCCTTCTCCATGTCATCAACGGCCCTCAGGAAGCTTGCCCTCTCCCTGTCCATCTTGTTCACAAAGGCGATCCTGGGGATCTCATACTCATCGGCAAATTGCCATATCTTCTCGGTCTGTATCTTCACACCTGATATGGCACTGAGTATCACCACAGCCCCTCCAGAGACCCTGAGGGCGTTCCTTGTCTCGGTAAGGAAGTTTGCAAAACCAGGCGTATCTATGAGGTTTATGTGG
>WGFJ01000091.1 GCA_015492305.1 Deltaproteobacteria bacterium
GCTATTGTGCCCACTGTCATGGGGTCTCTGGAAGGGGTGATGGTGAGGGGGCCCTTATAAGGGGGGTCCCGATGGGTGATCTCACGAACAAGGCCTATATGTCCCTCCTTTCGGATCAAGAGCTTTACGAGAGGATCGCCTACGGGGAGGAGAGGTTCCCCTATCTCCAGATGCCGGGGTGGAAGAACATCCTGTCGTCCCGTACCATCTGGGATATCATAAGGTATATCCGTACCTTGGAGGTGGACAGGGGGCCCCTTAAAGGACCCACACCCCAGGAAAGGGCGGAGAGGTTCAGGAAGGATCCACTGGAAAGGGGGAGGATCTATTACCTCAGATACTGCTCCCAGTGCCATGGCAAGAACGGGGATGGAAATGGATGGGCTGCAAAGAATCTCCTCAGCAAACCCATCGACTTCAGGAAGACCCCTGTTACACGACAGCAGATCCTTGACTACATAAGGGGGAAGAGGAGAGGCGGGAACATGGTGGTCTTCAGCAAGATCATCAGCGACCAGGGGGTGGATGAGATAATAAAGTACATAGAAACGGTCTTTCAAAAGAAGGCTCCAGCGAGAGAGTGAGGTCTTTATCCCCTTTCCATATTCAATCCTCATTTCAGGGAGGTGATACTGGAAAAGATGAAGGACAGACTGGAGGTAATGCCTTATGATATTGGAGCTTTTGGGGTTAAACCCTGGAATCTGATTGAAGAGGTGAAGGATGGACAGGATAGGTTCGATCGGTAGATGCCTTATTATCCTGGGTTTCCTTGCAGTATTGATCCTCATCGGCCCTGGAGGATCGAGGGCTGACGACCTTAATTGCTTCCTATGCCACAAATACCGGGGACTGAGCAGAATAGATAAAGACGGCAGATTCAGGCTCTTCTACATAAACGAGGACATGTTCAGACTCAGCCCCCATGGCAAGGTAAAGTGTATCGACTGCCACAGGGATATCAATGAGATACCTCACGAACCGGCCAGGAAGGTTGAATGCACCGTCGAGTGCCATATAATAGAGCCTTCGAGTCAGAAGAGGTTCTCACACCAGCCTATCGAGAAGATTTTGCTCAAGAGTGTACACAGCAAGTACGACAAGAACGGGAAGCTCAAGAAATACGCCGAAGACTATCCAGGGTGTAAGGACTGTCACGACCAGCCCCTTTACAGACCCATCTCCTTCTTCAAGGGCCTGAGGCCTGGTGTATCTGAGAGGGCTATTGCACGATGCAAGACCTGCCACAGGACGGGCAACTTTGCCGAGATCTTCTACTCCCATGTCACCTCGAGGCTACACAAGACAAGGCCTTCCAAGGAGATCGTGAGGATGTGTTCGAAGTGCCACGGCCGTAAGGATTTCCAGGAGCGGCACAAACTGGACGATGTGGTGACCTCCTACAAGGAGACCTTCCACTGGAAGGCTGTGAGATACGGCTCTACAAAGGCCCCTGACTGTGTGGATTGCCATGTAGTTGCCGGGGAGAATGTACACCTCATAGAGGGCAAGGACTCTCCCACCTCTGCTGTAGCAGCAGCCAACATAAGTCGTACCTGCAGGTCCGAGGGGTGCCATACCAAGGCAGGTGCCAACATTGCGGGTTTCCAGGTACATGTTACCTATGATAAGGAAAAGTATCCCCTGCAGTACTACATGGTGTGGTTCTTCAGGTTCCTCACCGCAGGGGTCATGTATTTCTTCCTCACCGTCATCTTCCTGGAACTCCTGCGGCGTCTTTTCCCGACTTTTAGCATAGCAAAACTGATAATGAGGAGAGAGCCTTTAGGAGAGGCCTCAAAGGTTAAGGGAGGGGATATCCATGCGTAGGTATCCAAGGATCATCTACAGGAATGGCAAGAGGTACTTCTTCAGGTTCACCCTTCATCAGAGGATCCAGCACATAATACTCTTTTCCACCGTTATAATCCTGGCCCTCACAGGGTTTCCCCTGAGGTATCATGACAAGTGGTGGGCACCTTACATATACAATGCCTTCGGCGGCATAGAGGTGGCGCCGAAGATCCACAGGACAGCAGGGGTGATCCTCCTTTCCCTCTTTGTCTACCATACGGGTTATCTGATCTATCACTTCCTCACCACCAGGGTCAGGAGGCTCAGGGAGGAGGGGAGGCTCACACCGGTCAATGTGGTGAAGGAGTTCTTTGCCCAGGAGATGATACCGAACAAGAAGGATCTCAAGGATATCATAGACCTCTTCAAGTATCTCCTGTATATCACGGACAAGAAACCGAGATACGGCAGGATGTCGTGGAAGGAGAAATTCGACTACTTTGCCCCCTACTGGGGTATCCCTGTCCTCGGCCCTGCAGGGGTCATACTCTGGTGGAGGGACCTTGCAACCCAGTATCTTCCAGGCATAGTGCTTAATGCGGCCTACATCATGCACACCGATGAGGCCCTTCTTGCAGCAATGTTCCTATTCTTCGTCCACTGGTACAATGTCCATTACAGCC
>WGFJ01000092.1 GCA_015492305.1 Deltaproteobacteria bacterium
ATCAGGGGCCTTACATGATCGATGATGAGGTGGAGGGGGATGAGGAAATGGGATAGAAGGAAGGAAAGGAGACTGTAGGCCCTCCCTCTCTTTCCCTTGAACATGAAGAGATGCCCCTCCCTCTTGAGTCCCTCCACCCTCCCAATCACATCCCGCCACTCTACCCAGCCATCGGGAAGGATGGAACCATCACCCTTTGTGAGGTAATCCACCCTCCCCTCCACAACCCTCTTCCAGATCACCCTGTGGACGGTGAGCCCACCGCTGCCGAGGTAGAGTATGATATCCCCTGGCCTTATGGAGAGGGGATCAACCCTCTTCCAGTATACCCGATCCCCCTCGAGGATCGTAAGCCCCATACTCCTTCCCTTCACAAGCATGGCCCCACTCTCCATATCGACCCCATCGAAGGAGGCCTTTAGATCTCCTCCTTATAGAAGGCCTCAACGATGTGGACCAGGTGGTGCTGGCTTAGATCTATGTGTTTTGGCTCCTTGAGCCTCTTTCCCTCAGGGTCCACAAGGATCTCCACAACAGGCCTCAAAGGGGCAAGGCGGTTTGTGGATACCACCCTCCCTATCTCTCCTGTGTTCAACCTTACATAGATGCCAAGGGGGAAGGCAGAGAGTTCGTTTATCATGGCCTTCAGGATCTTTGTGGGGAAGCCGCTCTTGAAGACCGCTATGATCTGCTTGACCGCCTCAAAGGGAAGGAACCTCTTCCTCTGGGGTCTTGGGTGGATGAGGGCACCGTAGATGTCTGCAAGGCCTATAACCTTTGCATACTCGTGGATCTCGCCATCCTTGAGCCCCTTTGGATAGCCTGACCCGTCCTCCTTTTCATGTTCCTGAAGGACTATATCGGCAATCACCCCGCAGTCCCTGCACAGTTCCTTCAGTATCCTGTAGCTTTCAAGGGGATGGCTCTTTATGATCTCGTACTCCTTCTCGGTAAGCCTTCCTGGTTTCTTCCTCACCTCCTCCGGTATGGTCAGCATCCCGAGGTCATGGAGGAAGGCCGTAAGGACCAGGGCATTGAGGGCTTTTCTGTCGTATCTCAGGCCATAACCTATCTTGAAGGCTATTATGGCCGTGTTCACAGAGTGGGTGGCAAGGTCCCAGTCCTTCTCCTCCCTGTAAAGGGCCTCAAGGAAGAGGTAGTCCTTGGAGAGGAGGGAGTCAACAAACTCCTTGGCTATGGTGCGCAGCCTCTCTATGGAGAAGGGCCTTCCCTTGATAACGGCCTCCCCTATCCTCTGGAGTTCAAAAACAGCCCTTTCGTAGAGTTCCCTTGCCTTCTTCCTCTCCATCTCCTCCTCACGGGGGCTCACCTTCTTTATCTCCGAGAAGGTAAGGCTCCCTTCTTCCCCTTTCCTGCCCGATTCCTTTATGATGTCTGTGAGTCTCATATCCATCTCCCTTTATCTATGGGTCTTCCAGTCCGAAAGGACCTTCCTTACCACGGCAGAATCGATGCGGTCCCTCTTCTCAAGGAAACCGAGAAGGAGGGAGAGGTCACAGAGTTTGTTTATCTCCCGTGGTATGCCCCCTGATGTCTCATAGATGGTCTCCACAGCCTTCACGGTAAAGATGGGATGCCTGGCCCCTGCCTTCCTGAGCCTGAATACGATGTATCTCTTCGTCTCTTCAAGGTCGAAGGCCTTGAGATGGTATTTGACGGCTATCCTCTGATCCAGCTGCCTTATGGTCACTATCTTCTCCCTCAGTTCAGGCTGGCCCATGAGGATGAGGGTGAGGAGGAACCTGTCGTTTAGCTGGAAGTTGAGGAGCAGCCTCAATTCCTCCCAGAGGCCATCATCCCTTATGACCTGGGCCTCATCCACTATCAACACCGTCTCCTTACCTTCCCTGAAGTTGGAGAGGAGATGTTCATTTATTGAACGGATGAGGTCTCCCTTGGTGTCGGAAGAAGGCAGTATACCAAGCTGGTAGTTTATCTCTTTGAGGAAGTCTTTGAGTGGGAGGGAGGGGTTTGTTATGAGGCCCACATCGTATCTTCCGCTGTTGAGCTTCCTTATCAGGGCCCTGCTGACCATGGTCTTGCCTGCTCCCACCTCTCCTGTCAGCAACCCTGCGCCCTTGTTTGTGTCTATTGTGTAGAAGAGCCTGCTTATTGCCTCCTCATGGATGGGGGAAGGAAAGTAGAAATCGGGATCGGGTACGTTCTGGAAGGGGGATATCTTCAGTCCCCAGTATTTCTCATACATCCCCTTAGTCCCTGTTCCTTGAAGCCTCTAAACCCATGGTCAGCCTTTCTTTTATCTCCTCAAGCCTTTCCTCGTCAAGCACCTTTTTACCTGATCTGTCCTTTACATAGAAGACGTCTGCAACCTCGTTACCCCTTGTTACTATCCTTGCAAGATGGATGTCAAGATCAAGTTCTGTGAGGGTCCTTGTGATGTCGTAGAGAAGCCCCATCCTGTCCTGTGTATTCACATCGATCACGGTGAATTCGTCAGATACCTCGTTATCCACATCCACACGGGTAGGCACAGAGGGGACATTCCTCCTCTCAAGGAGGGAGGGTTTGCATCTTCCAACAAGGTCCTGGACATTAATCCTCCCCTTCAGGACCCCTTCCATCTCCTGCCTTACCCTGTCCCATTTCTTTTCATCCCTTATGACCTCCCCCATAGGGCTGTTCACCTGGAGGACATCAAGGGCCACACCGTCTCTGGAGGTATTTATCTGGGCCCCGAGGATGTTTATTCCATTAGCCGTCATGACACCTGCTATCTTCGAAAAGAGGCCGTGGACATCAGGGGTGCACACGATTATCTCTGTATACATCCTTTCCAGGTTGTGACGTATGTGCAATACCGGATCCTCCCCATCCAACCGTGAAAGCAGACCCAGGTGGAGGGCTATGTCGGCAGGGGAGTTGTATATGAAGTATCTCGATGGGAACCTCTCCATGAAGGCATCTATCTCCTCCTCTGAGAACCTCCACTCCAGGATCTCCATGAGGCTCCTCTTCTTCTCCCTGAGCACCTCCTCCACACCGGGGATCTCGAAGGTCCCTTTCTCTATCACCTTCCTGGTCCTGAAGTAGAGTTCCTGAAAGAGGGCTGCCTTCCACTGGTTCCACACATCAGGACCCACGGCCCTCACATCGGCAAAGGTGAGGAGGTAGAGCATATCGAGTCTCTCCACCGTTGATACGGTCTTTGCAAAATCGACAACAAGCTTCAGGTCATGGATGTCCCTGTACTGGGCAAGGTCTGGAAGTATCAGGTGGTTCCTGACAAGGAAGGAGAGGAGTTCCACATCCTCCTCGCAGAGGCCAAGCCTCCTGCCTATATCCCTGGCTATCCTGCTCCCTTTCTCGGCATGCCCCTTTCCCTCAGCCTTACCTATGTCATGGAGGAGGACACCGAGGACAAGTATATCGAACCTCCTCACATCCTCCAGGATGGAGGCAAGAAGGGGAAACTCCTTCTTCCCCTCATCAGAAAGGAGGTACTCGAGTTCCTTCACGGCAAAGAGGGAGTGGATGTCCACCGTGTAGATGTGATAGAGGTCATGCTGGACCCTGTGGGTTATGTGCCTGAACTCCGGTATGAAGGCACCGAGAAAGCCCGTATCGTGCATCATCTTGAGGGTCCTGTAGATCCCCTTCTTTGCCTTGATGATATCGAAGAAGATGCGCCTGGCCCCTTCAGCCCTCCTGAAGCCCTCATCTACAAGGTGGAGGTTCTTCATGATCATCTCCCTTGTCTGCGGATGGAGGGGAAGATCAAGGGCCTGGGAGTGGCTGAAGGCCTTCAGCATAAGGACAGGAGACCTCTTCAACAGTTCCCTTTCCTTGAGGTATACCATGCCCCTTGTTACCCGGAAGGCTTCGTCTATCCTCCTTGATCTCAGCCTGTGGACAACACCCCTTTCAGGCTTGTGGAGGAGCCTGGATATGGAAAGGTCCGTATACCTGCTCACCGTATCTGCGTGGGAATAGTAGTCCCCCATAAGCCTTTCGACCCTGGATATATCGGGCAGATCTGTATAGCCAAAGAGATCTGCGATCCTTTCCTGGGCATCGAAGGTGAGTTGATCCATCTTCTTTCGGCTCTGAAGGTGGAGATCGTTCCTTATCCGGTGGAGGAACTCCATGGCCCTCTCAAGTTCCCTCCACTCCTCCTCCTTGACAAAACCCCTCTCCACGAGGTCCTTCCACCCTTCAAGACCCTTCAACTTCCCTATCCACAGGGCCGTGTGAAGGTCCCTCAGCCCTCCCTTTCCATCCTTCACATTGGGTTCCAGGATATAGATGGAATCACCGTATCGCTCATGCCTTATCTCACTTTCACGGAGCTTTTCCTCTATGAACCGCTTACCCTCTCTCCTCAGGACCCTGCCCTTGAAGGCCCTCATGAGGTCATCGTAGACCCTTCTATCACCGATAAGGTACCTGCTGTCAAGGAGGGCTGTCATGGTCTTGAGGTCATCCCTCACAAGGGCAAGGCACTCACTTATGGACCTTGCGCTGAAACCTGCATCAAGCCCACCATCCCAGAGGGTGTAGAAGAGATCCTTCCCAAGGGACTCGATCTGGGGACTGAGCCCCTTCCTGTAGAGGAGCAT
>WGFJ01000093.1 GCA_015492305.1 Deltaproteobacteria bacterium
AAAGGGGGGAAGGGCCTTTGATTACCTCAGGGGCAGGGTCATTTTTCCCATCTTCGATGTCACTGGCAGGGTGATCGCCTTTGGTGGGAGGGTTATGGGGGAGGGGATGCCCAAGTATCTAAACAGCCCTGAAACCCCTGTCTTCAAGAAAGGGAGGGCCCTTTACGGGCTCAATCTGGCAAAGGAGGATATCCTCAGGGAAGGGTGGGCCATTGTGGTTGAGGGTTACATGGATCTCATCACCCTCCATCAGGGGGGTGTAAGGAATGTGGTTGCAACCCTTGGTACGGCACTCACCTCAGATCATGGGGCAAAGCTCAGGAGGTATGCAAGGACCGTTTATGCCCTCTTCGATTCCGATGAGGCCGGAAGGAAGGCCGCCCTGAGGGCCATGGAGACCTTCCTCAATGAGGATACGGATCTCAGGGTGGTCATACTTCCCGATGGAAGGGACCCGGATCAGTTTATGAGGGAAGAGGGTGCAGAGGGTCTCAGGGCCCTCATAGAGAAGGCCCCATCCATCCTGGAGTTCTACCTGGATGAGATCACCAGAGACAAGGACCTCACCCACCTCCAGGAAAGGTTGGGGGTCCTGAAAGGGATTGTGGCCATCCTTTCCAGGGTGAGGGATCCCCTGAAGAGGGGCCTCTATGTGAAGGAGGTATCCCAGAGGTTTGGGGTGGAGGAGTCTATCCTCTTAAAGGCCATGGACAAAGGGCAGGGAGGGACCCCTGTAGAGGAGGGCCTTGAGGTAAGGGGAAACACCACCGAGGAGACCATCCTCTGGGCCCTTATACATGGCTATGACCTTTCGAGGTACCACCTCCCCTCCATCCTTTCCTCCTTCGAGGATAGAGACCTCAGGGAGGCGGGCAGGAAGGTGATGATGAGCCTCCAGAAAGGCATGGACAGTCCCATGGATCTCCTGGATGAAGGTGTAAAGTCCAGGCTCTCAAGGCTATGCCTCCTCTACGATGAGATGGAGGATGAGGAGGTGGAGGGGATCGTCAGGGACTGTGTGAGGAGGTTGAAAGCAAAGAGATTGAAAAGGGAAAAGGAAAGGCTTAAAATGGAGATACAGAAGGCCGAGGTCGAGGGAAGGGATGGCTTTCTCATCGACCTTCTGAAAAGGAGGCAGCACCTTTCCAGGATAGAACACTCCCCTGAAGAGCTTCTCCATTATCAATGGGGGGATGAATGAGGAGACTCTTTAAACATCACCAGATAGTTGCCAAGCTTGGCGGCATCCTCCTTATCCTCCTCTTCCTCAAGCTGGTCATGATAGGCACGGGTTTCTATGCGGCAAGACATATGATGGGTGATGCAACTGCCATAAACTACGCAGGGAGCGAGAGGATGCGGTCCTTCAAGATGGGGCTCCTCCTTGATTCATGGATAGAGAGCAGGGAGCTTGGGGAGGAGGCAAAGGCAAACATCCTCCTCAAGGAGGCAAAGGAGGAGATGGCCAGGTTTGAGGAGGTCCTTTACGGCCTGAGGGATGGCAGTGAGAAGTACGGCCTTCCAAGGGTCCTGGATGATGATGTCATTGCCCAGTTAAACAAGGTGATAGAGAGATGGGAAAGGAGGATGAAGCCCCTTTTGAAGGCCATCATGGTTGCCCCCACGACAGACCTTTCAAAGTTCCTCCTCACCCAGTATAAGGAGGAGGTCTACGATTTTGTGGGGGAGATAGACAGGGCGGTTTACCTTTACGAGAGGTACTCCACATGGAAGGTAAAGGTCTTTGACAGCCTGCAGTATTTCTTCCTCCTCCTCACCGTCCTGTTCACCATCACCGCTGTCTACCTGCTCTTCAGGGTGATAAAGAGGCCGTTGAAGAAGATACAGAAGGCCATGGACAGGATAACATCCGGAGACTTCAGGGCAAGGGTGGACCTTCCCACAAACGATGAGATAGGGGACCTTGCAAAGGGTTTCAACTACATGGTGGAGAGGCTTGAAAACCTCTACCTCAACCTTGAATCCCTTGTGGCCGATAAGACAAGGGCCTTGAGGCAAAAGAACAAGGCCCTATCCATCCTCTACCAGGTGGCTTCATCGGTGAACACCACCCTGCCCATGAAGGAACTCCTTGAAGAACTCCTCGTAAAGCTCATATCTCTCCTCAATGCAAAGGCAGGGCTTGTCCGTTTTCTCGATAGCAACAGGAACGAGCTGAAGCTTATAGCCCACAGAGGGCTTTCTGAGACATTTGTGAGAGAGGAGATGTCCCTCCCTCTGAACAATTGTACCTGCGGTGTCTCCATCGAGGAGTCGAGGATCATCACCATTGATCACTGCAACTTCTGCCTCGGTCCCCTTGACAGGAGGTGTAAGAGGGAGGGATTTGCCGCAACTGTCATAGTTCCCCTTTCCTGCCAGAATAAGCTCCTTGGCACATTCAATCTATTCTTCGACACCCCCCAGAGCTTCAATGAAGAGGACTATGAACTGCTCGACTCCATAGGAAAACACATAGGCATGGCTGTAGAGAACTATCAACTCCAGACCCAGTCTCTAAAGCTTGCAGCCATGGAGGAGAGGGTCCTCATCGCAAACGAACTCCATGACAGCATTGCCCAGTCCCTTGCCTTTTTGAAGATCCAGGGAAAGCTCCTTGAGGAATCCCTCAAGAAGGGAAACCTCGATCAGGCAACCAAGGATCTGGAGCAACTCCTCAAGGGTGTGGAAAGGTCAAATAAGGATGTGAGGGAACTCCTTGTTCACTTCAGGACCAGGATAGAACCGGATGGTCTTGAGGCCACCCTGGAGAAATACCTTGCCAAGTTCAGGGAGGAGACAGGTATAGAGACACGGTTCGAGGCGGAGCAGAATACACCAACCATATCTGAAGATGCGGAGATACATGTCCTTCACATCATACAGGAGGCCCTTTCCAATGTAAGGAAGCACTCCGGGGCATCTCGTGTGAGGGTGGCCATAGGAGGTAATGGCTGTTTTGAAGCCCTTGTTGAGGACAATGGAAGGGGTTTTGACATAGGGGCTGTTGAAAAGAAGGGCTTCTCCCACATAGGGCTTGACATCATGAAGGAGAGGGCAAGGAGGATAAAGGGCGAACTCTCGGTGATAAGCACCCCTGGCAAGGGGACACGTGTCCTCCTGAGGATACCCTGATGAAGAGGATAAAGATCTTTATCATAGATGACCACACCCTTTTCAGGGAGGGGCTCAAGGCCCTTCTCACCAGACAGGAAGGCATTGATGTGATAGGGGAGGCCGGTGGGGGTATAGAAGGGGTGAACAAGGTCCTTGACCTCAAGCCGGATGTTGTCCTTATGGATATCAAGATGCCTGATATGACAGGCCTTGATGCCCTCCGCCTCATCATGGAATCAAGGCCGGAAACAAAGGTTATCATCCTTACCGTCTCCGAGGATGACGAGGATCTCTTTGCCGCTGTGAGGGCAGGGGCAAAGGGCTACCTCCTGAAAAACGTTGAGGCCGATAAACTCATCTCTTCCATCCACCAGGTTGCAAGGGGGGAGGCGGCTCTCTCCGGCAGGCTTGCTGAAAGGATCTTTGCAGAGTTCAGGGAGATGGCCACAGGGGTGAAGGTTGAAAAGCCTCCAAAGGACATTCTGAGTAACAGGGAAAAGGAGATCCTTCTCCACCTTACAAACGGGAAGAGCAACAAGGAGATAGCGAACATCCTCGATATTGCCGAGAGCACCGTGAAGATACATGTCCAGAACATCATGAGAAAACTCAATGTAACGAGCAGGGTTCAGGCAGCTGTCTATGCCCTTGAACATGGCCTCGTCTCGAAAGGGTCCTTCCAAGACAAGAAGTAGTACCACCATGGTAGTATACCTCGCCTACTGAGTACTACCAACTACCTATAAAGGCTAATACTAAAAACCTTAAAGACCTATACCTTTATCCAATAGACAACCCCTCTCGAGTTCCCTATAATTGGGGGTAAAACTACTCCAGCTACTTTGGAGAGAAAGGAGGTGGAAGGAGGTAAAGGATCTTCCATAAAATCCTTAGAAAGGAGGTAGGTATGGGTCTTAAGAGGTTCAAAACAGTAGCACTTATCGTGGCCTTTTCCTTTGTCCTCCCCGTTTCTGCAGCCTTAGCCGGAGCTCCAAACACCTTTACAAGAGACACAAGATGGAACGACACCTATTCCAAGGGCATGAAGCTCTTCAAGGAGAGGTGTGCCGTCTGCCATGGTGAGAATGGTGAGGGTAAGATCGGTCTTCCCCTCAACCTGCAGAGCTTCCTCACGGTGGCTTCAAAGGACTACATAAAGAAGACCATAGTCTATGGAAGGCCTTCAAGGGGGATGCCTGAGTTCGGGAAGCTCCTCAAGCCAGAGGAGATAGATGCCATTGCCACTTACGTAAAGGCATGGCAGTACGAGCCAAGCAAGGCAGTGGAGGAAGGTGTTGTAGTGGGTGACCCCTTTGAGGGTGCAAAGTGGTACAAAGGGATATGTGCAAACTGCCATGGCAGAAAGGGTGAAGGTGGTCCCCAGGTTGGTGGAGGTGGACATGTCATAGCCTCCTTTGCAGGTTTCAGCGCTCCTGCCCTTGCAGACCCTGGCTTCCAGAAGTCCGCAACGGATGGTTTCATAAAGGCAACCCTTATGTACGGAAGGATAGGTACACCCATGTCTTCCTATCTCAAGGGAGGGCAGGGTACCGTGGAGCTTACGGAAGAGGACATAAACGACATCGTTGCCTACATAAGGACCATGCCACCTGTAAAGGCGGCTTCAAAGTAAGTTTTAAGGAGGTGAAAGGATTATGGGTACATGGAAAGGTTTGAGCAGGAGGAGCTTCCTTAAAGGGGCAGCAGCGGCTACTGTTACCACAGCCCTTGGAACCTACAAGATGAAACGGGACAACTGGCTCTACACCTTCGAGCCAAATGAGGCATTCGCCCAGAACGGGCGGAAGCTCGTTCCATCCCAGTGTCCATACTGCGGTGTGGGATGCCACACCTACTTCGTGGTTGAGAATGGAAAGGTTGTTGGTAACATCCCTGACAAGGACTCCCCTGTGAACTACGGGATGCAGTGTATCAAGGGGCTTACAGCCTTTGAACCCCTCTATGTGGACAGGCTTACAAAGGTGCTCATAAGGAAGGATATGAGCGACCCCATAAAGGGACATGTCTCATCCACAAAGGGCAGGTTCGATGACGATGTATTCAGGGAGGCCACCTGGGAAGAGGCGGAAGAGATCATAGTGGAGAAGATAACGGAGATCATCAAAAAATACGGTGGCAACTCCATAGGTCTCTGGGGTTCAGGCCAGCTCACCATGGAGGAGCAGTGGCTTGAGAACCAGCTCATGAAGGGTGTCTTCCAGTCCAACACAATCGAAGCGAACGCAAGAATGTGTATGACCTCGGCGGTTACGGGTTACTTTGCAACCCTCGGGTCAGACACGCCTCCCCAGTCCTATGAAGAGATAGAGAAGGCCGACTTCATCACCCACTGGGGTCACAATGCAAGGGGTTCCCATCCGGTGCTCTTCTGGAGGGTGGCAGCCACAAAGGAGAAGAGGAACATCCCCACCATGGTTGTTGATCCCAGGTACACGGGCACCATGGATGGCTACAACAAGATCAATCCCTCCAACAGCTTCAGCGTTACACTGAGACCCAACGGTGATATCTCCCTCATGAACGCCATCGCCCATTCCATAATGAAGGACTTCCCCCAGGCGGTGGACACGGAGTTCATAAAGAAGGCCACACAGGGCTTTGAGAAGTTCAGAGATATGGTAATGTCAAGGTACAGCCCTGAACAGGTGGTCGACAGAACAGGTCTTGCCCCTGCCTACGTGAGAGAGATAGCAAGGACCTGGGCCGAGGCATCGATCAAGGGCAGGCAGAGAGGTGAAGGTGGTGTCCTTTCCTTCTGGGGTATCGGGTGGAACCAGTCCATGCACGGTCAGAACAGGACAAAGACCATCGTAAGCCTCCATCTCCTCACCGGCAACATCGGAAGACCCGGCTGTGGTCCCTTCTCCATGACAGGTCAGCCCAACGCCATGAGCGAGAGGCTTATGGGAGGTCTTACAGGGAGACTGCCCTTCAATCAGGGTATAAAGAACGCCAAGTGGAGAGACCACATCGCCGATGCATGGGGCATCCCAAGGTCAAGGCTTGCCCAGACGGCGAACTTCGTCAACAAGGGTATGGGCATCGGCATGTTTGAGAGGGCGAAGAAGGGTGAAGTCCATGCCATGTTCTTCAAGTACGCCACCCATGTGGACCTTCCAGAGACAAACACCCTCATCCGCCCGGCCATTGAGAGGTGCTTCGTCGTAAGCACAGAGGCCTACAGGCATGCCCCCAACGTCCTCTACTCCGATGTCGTCCTTCCTGCCGCAACCCTCGGTGAGAAGGGCGGTGTCTATCAGAACTCGGAGAGGAGGATATACGTAACCGACAAGGCTGTGGATGGTCCTCCAAACACCAAGCCCGACCTTGACATCACCATAGACGAAGGTAAGATGTTCTGTAAGGCCCTTGGGCTCGATCCTGACAAGGTCTTCCCCTATGAGAAGAAGACCTCCGGGCCCTTCAAGGGCATGTATGATCCAGAGGATGTCTTCAGGAAGATCGTTGAGGCAAGCAAGGGTTCAGATGCCGATCTCACTGGTATGCTTGAGGTGGAGAAGCGGGATGGCATCGGGCTCTATGATCAGTTGAGGAAGCTTAAGGGCATGCAGTGGCCTGCACCCACCTACGAGCATGCAAAGAGGGGTGGGACCCCAAGGAGGTACATGAACCAGGAGAACTGGCCTGACAAGCCCTACGGTCTCTTCAGGACCAAGACCGGAAGGGCAAAGTTCGGTCCCTCCGAACAGTACTACGATGATGCGGATAAGCTCTTCAAGAAGGTTGCAAAGGTGGGTGTAGATCCCAACTGGTATGCCATCGACCACTATGATCTCCTCGTGAAGATGAGGGACAGGGGACTCACACCCGAGCTTCCTGACTTTGAGTACCTCGACAAGTCCCTTGAGGAGATCAAGAAGGCTGACAAGTACCCGCTCTGGGTCAACCTGGGTATCGTCTTCGAGCACTTCCACACAGCAAAGACCATAAGGGCCGCCACAACAAGGAAGCTCGTTCCCGAACAGTATGTTGAGCTTAACCCTGAGGATGCAAAGAGGTGGAACATAAAGGACGGTGAGTGGATAAGGGTAGTCACCCCCAGGGGCAGCTACATCGGTAGGGCAAGTGTTGGTGGTCCTAAGAGCAAGGTGAAGCCCGCAAGGAACGTGGTCCTGCCCGGCCAGATCTTCTCCCCCTGGAACCTCAATGTGGCAGACAGTGCGGATCCGAGGAAGAACAAGTGGAATGTGAATGCAGTATCCAACAGGCTCTTCGATCCTGTATCCGGTCAGGCAGACTACAAGCACTGCAAGGGCAGGATTGAGAAGCTCTAAAGGGGGCTCTCCTGAAGGGGAGGGGAGGATTCCCCTCCCCTTTTCTTTCTTCGTCTTGTCTCTACCACTCCATTTGGTTATAATAAAAAAGCAATGGTTACAAGAAGGGTTTTCCTAAAAACGAGCATCCTATTCGGCTCCATAGCATTGGGAGGGGGGATTAGCCTTGCTACAGGGAGGAAAGAGATCCCTGTGGTCAGGCCTCCTGGTGCAAAGAGGGAGAGGGACTTTTACAAGAGCTGTATCAGGTGTTTTCAGTGTGGTTCCATCTGTCCCAACACGGCCATAAGGTTTATGGGCCTTGAAGGTGGGGTTTCCAACCTCTTCACCCCTTACATCGTTCCCAGGGATCAGGCCTGCATACTCTGTATGAAATGCACCCATGTATGTCCCACCGATGCCCTTGAGAAGATCCCTGATGATAAAGAGGTGATCCTTGAGAGGGTGAAGATGGGGGTGGCGAGGGTGGACACATCCATATGTTTCTCCTACAATGGAAGGACCTGCGGAGTTTGCTACTACGCCTGTCCCTATCCGGATGTGGCCCTTTCCTTGCTTGTCTTTGCAAGACCTGTTGTCCACTATGATAAGTGCGTTGGATGCGGTGCCTGTGAAAGGGCCTGCATCCATATACCCCAGGCCATAAGGGTCTATCCTGAAGAGAGGGAGAAACATGCTAAGAAGAATTAGGAGGTTTGTAGAATACCTTTCCCTTGCAATAATAATCCTTATTCCCTTTGTTAGCTACCTCAACTATCTCAGACAGGCCTATGGCAAGAACGGTTTCCACTTCGCAGAGGTATCCGGGGGATGGTTTGTGGGAAAACTCTTTGCCCTCTACGAACTTACCCTGGGAAGACTTGAAGACCCTGTGAGTCTCATAGACTCCATCAAGGGAACATTCTGGTCCATCACCCTCTTCGGTCTCAAGATCTCGGATCCCCTTGCAGGGATTGGCCATATCCTCACCAGTAAGGTCTTTTATGTACCCCTTCTGCTATCCCTTTTGATTCCCCTCCTTCTTACGATCCTCTTTGGAAGGGCCTACTGTGGATGGATGTGCCCCATCAATACCCTCATGGAAGGGGTGGATAGGATAAGAACAGGCCTTGCAGGCAGGGTGAAGTGGATAAGGGATGTGAAGATGGATCACAGCATAAAGTACTGGATTCTGGTTGCAACGATCCTCCTCATGGCTGTGACAGGGATCCCCCTCTTTGCCTATTATCTTCCCTATCTTATCCTCGGAAGGGAGGTGTACCACATCCTCTTCTTTAAGGCCCTGAGTGCAGGTGCGATCCTCCTTGTCCTGCTACTCCTTTTCGAACTCTTCATCTCCAGGCGGGGATGGTGCAGGTATCTCTGTCCGAGCGGTGCCTTCCTGTCCCTAGTAGGAGACTTCTCCTTTATAAAGGTGAGGCACAAAGGTGGCACCTGCCCGGACCTGTGCTTTGAGTGCGACAGGGTATGTCCCATGGGTCTTGAAGTGAGGGAGGGGAGACATGAAAGGGAATGCACGAACTGCGGAGAGTGTGTCATTGTGTGTCCTCAGGGGGTCCTTGGTTTCGATATGAGGATAAAGAAAGGGGTTGCCATCCCCATCCTCATAATCCTCCTTATTACCGTATTCTCCCTTGTCCCTTCCCGTGCCCACCATGTGGCAGGACTTCCCCATTACGGGTATGCTGAGAACTATCCGCAGGTTCCAACTAACGAGCAGACAAAAGAGGTGGATAATTATGTGGTTAGTCTGACGACTATATTCTTCCAGGGGATAAAGCAGGAACTGTCGAATATACCCTATGATACCCAGTTCTACATCCATGTCTACGACAAGTCCATCGATCCCACCCATTCTCCAAAGGATGCAGTCTTCGTGAATCCCTTTGATCCAGAGGCAAAGAAGAAAAAGGAGGAAAAGAAAGACGGTATAGATCCCAGTTACAGGGATAAACTCCTTCTCACCATCCTTGACAAGGAAGGCAGGAAGATCGCCACCTACAGTCTGGACTTTCCCTATGAGGAGGCTATATACAGGTTTCGCCACTACTTCAAGAGACCCGGTGAGTACCTCCTCAAGGTGAGTTTCTATCCTGATGGAAAGGAAAAAATTGTTACCTTCCCTGTCTCCATAGAGATATCAAAGAAGGGTTCCTATCTTACAACAGTCATCCTTCTCATCTTTGTACTTGGAGTGGGTGCATATGTGTTTTACAGAAAGAGGTCTGTTCAGGCCCCACCTGCAGGGTGATATCCTATGCAGTTTATAAGAAGAAGCTTACAGGTCCTTGTATTGCTGCTCATATTCCTTGTACCCCTTCTGCACCTCTATGGTGTGGAGAGGTATGCAAGGGAGAGTTTCAGTTACAGCCTTGCTGCCCAGAGGATAGAGACAAGGGGATGGATTCAACAGAAGGCCATACTCCTTATGGACAGGCTCTTCCAGGATTATGAAGGTACAGAAGGTGTTATATCCTCTGTTACAGGGTCCCCCTGGTCTCTCAACATCCTTGGATACAGGATATCCGATCCCCTTGCTGCAGTATCCATGTCCATAGCAGGGAGTGGATTCTTCTGGCCCTTCATCACCTCCATACTCTTCTTCACCTTCCTCAGCCTCCTCCTTGGAAGGGTCTTCTGCGGATGGATCTGTCCATACCACTTCCTGGCAGAGATGAACAACAAGTTGAGAAACCTCTTCTCCTATCTCGGGATAAGGCCCCATAACCTCCACCTCAAACGCAGGAATAAATACATCGTCCTTGCCATCCTCCTTATCTTTTCCATCATAGCAGGGACATCCCTCTTTACCCACATATACCCTCCCCTTGTGGTGAGCAGGGAACTCTTCTACTACATCTTCTATGGGAGTGTTGGTTTTGGCACCTTCTTCATCATCTTTCTCCTCTTTACGGAACTCACTGTCTCCCAGAGGTGGTGGTGTAGATACATGTGTCCTGGAGGGGCCCTCTATTCCCTCCTTGGATCTGTCAGGCTTGTTAGGATGGTAAGGGATGAGGACAGGTGCACCTTCTGCGGGGAGTGCGATAAGGCCTGTCCTTTCGGGCTTCTCCCCATGTCTGATACCATGGGTATGGAGTGTGACAACTGTGGTCTTTGCAGGGCTGCCTGTCCTGAGGATGCCCTTTCCTACAGGTTTATGCCCCTGTGGAAGGAAAGGAGTATGATAAATGAAAGGAAAAGGACCCTCAAGAGAACGGGTACAAACGGATAGAAGGGGTTTTATAAAGAAGATGGGCGGGATCACCCTCTCCATAGCAGGGGGGTCTCTCCTTGGGAGCATCTTTCTCCGCTATCTCGGGAGGGTGAATGCCCAGGACCTGGCAGAACTCTCCCCCTACGCCTACTATGTGAGTGGACCTCTGAGACCCCCTGGTGCGGTTGAGGAAGACCTCTTTCTCAAGAGGTGCATCCAGTGTTTCCTCTGTGCCGAGGTCTGTCCCCCAAAGGCCATAAGGTTCGTGAGGTCAGGGATGGGTCTTAAGGCCAACACCCCTTACATCTTTCCGAGGGAGAGGGCCTGTATACTCTGTATGAAGTGTACCCAGGTATGTCCAACCCAGGCACTCATGCCCCTGAAGGAGGATGACATATATGAGGGGAAGAAGAAGGTGGACATGGGGACAGCAGAGATCGATAAGAGGCTCTGCATCACCCACCTTGGAATAGGCAAGTGTGAGGCATGCTATACCATATGCCCCCTTAAGGAGAGGGCCATAGTACAGGAGGCCATGCTCAGGCCGAGGGTAATACCCGAAGGGTGTGTGGGCTGTGGCCTCTGTGAGGAGATATGTCCTGTCAGGGCAAAGGCCATAAGGGTGAGGCTCCCGGGTGTTAAGAAGGAAAGGGAGGTACTTCCACCGGGTGTCCTTTACTTCTGAAAGGAGAGATAAGACCTATGAAGAGGTTCAAGATAGCAGCCATCCTTTCCCTTGCCCTCCTGCTGATGTCTACCCCTGTCCTTGCCTACACCCACCACAAGTCCAAGATAAGATGGATGGAGTACTCACAGGAGGCCTTTGAAAGGGCAAAGAGGGAGAACAAACCCATCTACATGCTCATCACCGCTGTCTGGTGCTTCTGGTGTCAGGTCTTTGAGGAGAAGACCCTTGAGAAGACCGAGGTGGCCAACTACCTCAATGAGAACTTTGTGAACATATTTGTGGATTACGACAAGAGGAAGGACATAGCCAGCAAGTACCCTCCCACAGGCCTCCCCTTCACGGTCATCTTCGCCCCTGATGGTACGGAACTCGTCTCTGTTCCTGGATACATAGAGAAGGATAAGTTCCTTGAGAACCTTCGGAAGACCGTTGCCTATGTAAAGGAATTGAAACCCCAGGAGAAAAGGAAGGAGGAGAAGGTCGTTGAGGCAAGGGGTCTTATCTACCCCAAGGTTGATGACCTTGAAACCCTTGTAACCTCCATAAAGAACATCATAAGGGACAACTACGATAAGGTCTACGGGGGATTTGGGTTCAGGGAGAAGGTGCCATATGCCGACACCCTGGACTTCCTCATGGACCTCTACAATGAAGAGGGGAAAGAGTTGTGGTTGGAGATGGTAACCAACACCCTTGACCACATAGGTGGTCTGAAAAAGGGGCAGGATAGGGAAGGGGGTAAGAGGCCGGAGTCGAGTTACATCCTTGCCCTCTATAGAGAGAGGGAAGGTGAAGACTGGCTTGAGAAGGTGGGAAGGCTTCAGAGGGAAGACAGGCTCTACGGCCTTTACGATCCTGTTGAAGGCGGGTTCTTCAGATACGCCCTGCTCAGGGACTGGTCCATGCCCCACTTCGAAAAGATGCTGCGGGAAAATGGAGAGATCATAAAGGCCTATCTGAGGGCCTATACCATAACAGGCAGGGTGGAGTACAGGGACCTTGCCCTTGGCGGGTTGAGGTATGTGCTGAACAAACTCTATGATAGGGAAGGCTTCTTCTACGGCAGTCAGGTGGCAGATGAGGTGTACTATCACCTTGGCCCGGAAGAGAGGAAGAAGGTGAAACCACCCATAGTGGACAGGACAGGCTATACCCTTCCGAATGCGAAGATGGTCATGACCCTTATAGAGGCCTGGAAGGTCCTGAAGGAGGAAAGGTACAGAAAGATTGCAGAAAAGGTACTTGACTTCTGGAAGGATAAGATGCTCACCAACTGGGGTGTCCTCTCCTACTACGATCCTCAAAAAGGGAAGGGGGAGTTGAACGGCCTCCTTTCCGACAATGCCTGGATGGCCCTTGCCTATCTAAAGGCCTATGAAGCCTTTAAGGAGGATAAGTATCTTGAGGTCGCCCGGAGGATACTGGATTTCCTCATCACAAACCTCTATGATACCTCCAATGGTGGTTTCTTTGAAAGGAGATCCACGAGCAGGGAATTTTACAGAGAGGAAGAACTCTTCTCCCCTGCCAAACCCTATGTGGCCAACGGTGTTGCTGCTTATGCCCTGATCCTTGCTTACAGATTCACAGGTAACGACGGATACGAGTACAAGGCGAGGGAGACAATAGGGGCCTTTCTTAAGGAGTATCCCGATGCCTCCCAGCCTTACATGGAAAGGGCTGCAATGGCCCTTCTCAAGATCGAGAATAAGAAGGAAAGGAGGTAGAGAGGATGGAAGAGCTGGAAAAGGAGTTAGAGAAAGAGGAAGAGGAGGAAGAGATAGAGATGAAGGAGTGTTACCTCTGTGGTAAACTCCTTCCCGTTGACCAGCTCCATGACGATGGTAACGATCTTGCCTGTGAGGATTGTCTCTAATGGACGGTGAAGAGAGGATAGATAGAAAGACCTTCCTGCGGATGGGGTACAGGGCGATCCTGAAGACCGTGACCGCCGTGATGGAGAAGGGTGTAAACCTCATCAACAGGAGGAGGTACATCAGGCCACCAGGTGCTGTGGAGGAATCGGTCTTCCTCACCCTCTGCGATCTATGCGGTAAGTGCTGGGAGGCATGCCCTCACTGGGCAATCAGGCAGGTTGAGGGGGGTGGCTTTGAGGATGGAACCCCTGCCATCTTCCCTGAAGATGCCCCTTGCTACCTGTGCGATCCTCCTGAGTGTTCGAAGGTATGTCCGAGGGGTGCCCTGGAGCCCCTTGAATCTGCCATGGATATAAGGATAGGGGTGGCCAGGGTAAACAGGAACATATGCCTTGCCTACAAAGGCATCGACAGGAACTGCGATTACTGCTACGACAGGTGTCCTCTGAAGGACAAGGCCATAACCTTCAACAACGGCCCCATCGTGATAGATGGTGAGTGTACAGGATGCGGGATATGTGAGTTCTTCTGTGTATCCAATCCCAAGGCAATAAAAGTAGAACCCCTCTGATGGGATGGAAGTCCATTCTCCTCCTTTTGCTCCTTCTCACCATACCTGGAGAGACCTATCCACAGGTCCCCTTTGGGGGAGGGGTAAGGACAAGGCCCCTTCTAAAGCTTGAGCAACCTTCAAAAGAGACCTTTGACTCACTCCTTAAGGAGATAGAAGGATCCCCTTTCTCCGTCAAGGACCCCCTTGAGGCCCTGGCCCTTTACCTCCTCGTGGATGAAGGTGTGAAAGGACTCTCTGTGAGGGTAGATGAAGGACCATCAAAGGGTATGGATGATCTCCTTAAGAAGGCCATCCTTGCTATAACCTTATCAAAGAAGGAAGAGGCCCTTGAAAGGGTGAGGGAGATAAGGGACAGGGTAAGGAATGGACCCTTAATGGAAGATAGTGTCTCATGGGCAGAGGAAAATGCCCTTATAATCTCCACCCTCCTCTTGACAGAAGAAGACTCATTCATTGAAGGGGCCGAGAGACTGCTTGAGAGCTATGCAAAGACCTTCCTGAACAGGGGGGTTGCCACTGCATATGTAGAGGGTAAAGGTGCAAGGGGCGATGGAGACCTCAGGGCAAATGTGAGCGGTGCCCTTGCCTTTTACCTTGCCTACAGGGCAACAGGAAAGGAGGCCTTTAGAGAAGAGGCCGGAAGGATCCTTGGATTCATGGAAGAGAGGCTCTACGATTCACTCCTTGGGGGCTTCTTTCTGAGGAATGCCAACTCCCCTTATCCCCCTGGAGAGCCTCCCTTCGTGGACAGGAAGCCCTTTTTAGAGAATGCCCTTGCATCTTACCTGATCTTCAAGATCAAAGGGGAAGGAGAGGAATACCTTACCACCATAAACCACCTCCTCGGAAGGATCAAAGGGGCCGATTACAGCGAGAGGGTGGCCTTTCTTGCCGCCTACAGGCTCGGGATAAAACTTCCAGAGACACCCCTTGCAGGGCGTAGCATCCTGCTTCTTTCCATCCTTGCCTTTATAGCAGGGGTATTGAGCTTCCTTTCACCCTGTACCCTTCCAATCCTTCCTGCCTACTTCGCCTACACCTTCCAGAGTGACAGAAAGAGGATCATCCTCATGACCTTTTCGTTCTTCCTTGGCCTTGCCTCTCTCTTTTCCCTCATGGGTGCCACAGCGACCTTTGTGGGTTCCTTCCTCAGGAGCCATTATGAACTCCTCCTGAAGATAGGGGGAGGTTTCATCATCCTAATGGGGGTGCTTTCCTTCTTCGGCAAGGGGTTTTCAGGTTACCAGTTTCAGAGAAGGCCCTCGGCCACCTTCATAGGCTCTTTTCTCTTTGGCTGTTCCCTTGCCATAGGATGGACTGCCTGTGTGGGTCCCATCCTTGCAGGGATACTTGTCCTTGCCTCAACCCAGGAATGGGCCTCAGAGGGGGCCTTCCTCCTTTTCATCTATGCCCTTGGCCTTGGCCTTCCCCTGATGGTCCTCTCCCTCTTCTTCCACAACCTTGACAGGGAGAGCCTCTTCTGGAGGATCGTAAAGGGAAAGGGCTGGGATGTGAGGATCTCTGGATTTGAGTTCCACCTCCACTCAAACAACATGGTTGCAGGGTTGCTCTTCATAATCCTTGGCATCCTCATGGTCACAGGTTACCTCACATACCTCAACAGGGCCCTTCCCATAGAGATACAGGTCTGGTTTGCAGATGTGGAGGAGTGGCTCCTTGGTGTGCTTGATTAGTTTCATTGTCTTCCTCTTCCTCCATCCCGTCCCTGGATGGGCAGATATGGTCACCTATGTGGGCGGAAGTGAGGATGACTGGATATACGGGGTGGAGGTGGACAGGGAGGGCAACCTCTATGTGGTGGGAAAGACCTACTCAAGGGACTTTCCATGTCTCCCCATAAATGGTGTAAGGGGTGATCTCTATGACGCCTTTGTGATGAAGCTGGATCACAGGGGAAGGGTACTTTACTCCTACTGCATTGGCGGTAGTGGAAACGACTGGGCCCTTGATCTGGCCATGGATGAGGAGGGAGACCTCTACATTACAGGGATGACCTCTTCTAAAGACTTCCCTCTTATAAAGCCCTTTCAGGACCGCTTTGGTGGTGGCCTCGCAGATGCCTTCGTCATCAAGCTTAAGGGTGCCACGGGTAAGCTCGTATACTCTTCATACCTCGGTGGCAACGACGATGATAGGGGCCATGCCATAGCGGTGGGTAAGGACGGGAGGGTCTTCGTAACGGGAAGGACCTTCTCAGACAACCTCCCTTCCAGCCCCTTCAAGAGGGAGAAGGGCTGGGATGCCTTCCTTGCAGGGATCTCCAGAGATGGGAGGCTCTATTACTTCACCTACATAGGGGGAGGGGGATATGATGTGGGAAACGATGTGGCCACGGGAAGGGATGGAAGGATCTACATCACAGGTGCCACAACCTCCAGGGACTTTCCATGCAGGGACAGATCCCTTGGATGGGATGCCTTCGTCATGGAGGTAGATACCGAAAAGGGGATGCTCTACTCCACGTGCATAGGTGGAAGTGGAGAGGATGGTGGATTTGGCATATCCGTAGGTCCTGCTGGCAGGGCCTACATCACGGGCAGGACCTCTTCTATGGATTTTCCCCTCCTCACACCTGCCCAGAGGGATAGGAGGGGCAGGGTCGATGCCTTTGTGACCATCCTGGATCCTTCAGGAGACCTCCTTTACTCCACCTACATAGGGGGTAGTGGGGTGGACTGGGGATACGCCCTTACCCTTGATGGAAGCTACCTCCATGTGGTTGGTATGACCTCCTCCCCTGACTTCCCGGGTGCATCCACCCCCTTCAAGGGGCTCTATGACATCTTCTATGCGAGGTTGACCCTCCTTGGGAAGAGGTTCTCGAGCCGCTTGATGGGCGGTGGAGGGGAGGACAGACCCTTTGATGTGAAGATCTCCAAGGATGGGGTAGTAATAGGGGGCTACACCTTTTCTGTGGATCTTCCATCCACAAGGCCTTACAATGGTGAGGGGGATGGTTTTATAATAGAGACGACAGGAGGCTCTGAATAGATATGAGGTTCAGGAAGGTCCTTACCCTCTTTGATGATTACTACGACATGATGGCCGACAGGGTCCGCATGGATGCCTACAGGAAGGCCATCTTCGATGTTGTCAGGGAAGGGGATGTGGTGGTTGATCTTGGTGCAGGTCTCGGGATCCTTTCCTTCTTTGCCATCCAGGCAGGGGCGGGGAAGGTCTACGCCATAGAGAAGATGGACAGCATCCACCTTGCAGAGGAGGTGGCAAGGATAAACGGCCTTGACTCAAGGATGGTGTTCATCAAGGAGAACTCAAAGGATGTGGAACTTGAGGAAAGGGCGGATGTCCTCATCTCAGAGACCCTTGGAAGCTTTGCCCTTGAGGAGAACACCCTTGAGTTCACCATCGACGCAAGGAAAAGGTTCCTCAAGGAAGGGGCAAGGATGATCCCTGAAAGGCTCAAGCTCTGGCTTGCCCCTGTATATGCTCCGGAGACCTATGAGAGGATGGAGTTCTGGAGGGACATCCATGGGATAGACTTCAGCCCTGCAAGGGAGGAGTTGTTGAGGAAACTCATCGTCACCGATATAGACCAGAAGGGTCTCCTCTCACCTCCAAAGGTCTTCGGGGAGGTGGATCTCTACAGGGTGGAGGACCCGGTGGTGAAGGGAAAGGTGGAGTTTGAGGTGATGAAGCCCGGCACCCTCCATGGCTTTGGAGGATGGTTCAGGGTGTGGCTGACCCGTGACATCTGGATAGACACATCCCCTTCCTCCCCTCCAACCCACTGGAAGCAGGCCTTCTTCCCCTTGAGGAAGCCCATAAGGGTAAAACTCGGGGACAGGGTCTCCATAGACCTCAGGGTTGCCCCCAGGGAGGAGGACAACACGACCATATCCTACGATTGCATCTATTTCCCCGGTCAGGGAAGGACGGTCGGGAGGAACGATCCCTGCCCATGTGGCAGTGGAAAGAAGTACAAGAAGTGCTGCGGGAGGTAAGGTGGGCATAGATTGTCTCCTCATAGTGCCAGGCATAAGGGCCACACCCTACAGGGAGAGGTTCACCACCATTTACGACTTCCCACGGGGGGCGCTGAGCCTTGGCACCTTCATCAAGGAGAAGGGGTGTTCTGTACGCATCCTTCCCCTTGACTACTACCTTGCCCCTTCCTCGGATCCCCTGGAGATAGAGGGGCAGATACAGGGCATTGTAGAGGCTGCCATCAGGGAGTGGAGACCCTCCCTCATAGGTATAAGTGTCCCCTACACCATGCTATACCCCATCTCCATCAAGACCGCAGAGTACTGCAAGGAGGTGGATCCAGAGGTGGTTGTTGCCCTTGGTGGCCCCCATGTCTCTTACATGGATACACAATGCTTAGAGGACTGCCCTGCTGTGGATGTGGTGGTAAGGGGTGAAGGGGAGTGGACCCTCTTGGAACTGATAGGATGCATCCGGGAGGGGAGGGGGTTTTCAGGGGTAAGGGGTATCACCTACAGGGAGGGGGACAGGACCATCTCCAATCCGCCAAGACCCATTGGAGATATAGAGGAGTTGCCTGTACTTGACTAT
>WGFJ01000094.1 GCA_015492305.1 Deltaproteobacteria bacterium
CTCGGAGATGAGGTATGATGAGATCATCCAGGATGTACAGCCCGAGGATCTGATAAAGTACGGTCTCATACCCGAGTTTGTGGGCAGGCTACCTGTGATTGCCACCCTGCATGAACTCGATGAGGAGGCCCTTAAGAGGATACTCACCGAACCCAGGAATGCCCTTATAAAGCAGTATAAGAAGCTTTTCAGCTTCGAGAATGTGAACCTCAAGTTCACAGATGGGGCCCTCACCGCCATTGCAAGGGAGGCGATAAAGAGAGGGACAGGTGCAAGGGGGTTGAGGGCCATACTGGAGAATGCCATGCTTGACATCATGTATGAACTGCCTTCGCGGACCAATATAAAGGAGTGCATCGTAAACGAGGATGTAATCCTTGGAAAAGGGGAACCCATCATCGTATACGAGAAGAAGCTTGAGAGCGCTTAGGAAGGAGTAGACATGTTTTTCAGAGATAGACAGGAAGAGAGACCGGTTGAAACGGTCTTGCCCCTTATACCATTAAGGGATGTGATCGTCTTTCCCCACATGGTGGTGCCCCTCTTTGTGGGAAGGGAGAAGTCCATCAATGCCCTTGAATACGCCATGGATAACGACAAGAGCATCCTCCTTGCCTCCCAGAAGAAGGCAGCCACCGACGATCCTTCTGAGAACGATATCTACAGGGTAGGTACGGTTAGCACCATCCTCCAGCTACTGAGGCTGCCTGATGGTACGGTGAAGGTCCTTGTAGAGGGTAAGAAGAGGGCAAGGATAACAGAGTATCTCCAGATAAAGGACTGTTTTGTTGTCAAGGCCCAGGAGTTGAAGGAGGAGAAGGGGGTAACCCCTGAGATCGAGGCCCTGATGAGGAGCATCGTGAGCTCCTTTGAGGCCTATGTGAAGTTGAACAAGAAGGTGCCTCCTGAACTCATTGTTTCTGTTACATCCATAGAGGACCCCTCGAGGCTTGCCGATACCATCGCTGCCCATCTTACAATAAAGCTTGCCGATAAGCAGAGGATACTGGAGATCATAGACGTAACCCAGAGGCTTGAGAGGATCTTGAGCATACTTGAGTCCGAGATAGAGATCCTTCAGATAGAGAACAGGATCAAGGCCAGGGTGAAGCAGCAGATGGAGAAGGCCCAGAAGGAGTACTACCTGAGCGAGCAGATGAAGGCCATACAGAAGGAGCTCGGCGAGAAGGATGAGTTCAAGAGTGATATCCAGGAGCTTGAGGAAAGGCTCAAGAAGAAGAAGATGTCCAAGGAGGCCACGAAGAAGGCCTGGCATGAACTGAAGAAGCTCAAGCTCATGCCACCCATGTCTGCAGAAGCCACGGTTGTCAGGAACTATATAGACTGGCTTATCTCCCTTCCCTGGCAGGAGGTGTCGGAGGAGAAGCACGACTTAAAGGAGGCAAAGAGGATACTCGATGAGGACCACTACGGGCTGGAGCAGGTGAAGGAGAGGATACTCGAGTACCTCGCTGTCCAGACCCTTGTGGGAAAGGTGAAGGGACCTATACTGTGCTTTGTAGGCCCTCCTGGTGTGGGGAAGACATCCCTTGCCAAGTCCATTGCAAGGGCAACAGGCAGGAAGTTTGTGAGGCTCTCCCTTGGTGGTGTGAAGGATGAGGCCGAGATAAGGGGGCACAGGAGGACCTACATCGGATCCATGCCTGGCAAGATCATCCAGTCCTTGAGGAAGGTAGGGGTGAACAACCCTGTCTTCAACCTGGATGAGATCGACAAGATAGGTATGGACTTCAGAGGTGATCCAGCAGCAGCCCTCCTTGAGGTCCTTGATCCGGAGCAGAACTATGCCTTCAACGATCACTACCTGGATGTGGACTATGATCTCTCCCAGATCATGTTCATAACCACTGCAAACAACCTCCATACCATACCTGCCCCCCTCCTTGACAGGATGGAGGTCATAAGGATACCGGGCTACACAGAGGTGGAGAAGTTCCACATTGCGAAGCAGTTCCTCATACCAAAGCAGCTCAAGGCCCATGGCCTTGATAGGGATAATGTTTCCTTCTCTGATAAGGCCATCCTCACCATCATAAGGAGGTACACCAGGGAGGCCGGTGTCAGGAACCTGGAGAGGGAGATTGCATCCATCTGCAGAAAGGTGGCAAAGGAGGTTGTTGAGAAGGGTAAGGACAGGAAGGTGAGGATTACAGCGGCATCCATCCAGAAGTACCTTGGTGTGCCGAGGTACCGCTACAGTATAGCCGAGGAAAAGGATGAGATAGGGGTTACCACGGGTCTTGCATGGACCGAGTTTGGTGGTGAACTCCTCTCCATAGAGGTAACGGTGATGCCTGGCGATGGTAAGCTCACCCTGACAGGAAAGCTTGGCGATGTGATGCAGGAATCGGCAAGGGCTGCCATGAGCTATGTCAGATCCAGGGCAGAGGCCCTTGGTCTGGAGAGGGATTTCTATCAGAAGGTGGATCTACACATCCATGTACCCGAGGGGGCTATACCCAAGGATGGGCCCTCAGCAGGGATAGCCATAGCTACATCTATCGTATCTGCCCTGACGAGGATACCTGTGAGGAAGGATGTGGCAATGACAGGGGAGATCACCCTGAGGGGGAAGGTCCTTCCCATTGGTGGGTTGAAGGAAAAGCTCCTGGCTGCCCACAGGGGCAATGTCCCTGTTGTGCTCATCCCCAAGGAGAATGAGAAGGATCTGAAGGAGATCCCCTCTTCGGTCCTTAAGAAACTCACCGTCCTGCCTGTGGAACATATGGATGAGGTCCTGAAGAGGGCCCTTGCGGTGGAGGACGGGGATGTGTTCTCCGTGGGGAAGATAGAGAAGAGACGTTTCCTTGAAAAAGACGAGGTCCCCAAGGGGATATCCCATTAAAAACCTCTCCCCTTACCGTATTGGATAGATTTGTGCTTGACATGATCCTGCGAAGTTGTTATACATGCTTGTCGTGGCTTTTTATCAAATCTAAAAGGAGGTAAGGGGTTATGACAAAAGCCGATCTCGTTAGCTCTATAGCAGCCAAAGCGGGGCTCACAAAGGCTGCTGCCGAGAAGGCCTTAAACGCCTTTGTCGAAAGCGTAACCAGTTCCCTCAAGAGGGGGGAGAAGGTAAGCCTTGTTGGTTTTGGGACCTTTGAGGTTGCCACAAGGGCTGCAAGGAAGGGGAGGAACCCAAGGACAGGGGAAGAACTTCATATACCTGCCTCAAAGACACCAAGGTTCAGACCCGGCAAGAGTCTGAAGGAAGCTGTCAGATAGGTGGGCGGATAGCTCAGGTGGTAGAGCGCTGCCCTTACAAGGCAGAGGTCACAGGTTCGAGTCCTGTTCCGCCTACCATTGAAAGGTCTTGAGGGGGGAATCTTCCCCCCTTACTTCTCTTTTCCCATTTAAGAACGGGGCCGTAGTTCAGCCCGGATAGAACGCCGGCCTGTCACGCCGGAGGTCGCGGGTTCAAGTCCCGTCGGCCCCGCCATCTCATCAAAGCAAGGGTTGACCTTGCTTTTTGTTTTTAGATGCGCTACCTGGAAGTGGTAATCCTTCTCATCGATGGTGTGAATGAGTGGATCGGAAGGGCTGTGTCATGGCTTACGACCTTCCTTGTCCTCCTTGTATCCTACGACGTCTTTGCCAGATACCTCCTGAAAAGGTCCAGTGTGGCCATCCAGGAACTGGAGTGGCATATATTCGCGGTCATATTCCTCCTTGGATCGGCCTATGCCCTGAGGCACGACAGGCATGTGAGGGTGGATGTCCTTTACTCAAGGCTCTCCTATAAGGGGAGGGCCATAATAGATCTCATCGGTAGCATCTTCCTCCTTATCCCCTTTTCCATCCTTGTTGTTCTCTCTTCAAAGGACTTTGTTATAAACTCCTTTCTCATAGGGGAGGCATCCCCTGATCCAGGCGGCCTCCCTGCAAGGTACCTGCTCAAGGCAACCATCCCCTTGGGTTTCCTTCTTTTGCTCTTGCAGGGTATTGCTCTGGCTATAAACTCCATACTCACCTTGAAGGGCAGGGGAGATGTCTGATCCATCCCCCCTTATCCTCTTTCTCATCCTTGTTATAACCCTCCTTTCCGGCTTCCCTGTGGCCTTTACCATAGGTGGTGTCTCCCTTTACCTGGGTTATCTTACATTCGGCCTCGATTTCTTTAATCTCCTCCCATTGAGGATATGGGGCATAATGAGCAACTATGTGCTTATAGCTGTTCCCCTTTTCGTGTACATGGGGGTTATGCTTGAAAGGTCCGGGCTTGCAGAGGACCTTTTGCAGACAATGGGCCTCCTCTTCAGGGGCTTGAGGGGTGGGCTTGCCGTCTCAGTAGTGATAGTGGGTGCCCTGCTTGCAGCCTCTACGGGCATAGTAGGGGCCACGGTGGTTACAATGGGGCTCCTCAGCCTTCCAACGATGATAAAGTGGGGGTACAACCCGGCCTTTGCTACGGGTACCATTGCAGCCTCTGGCACTCTTGGTCAGATCATCCCTCCCAGCATCATCCTTGTCCTCCTTGGGAGTGTGCTTAATGTGTCGGTTGGTGACCTGTTCATGGGTGCAGTGATACCCGGTTTCTTACTTGTAGTCTCCTATCTCCTGTGGATCTTTATCTTTTCCCATCTAAATCCATCCTCTGCCCCAACCCTGCCTGAAGGGCTGTCAGAGGTGAGGGGATGGGCACTTGTAAGGGATATGGCCAAGGCCCTTGTTCCCCCTCTCTTCCTCATCCTTGCCGTCCTTGGGTCCATCTTTCTCGGTGTCGCATCGCCCACAGAGGCCGCTGCTGTGGGTGCCCTTGGTGCAACCATCCTTACCGCCCTCCATAGGAGATTGAGCCTCGGGATCCTGAGGGAGGTCATGAGGGAGACAACCCATCTTACATGCATGGTCTTCACCATCCTGGTTGGAGCAACCGCTTTCAGTCTTGTCTTCAGGGGGATGGATGGGGATCTCTATCTGAGGGATCTTGTCATAGAAGGGGATATGGGGGCAAACCTCTTCCTCTTCATTGTGATGGCCGTCATATTCCTTGCAGGGTTCTTTATCGACTTCATCGAGATCATCTTCATCATCGTCCCCATAGTGGAGCCGGTTCTGAAGGGTATGGGGGTGGACCCCTTATGGGTGGGGGTACTTATTGCCCTCAACCTTCAGACCTCCTTCCTTACCCCGCCTTTCGGCTTTGCCCTGTTTTACCTTAAGGGAACGGCTCCCCCGGGGGTGAGGACATCCCATATCTACCGGGGTATAATACCCTTTGTGATCATCCAGATAATAGTCCTTCTCATCGTTTCCCTCTTTCCGGAAACGGTGACCTGGCTTCCAGCCCATATGGGAGGGTGAATCAGGGGAGGGAGTAGTAGGCCATCTCGGAGATCCTTGCCCACTGGGAGACATCCTTCTTGAAGCCCTGGAAGGAGAGATAGACCTTCCTGCTCAGGGGGTCCCTGGATACAAGCTCTTCAATGACCTCTTTGGTGTATCTCTTGAAGGTCTTCAGGACATCTTCCGGGAACCTCTTTAACTTCACATTGTGTTCGTCTACCAGCTTCTTCAGGTAGGTATTGTTCTTCGATTCGAATTCGGAAAGCATCCACAGATTTGCCCTGTAGGCGGCTGTCCTTATGATCTCCTGGAGGTCCTTTGGAAGGCTCTGGTAGAAGTTCCTGTTTATGAAGAGTTCAAGGACCGTGCCTGGTTCGTGCCATCCGGGGTAGTAGTAGTATTTGGCTATCTTGTAGAAGCCCATGAGGTAGTCGTGGTATGGACCAACCCATTCTGTTGCGTCGATAACACCCCTTTCAAGGTTTGTGTATATCTCCCCTCCAGGTGATAGGATGGCAGCACCACCTGCCTTGGATATGACCTTGCCTCCAAGCCCTGGGATCCTCATCTTGAGGCCCTTCAGGTCGGATACGGACCTTATCTCCTTGTTGAACCATCCACCCATCTGGACCCCAGTGTTGCCTGCAGGCATGGGGATGAGGTTGAAGGGCCTGTAGACCTCTTCCCACAGCTCCAGCCCCCCGCCCCTGTAGATCCATGCGTTCATCTGCTGGGCATTCATGCCGAATGGGACAGCAGCGAAGAACTGGGCCGCAGGGACCTTCCCGGCCCAGTAGTAGGAGGCCCCGTGTCCCATCTCCACAAGACCCTGACTCACCGCATCGAAGGCCTCAAGGGGCGGGACGAGCTCTCCTCCACCGTAGACCCTTATTCTGAGCCTTCCCCCGGACATCTCCTCGATCCATCTTGCAAGGAGATTCGCCCCTTCCCCTATGACAGGGAAGTTGGGAGGCCATGTTGTCACCATCCTTGCCTTGAATCGCTTCCTTGCATGGATGGCAGGAGGATTAAAGGAGAGGATACCGGCTGTGAGGGCTGCCTTCTTTATGAAGTCCCTTCTTTTCATGCCTCTACAGGCTTGAGTTCCTTTGCCTTCTCAAATCCTGCATGAAGGGCCTTTTTGTTCAGTTCGAGGAAGGCCTTGGGCACCCTTGCAAGGACTGCCTTCTCAATGGCCTGATGGGATACAACCCCTGTCAGTTCCGTTATCATCCCCAGGGCCATTATGTTGGCAACGATGGCCTTGCCCAGGTTCTCCATGGCGTATCTGATTATGGGGAAGCTGTAGACCTTGAAGTTGCCCTTCGGAATATCTCTGACCTCGTCAGCATCTATAAGGAGGATACCCCCTTCCTTGATGTCCTTGTGGTATTTGTTGCAGGCTTCTTGCGTCATGGCAAGCATGGCATCTATACTTGTTGCCTTTGGATAGTCGATCTCTTCGGTGCTTATTATCACCTCGGCCCTTGTGGCCCCTCCCCTTGATTCAGGACCGTAAGACTGGCTCTGGACCGCGTTCTTTCCATCGTATATAGCGGCTGCCTCTGCCATGATGATACCAGCCAGGATCATTCCCTGACCACCTGAGCCGCTGAACCTTAGTTCCACCCTGTCACTCATCTTGATTCCTCCAGGTCTTGGTTTAGCCGTGAACCCTTTCTATAAGCTTGAAGTACTCCTCGCAGTACTCTGGCCTTTCTGCCCTGTAAAGGATACCCCTCAGCTTCTTGCCCTCCAGCTTCTCCGGCGGGAGCTTTGCAGCCTGAGCAACAGGCACGGTTCCATCCTTTTCCACCTTTAGCATCATCTCGGAGGCACTCTTCATCTTGTTCAGCCTTCCATAATAGGTGGGACATGAGTCAAGGATGTCGATGACTGCCGTTCCTTTGTGATGTATGGCTTCGTAGAAGATCTTTTCAAGTTCCTGACAGTGGTAGGCTGTGCCCCTTGCAACAAAGGTGGCCCCTGCTGCCTTGGCCATCTCGCAGGTATCAAAGGGAGGGTCTATGTGGCCGTAGCGGCTTGTGGTTGCCACCATACCCTGCGGTGTGGTGGGTGATGCCTGTCCGCTGGTCATACCGTAGATATAGTTGTTATAGACGAGTATCACCATGTCTATGTTCCTTCTGCAGGCATGGATGAAGTGGTTTCCCCCTATGGCAAGGGCATCCCCATCACCTGTTGCAACAAAGACCTTAAGGTTGGGTTTTGCCAGTTTCACCCCTGTTGCATAGGCTATGGCCCTCCCGTGGAGGGTGTGGAGGGTGTTGAAGTCCACATAGCCAGGGGTCCTGCTTGAGCAACCTATCCCTGAGACCATGCAGATCTCGTCCTTGGATAGTCCTGAGGCATGGATTGCCCTCAGAAGGCTCTTCAAGACAATGCCGTGGCCGCAACCAGCGCACCATATATGGGGGAGCTTGCCTTTCCTTATATACTGTGAGTAATCAAAGGGCCTCTTTTCCCTGTATGGAACCTTTACGGCTGCCTCTCCAGCCATCTTTTCACCTCCTGAGTAGTTTATCCATCCGTCATATCCCTTTCTGCCAGTTCTGTTGGGAGGGTGAGTTCCTCCCTTGAAAGGATGGCATCCATTATCTGCTGGGGATGGATGGGTTCTGTGTCCACCCTGTAGATGCCCCTCACATCACAACGACCACCTGCGGCCCGTTCCACCTCAAGGCTTATCTGTCCAAGGTTCATCTCAGGGACTATGATGGTATCCACCTTTTCGGCCATCTCCCTTACCGCCTTGTCAGGGAAGGGCCATATGGTGAGGGGTTTCAGCAGTCCAACCTTGATCCCCTTCTTCCTCAGTTCCTTCACGGCAAACTTTGCGCTTCTTGCCGACACACCGTAGGCAAAGATCCCTATCTCCGCGTCATCAAGGTAGAAGTCCTCATTCTTCCATATCTTTTCCCTGTTCTTTTCCACCTTAGAAAGAAGCCTCTTGTTCGCCTCTTCGATGAGCTTTGTATTGCCCGTGGGAAATCCATCTTCTCCGTGGTAAAGGCCTGTTACATGGAACCTGTAACCCTCGCCATAGGCGGCAAGGGGAGGGATCTCACCCTTTGAGATGTCATAGGGTCTGTACTCCTCAGGCGGGCAGTTTGGCCTTGCCCTGTCCACGACCTCGAGTTCCCCTTCCTTGGGGAGGGTTATGGCCTCCCTCATGTGACCTATAACCTCGTCGTAGAGGAGGACCACCGGGGTCCTGTATGTCTCTGCAAGGTTAAAGGCCCTCACCGTTTCTGTGAGTATCTCCTGGACGGTGGATGGGGTAAGGGCGATCATGGGGTGGTCGCCGTGGGTTCCCCATCTCACCTGCATCATATCTGCCTGGCTCGGTCCTGTGGGATAGCCTGTGGATGGTCCACTCCTCATGACATTGACTATCACACAGGGGACCTCTGCCATGCAGGCAAAGCCTATTCCCTCCTGCATGAGGGAGAAACCAGGACCGCTTGTGGCGGTCATGCTCTTGAGCCCTCCAAGTGAGGCCCCTACGATGGCACAGACGCTTGCTATCTCATCCTCCATCTGTATGAAGACCCCTCCAACCTTGGGAAGCCTTACAGACATGACCTCCATTATCTCTGAAGAGGGGGTTATGGGATAGCCTGCGTAGAACCTGCACCCTGCGTAGAGGGCTCCTTCGGAGCAGGCCTCGTTTCCCTGAATAAACTTCCTTTCCATCTTCAAGCCTCCTTTCTATTCCGGAAAGACCTGGATCGCAAAGTCAGGACATCTCAGGTCGCAGAGCTGACACCCTGTGCACCTCTCAAGGGCCTTTACAGCAACCACATCCCCCTTCATGGTGAGCACATCTGTGGGACAGAAGTCCACGCAGATACTGCATCCCTTGCACAACTCTTCATAGATGACGATGTTCCATTTCTTCTTTTCCCTGGGAGGCTTTGTGGCTACCTCCTTTACCGTCTCTTTCTCGTTCATACCCTACTCCTTGATTTAAGATAGTATCTCCTTCATGGTCCTGCCTATCTCAGCAGGGCTCTTTACCACCCTTATCCCTGCACCTTCAAGGGCCTCTATCTTCTCCTGGGCGGTTCCCTTCCCGCCAGATATGATGGCCCCTGCATGGCCCATCCTCTTTCCCTTGGGTGCGGTCATTCCTGCCACAAAGGCAACCACCGGTTTCTTCATCTCCCTCTTTATGAATTCCGCTGCCTCTTCCTCAGCGGTCCCTCCTATCTCCCCTATCATGACGACCGCCTCTGTATCGGGGTCCTTTTCAAAGAGCTCAAGGACATCGACAAAGGTGGTCCCATTTACCGGATCCCCTCCTATACCCACACATGTGGATTGACCGAGCCCGAGGGATGAGAGTTGATGCACCGCCTCATAGGTGAGTGTTCCGCTCCTTGAAACAACACCTACCTTTCCAGGGGTGTGTATGTAACCCGGCATGATCCCTATCTTGCACTCCCCTGGCGTAATGACCCCAGGACAGTTCGGTCCTATGAGCCGGGTCTTCTTTCCCTCCATAAACCTCTTCACCTTTACCATGTCAAGGACGGGTATCCCTTCGGTTATACACACAACCAGATCAAGACCGGCATCTACCGCCTCCATTATTGCATCAGCTGCAAAAGGGGCAGGGACGAATATGACAGAGGCATTTGCCCCTGTCTTCCTGACCGCCTCTTCAACGGTGTTGAAGACAGGGATACCGTCGAGAGTAGTGCCTCCTTTGCCCGGGGTGACACCGCCCACAACCTTTGTGCCGTATTCAACGGCCTGCTTCGTGTGGAAGGCCCCGTGGCTTCCTGTTATACCCTGACATATGACCCTTGTATCCTTGTTTACCAGTATACTCATAGTTCCATGACCCCCTTTGCAGCCTTTACAACCTTCTGTGCCGCATCAGCCATTCCAGAAGCGGTTATGATGTTGAGGCCAGAACCTTCGAGGATGGCCTTGCCCCTTTCCACATTGGTACCCTCAAGGCGGACCACAAGGGGAACGCCGATCCCCACCTCCTTGACGGCCTCAACGATACCTTCCGCTATGACATCGCATTTCATTATGCCACCGAAGATATTGACAAGGACGGCCTTCACCTTTTCATCGGAAAGGAGTATCTTGAAGGCAGCCGTGACCTGCTCCCTGCTGGCCCCTCCACCCACATCGAGGAAGTTTGCAGGTTCGCCTCCGTAGAGTTTTATAATATCCATGGTGGCCATTGCAAGGCCTGCTCCGTTCACCATGCAACCTATGTTTCCATCGAGGCTTATATAGCTCAATCCGTTTCTGGCAGCCTCTATCTCCTTCGGATCCTCCTCATCAAGGTCCCTCATGTATTCGATATCCTTGTGCCTGAAGAGACCATTGTCATCTATGGAGATCTTTGCATCAAGGGCTATGAGTCTTCCATCATTGGTTACCACAAGGGGATTGACCTCCACAAGGGAGGCATCGGATTCCACAAAGGCCCTGTACAGGCCATCCATGAACCTTACGGCCTTGCCCATCAACTCCTTTCCAAGGCCAAGTCCAAAGGTGATCCTCCTTGCCTGGAAGGGCATGAATCCCACTGCAGGGTCTACATACTCCTTGAGTATCTTCTCCGGTGACCTTGCTGCCACCTCCTCTATCTCGACCCCCCCTTCCTCTGATGCCATCACAACGACCCTTGATCTCGATCTCTCTACGACGAGTCCGAGGTATAACTCCCTTTCTATCCCACAGCCTTCTTCAACAAGGACCTTCTTTACCTCCTTTCCCTCCGGACCTGTCTGATGGGTGACAAGCCTGCTTCCAAGGAGGGCCTTTGCTATGTCCCTTGCCTCTTCCGGGCTCCTTGCAAGCCTGACACCCCCTGCCTTTCCCCTACCTCCGGCATGGATCTGGGCCTTGACCACACATACCCCATCCCTTGCCACTTCCTTGGCTATTTCATAGGCCTCATCAGGGGTGAAGGCAACCCTACCTTCAGGCACATCCACTCCATATCTTTTGAGGATCTCCTTTGCCTGGTATTCATGGATATTCATATTCCCCCCTTGATTTGGATGGTCTCCTTTTTACCTGAACTGTCTTGCCCTTACATGATCAGGGGTGTAGTCTGGAAGAAGTATAGGGGCAACGGGTGCATCGTTTATACCCGCTGCCTTCAGTTCTTCATGGAACCTTTCCACATGTTCGAGGGTAAGCTCCCCTTCGTCCTTTACCCTTTCCACATACTCAGAGGCCCTCATGCCGGTCCTCCTGCCAAAGACAAGGACATCAAGGAGGGAGTTGCCCATGAGTCTGTTCTTGCCGTGCACCCCTCCGGTTACCTCTCCAGCTGCATAGAGACCGGGAAGCGATGTCTCTCCAAACTCGTTTATCTCGATACCCCCGTTCTGATAGTGGAGGGTAGGATAAACTAACATGGGTTCTTTGCTTATGTCAATACCATACCTCTTGAACTGTATGTACTTGGCCGGTAGTTCCTTCTTTACCGTTCCC
>WGFJ01000095.1 GCA_015492305.1 Deltaproteobacteria bacterium
CACATAGTCCCGCCACCCCCTCCTTACGCCTGCCTCAACGGCAAGCTTTGGTATGTGGGGAGGGAGGACCTTTTGCCTGTACCCTTCCCCTTCTCTGTCGAAGAGTTCCCAGGAAGGCATGGATACAACCCTTGCCTTTACACCCCTTTCCTCAAGCATCCCGGCTGCCCTGAGGAGGAGGTGGACCTCCGATCCCGTTCCTATGAGGATGATCCCCGGCTCCCCCTCGGGTTCCCTGAGTATGTAGGCCCCCCTTCCCACCCCTTCCCTGATGGGATATCTCTCGGGATCGAGGATGGGCACACCCTGGCGGGTGAGGAGTATTGCGACGGGCCCCTTCTCCTTGAGGGCGATCCTCCAGGCCTCAGCCGTTTCATTGGCATCGGCAGGCCTTATGACCACAAGACCTGGTATGGCCCTCAGGGCCATGAGTTGTTCAACGGGCTGGTGGGTGGGACCGTCCTCGCCGATGGCTATGCTGTCGTGGCTGAAGATGTAGATCACCTTTGTACCCATCATGGCGGCAAGCCTTATGGAGGGCCTCATGTAGTCAGAGAAGACAAGGAAGGTGCTGCAGTAAGGGATCACACCCCCATGGAGGGCCATGCCATTTACGATGGCACCCATGGCATGCTCCCTTACCCCGAAGTGGATGTTCCTTCCCGAGTAGCTATGGGCCTCGAAGTCACCCCCTCCCTTTATTATGGTCTTTGTGGAGGGGGCAAGATCTGCGGATCCACCTATGAGTTCTGGTATGCGGGATGCCACACTGTTCAGGACATCCCCTGAGGCAACCCTTGTGGCAATGTCCTTGCCCTGGGGTTTGAAGAGGGGGATGGAGTCCTCCCATCCAGGGGGCAGATCCCCCCTCATAACCCTCTCCCACTCCCTGGCAAGGTCAGGGTGCCTTTCCTTCCACCTCTTAAGCCTCTCCTCCCATTCCCTCTGGAGCCTCTCCCCCTTTTCCACCACCTTCCGGCAGTGGTCAAGGACCTCCTGTGGCACATAGAAGGGTTTGTCCAGGGGCCATCCGTAAAACCTCTTTGCTCCCCTTATCTCTTCCTCTCCAAGGGGTTCGCCATGGGCAGAGGCCGTGTCCTGCTTCCCGGGGGCCCCATAGGCTATGTAACTCCTTACAGAGATGAAGGAGGGCCTTTCCCTTTCCTCCCTGGCCCTCTTGATGGCCATGGTCAGGGCATCAAGGTCGTTCACATCCTCCACCCTCTGGACATGCCATCCATAGGCCTCAAAGCGCTTCATCACATCCTCTGTAAAGGTGAGGGCCGTATCCCCTTCGATGGTTATGCGGTTGTCGTCGTAGATCCATATGAGCTTCCCGAGCCTGAGGTGACCTGCAAGGGAGGCCGCCTCCTGGGAGACCCCCTCCATCATGTCTCCGTCACTGCAAAGCACATAGGTGGTGTGATCCACTATCCTCTCTTCCCTGTTGAAGCGGGCCGCCAGATGGGCCTCTGCCATGGCCATGCCCACCGAGTTTCCACAGCCCTGACCGAGGGGACCTGTGGTGGTTTCAACGCCCGGTGTCTCTCCGTGTTCTGGGTGGCCCGGCGTCTTTGATCCCCACTGGCGGAAGTTCTTTATATCCTCCAGGGAGAGGTCATAACCTGTAAGGTAGAGGATGCTATAGAGGAGCATGGATGCATGGCCACAGGAGAGGATAAACCTGTCCCTGTCCGGCCATGATGGGTCCTTTGGGTTGTGCTTCAGGAAGCGAGTAAAGAGGAGGTATACCACAGGTGCAAGTGCCATCGGTGTCCCGGGATGTCCTGACCTTGCCTTCTCAACGGCATCCATCGAGAGGGTGCGGATCGTATCTATACAGAGTTCATCTATACCTTTTCCATCCATCCTTTCATCTCCTTTCTTGGCAATAGAGAGGCCCCTATCACCCCGGCATCTCCTCCCAGGGAGGCCTTTGTGAAGCGAAGCCTCTTGAGAGTGGCTGTAAGGACCCTCTTTTTTGTTTCCCCCTCCACCATCTTCACAAGGGAAGGGAGGCCTTCTACCACCCCACCACCCAGGATGACCAGACAGGGGTTGAAGGCATTGACAATGCCAGCTATGCCTGCCGAAAGGTAGTGGACCACCTCTTCTATGACCTGCCCTGCAACCCGGTTGCCTTCCCTGTAGGCCTCAACGACTGTTGCTGCCGTAACGGATTCAAGATCCCCTGCAAGATCAAGGATGGGTCTGCCCCCTTCCGGATCCTCCTGGATGAGTTCCCTTGCCCTCTTTGCTATGGCCCATCCACCTCCATAGGCCTCAAGGCATCCCCTGTTTCGGCACCTGCACTCCCTCCCGTCGGCAACCACCACCATATGACCGAACTCACCGGCCGTGTTTGTGCAGCCATGGACAACCCTTCCCTCAAGGATCATGCTCCCGCCGATGCCTGTACCAACGAAGAGGCAGACCACATTGCTGTATCCCCTTCCAGCACCGAAGGCCCACTCACCAAGGGTGGCTGCCCTCACATCGTTTGTAACCTCCACAGGCACCCCTGCCATCTGTGAGAGGACATCCCTAACAGGCACATCCTCCCATCCCAGGTTGGGGGCGAAGTGGAGCACCCCCGTTTCTGCCTCTACCTGTCCGGCTATACCCACCCCTATACCGATGGCCTTTGATGAGGAGCGGCCGAGGCAACTCATGGAGGAGACCAGTTCCGAGAACACCCTTTCAGGCCCCCTTTCTGGCATGGTGGGAAAGGTGTGGGAGGCAATTACCCTTCCCCTGTTATCCACGAGGGCTATCCTTGTCTTTGTGCCCCCCATGTCAACACCGAGGGAAAGGAGGTCCTTTTTTGGTCTGGTCCTTACCATTGAGGCAAACATTATCGATCAAAACCCTCTACGTGTCAAGCCTCCATGCCTTGACCACCTGGCGGGGTTCTGTTAATATTGTTTCACGTGAAACATGGCTTATGATGTCATTGTCATAGGAGGGGGTCATGCAGGGTGTGAGGCCGCCCTTGCTGCCTCGCGGATGGGCTGCAGGACCCTGCTCCTTACCATGAACCTGGACACCATAGGGCAGATGTCCTGCAATCCCGCCATTGGAGGGCTTGCAAAGGGGCATCTTGTGAAGGAGATAGATGCCCTTGGCGGGGAGATGGCGAGGAACATAGATGCCACGGGTCTTCAGTTCAGGAGGCTCAACGAGAGTAAAGGGGTTGCTGTTCGCGCTACAAGGGCCCAGGCCGACAGGCTCCTTTATCGCAAGAGGATGAAGTGGGTCCTGGAGAACCAGGAGGGACTCACCTTGAGGCAGGCTGTGGTGGAGGGCCTCCTTGTCGAGGGGAAGAGGGTTAGGGGGGTTGTAACCAATCTGGGGGAGAGGATAGAGGGCAAGACCGTTGTTGTGACGACAGGCACCTTCCTCAGGGGGCTTATCCATATAGGGATGGTGAATTACCCCGGGGGGAGGGCAGGTGACATGCCTTCTCTTGGTCTCTCAAGATCCCTTGAGGACCTTGGTTTCAGGCTTGGCAGACTGAAGACAGGTACATGTCCGAGGCTTGACGGGAAGACCATCGACTTCAGCAGGCTCTTAAGGCAGGATGGTGATGTTCCGATAAGGCCTTTCTCCTTCTCCACAGGGAGGATAGAGAGACAACAACTGCCCTGCTACATAACCTACACAAACCCCTCCACCCACAGGATCATCAGAGAGAACATCCACAGGTCTCCCCTTTATGGAGGGGTGATAAAGGGCATAGGTCCCAGGTACTGCCCGTCCATAGAGGATAAGGTTGTGAAGTTCCCCGACAAGGAGAGGCACCAGATATTCCTCGAACCCGAGGGATACGAGACAAGGGAGTACTACCCGAACGGGCTCTCCACAAGCCTTCCCCTGGATGTCCAGATGAGGATCATAAGGAGCATAGAGGGGCTTGAGAGGGCAGAGATGGTGAGGCCAGGCTACGCCATAGAGTACGACTATGTGGATCCGACCCAGCTCAGGCCCACCCTTGAGACAAAGCTTGTGGAGGGGCTCTTCCTTGCAGGCCAGATAAACGGCACCTCCGGTTATGAGGAGGCTGCTGCCCAGGGGCTTGTGGCCGGGATAAATGCGGCCCTCAAGGTGAAGGGCAGGGGAGACTTCATCCTCAAGCGCTCAGAGGCCTACATAGGGGTCCTTATAGACGACCTCATAACAAAGGGCACCAGGGAGCCCTATCGCATGTTCACCTCAAGGGCAGAGTTCAGGCTCCTTCTCAGGGAGAACAATGCGGATTTCAGGCTCATGGATAAGGGCTTTGACCTTGGCCTTGTAGGGGAGGAGGTGTACAGCAGGTTCCTTGAGCGCAGGGAGGCGGTTGAAAGGGAATTGAGGTTCCTTGAGGAAAGGGGTGTAACCCCCACAAAGGGGGTGAATGAGGCCCTCCTTGCCCTGGGCACCACACCCATTGACAGACCCTACTCCCTCAAGGAGTTGCTGAGGAGGCCCGAGCTTTCCCTGAGGACCCTTTACCGGTTTGCGGAAAGGAGACTGGATCTCCCTGAGGATGTGGTGGAGGAGATCGAGACAAGGGTGAAATACGAAGGGTACATAAAGAGGGAGGAGGAGGAGGCAAGAAGGCTCAGGGAGCTTGAGGACCTAAGGATACCTCAAGACCTCGACTACCATGCCATCCCTGGCCTTTCAAGAGAGGTAAGGGAGAAGCTTTCGTCCATAAGGCCCCTCTCCCTGGGGCAGGCCATGCGGATATCCGGTGTCACCCCTGCAGCGGCCTCTGTCCTTCTTATCCACCTCAAGAGGCTTGATCCTTGCACGACCTCAAGGCCCTCTTGAAAGAAGGGGCAAAACGGCTCGGTATAGACCTCACAGAGGCCCAGGTCCTTGCCTTCATCTCCTACCTCAGGGAGCTTAAGAGGTGGAACAGGAGGATGAACCTCACCTCTATAAAGGAGGAGAGGGAGATCATCATAAGACACTTTCTTGACTCCCTCACTCCTGCAGACCTTCTCGGTAAGGGCTGGAAGATCCTTGATGTGGGTTCTGGCGCGGGTTTTCCGGGTATACCCCTCAAGATCGCAAGGCCTGACCTCATTGTAACCCTTATCGACTCCTCCAGAAAGAAGGTCGTCTTCCAGAGACACATTATAAGGCTCTTGGCCCTTGAGGGGATTGAGGCCATCCATGGGAGGGTGGAGGGGCTTCCCGGCAGCATGTCGGAGGCCTTTGATGCGGTCCTTTCCAGGGCCTTTACGGATCTCCCCCGTCTTGCAGCCCTTTCTCTTCCCCTGTTGAGGCCAGGGGGCATCCTTGTGGCAATGAAGGGCAGGAGGTGGAGGGAGGAGATGGAAGGGATGGGGTTCAAGGGCTTCGAGTTTGTGACCCTCTGTGAGAAGCCTCTCCCATTTTCGGATATGAGGACCTACCTCGTTGTTTTGAAACGTTTCACGTGAAACATTTACAAAGGCACCTTTTTGTGATAAACTCCGCAGAAAATCGATCCGCAGATTCAAGGGGTTTTGTGTGGGAAGGGTATTCAGCATTGTGAACCAAAAGGGAGGGGTGGGCAAGACCACAACGGCTGTGAACCTTTCCGCCTCCCTTGCAGCAGCGGAAAGGAGGGTCCTCCTCATCGACTTTGATCCTCAGGGCAATGCCACAAGCGGCCTCGGTGTGGAGAAGGAGAGGGTGAGGTTCACCATCTATCATGCCCTCATAGGTGAGGTGGGTATCGGGGAGGTTGTTCGCCACACAGTGATGCCCTTCCTCCAGCTCATCCCTTCAAATGCGGATCTGATAGGCGCAGAGGTTGAGCTTGTGGGTATGGAGGGGAGGGAGTACAGGTTGAAAGAGGTGATAGGGTCTATCCAGGGCAGGTATGACTACATATTCATAGACTGTCCTCCCTCCCTGGGGCTCCTCACAGTGAATGCCCTTGTTGCCTCTGACCACATAATCATCCCCCTTCAGTGTGAATACTACGCCCTTGAGGGCCTTGGCCAACTCCTGAGAACGGTGGAGAGGATCAGGAAGGCCCTGAACCCATCACTATCCATAAAGGGGATTCTCCTTACCATGTTCGATCCCAGGACAACCATATCCCATCAGGTGGAGAGGGAGATAAGGGACCACTTCAACGGCAAGGTGTTCAAGACGGTCATACCAAGGAATGTGAGGTTGAGTGAGGCGCCGAGTTTCGGGAAACCTGTGTTGCTCTACGACATCAGGTCGAAGGGGGCTCTCAGCTATCTCCAGCTTGCCCGTGAATTCATAAGGTCTTAGGAGGGACTATGGGCAGAAAGGCACTTGGCAAGGGTCTTGGGGCCCTTATACCTACAGAGGAGGGGGTAAAGACGTGCCCTGTAGAGGATCTCAGGCCCGGGAGGTACCAGCCAAGAAGGGCCTTCGGTGAGGAGGGTCTTGAAGAGCTTGCCAGATCCGTGAAGGAGAAGGGGATCATACAGCCCATAGTGGTGAGGAAGGCCGGGGACGGCTACGAGATCATCGCCGGTGAAAGGAGATGGAGGGCTGCCCTGAAGGCAGGACTGAAGGAGGTGCCCATCCAGCTTGTGGATGCCGATGACAGGGAGAGTCTGGAACTTGCCCTGGTTGAGAACATCCAGAGGGAGAACCTGAACCCCATTGAAGAGGCTGAGGCCTACAAGAGGCTTGTGGAGGAGTTTGGTTATTCCCACGAGGAGGTGGCACTCAGGGTTGGAAAGGACAGGGCCACTGTGTCCAATACCTTGAGGCTTTTGAAGCTTCCGGTAGAGGTGAGGGAAGAGATCCTCAGGGGAGGGATAAGCGCTGGCCATGCAAGGGCAATCCTTTCCCTTCCAACTCCATCACTCCAGATAGAGGCCTGTAGAAGGATCATGAAAGGGAGGCTATCCGTAAGGGAGGCGGAGAGGCTCGTGAAGAGGATGGCCGAAGGGGGCAGGACAGGTGAGAAAGGATCCGTCCCGCCAGAGATCAGGGACCTTGAGGATGAGTTGAAAAGGGCCCTTGCCACAAAGGTGGAGGTAAAGATGGGGAGGAGGAAGGGAAGGCTTGTGATAGAGTTTTACTCCCTTGAGGATCTGGACAGGATAATAAACAGGCTCAGAGGGGCCTGAAGGAGGTGAAGCCATGTTCAAGGGTAAGGGAGGGGAGGAGAAGATAACGGGTTTCATAGGGAAGGGGATCTCCATAAAGGGAAAGCTCGCCTTTGAAGGGACGGTCAGGATAGACGGTGAGTTTGAGGGCGAGATAGAGGCAAAGGGCAACCTCCTTGTAGGGGATGGTGCCTCGGTAAAGGCAGATGTGGCTGTGGATACCCTGAAGGTGAGGGGGGAGTTGAGGGGGAAGGTGATTGCAAGGAAGAGGGTGGATATAGAGCCTCCGGGAAGGCTCTTTGGCGAGGTTGTCACCCCTGTCTTCGTCATCGGTGAGGGAGGGTTCTTCGAGGGCCAGTGCTCCATGGGGGAGAAGGGAAAGAAAGGGGAAAAGGCCCCTGTCGATATCAGGGCATACAGGGAGGTAAAGACCGAGAAGGAAAAGTCTTGACAGAGGGGTAACATTGTGTTAGCTATTGTCGTTCTGAAGGTCCAGGCTGAGGAGGCAAGGTGAGCTTAAGTATCGATCTTACCATAGTTATTCAACTCATCGTCTTTTTATTCCTCATAGGACTCCTTAACAGCTTCCTCTTCTCTCCTGTGGTTCGTCTCCTTGAGGAGCGTAAAAGAAGGAGCGTAGGGACCCTTGAAGAGGCAAGGCGCCTTGAGGAGGAGACCCTGAAGATGATAGAGGAGTATGAGAGGAAGGTGAAGGAGGCCAAGGTCCTTGCCCAGAAGGAAAGGGCCCGCATAAGGCAGGAAGGGCTGGAGAGGAAGAGCGAGATCATCGACAGAGCAAGGGAGGAAAGTTCCAGATTCCTTGCCAAGGTGAGGACCGATCTGCACAACCAGGCAGAGACCATCCTCGAACACTTTAGAAAGGAAGGCAAGGTCATAGTGGATGAGATGGTAGAGAATATCCTCGGGAGAAAGGTTGCATGATATACTATACGATCCTTTCCTTCTTCCTTTTGACCGGTGAGGCCTTTGCTGCAGAGGGGGGAGGGGGTGGTCTTGGAGAAATTGTATGGAGGACCATAAACCTTGCTATCCTTATCCTCCTCCTTTACTGGTTCGGGAGGAACATGGTTGGCGGGTTTTTCAGGGAGAGGAGGGAGAGGATAAGGAAGAGCATAGAGGAGGCAGAGCAGGCAAGGGCAGAGGCTGAAAGGAAGCACAGGGAATACTCAAAGAGATTGGCCAACATAGAGAAGCAGATAGAGGCGATCCATGCCGAGCTAAGGGAAGAGGGGGAGAGGGAGAGGGATAAGATAATAGAAGAGGCCACACGGTTTGCCGAGAGGATAAAGGAACAGGCCAAGCTTGCCGCAGAACAGGAGGCCAAGAAGGTGATGGAACGTGTGAGAGGTGAGGTGGCTGACCTCCTTGTGGGGCTTGCAGAGGAAAGGCTTGAAAAGGAGCTGACAGAGGAGGATCAGAAGAGACTTGTTGAGGACTTTTTGAAAAGGGTGGAGTTGAAAAGGACATGATAGTAGCCAGGAGATACGCAAAGGCCCTCTTCGAACTTGCAAGGGAGGAGGGCAAGGTGGGGGAGATAGGAGGGGAGATCCGTCTCTTCAATGAGATCTTGAGGAATACCCCGGCCCTCAAGGTCCTTCTTTGTGGCCCTGTCTACGACTTCCATGTCAAAAAGGAGGCCCTTGAAAGGGTTGTGGTCACCATGGGCCTTTCAGAGTTGACATCCAGATTCCTTTTGCTCCTCATAAAGAAGAATCGCCTTGCCATCCTCGATGAGATCCTCAAGGTCTATCAGGGGCTTGAGGATCAGGAGATGGGAAGGGTCAGGGCCAGGGCCTACCTGCCAGATGCCGACAGGGAGAGCCCGGTCCTTGACAGGATAAGATCGAGGCTGGAAGAGGTTACCGGCAAGGAGGTCCTTCTGGATGTGGAAGAGGATAAGGATATGATAGGGGGAGTGATTGTCAAGATAGGGGATATCCTTATCGATGGAAGTGTAAGGTCAAGGCTTCTTTCGCTTAAAAAAAGAATAAGGGAGGGAGTGTAAGGAGATGGAGATCAAGGTTGACGAGATAAGCGAGATAATAAAGAAACAGATAAAAGAGGTAGAAGAAGGGGTCGAGATCCAGGAGACGGGCACGGTCATATCCGTTGGAGATGGCATAGCAAGGATCTACGGCCTTGAAAAGGCGATGTCCGGGGAACTCGTTGAGTTCCCCAACGATATCTACGGTATGGTCCTCAACCTGGAGGAAGACAATGTGGGTGCTGCCATACTTGGTGAGGATTATCTCATCAAAGAGGGCGACACCGTAAAGAGGACTGGCAGGATAGTCGAGGTCCCGGTTGGGGATGAGTTGATTGGTAGGGTTGTAAATGCTATAGGTCAGCCCATAGATGGTAAGGGGCCTATCGAGGCCAAGCAGTTCAGGAGGGTGGAGTTGAAGGCCCCGGGTATAGTGGTCAGGCAGCCCGTTAATGAGCCACTCCAGACGGGTATCAAGGCCATCGACGCAATGATCCCCATCGGGAGGGGCCAGAGGGAACTCATAATAGGGGACAGGCAGACGGGCAAGACCGCCATTGCCATAGATACCATCATCAACCAGAAGGATACGGATGTCATATGCATCTATGTGGCTATTGGCCAGAAGAGATCCACCGTTGCCCAGGTCGTGGATAAGCTTGAGAAGTTCGGGGCCATGGACTACACCATAGTCGTTTCTGCCACGGCCAGTGAGCCAGCACCTCTCCAGTTTATAGCACCCTACGCAGGGGTTGCGATGGGTGAGTATTACAGGGATAACGGAAGGCACGCCCTCATCATCTATGACGATCTTTCAAAGCACGCTGTGGCCTACAGGCAGCTTTCCCTTCTCCTCAGGAGACCACCCGGAAGGGAGGCCTATCCAGGGGATGTCTTTTACCTCCACTCAAGGCTCCTGGAGAGGGCAGCGAAGCTGAGAGATGACCTTGGTGGGGGCTCCCTTACAGCCCTTCCCATAATCGAGACACAGGCAGGGGATGTCTCGGCCTACATACCTACAAACGTGATCTCCATAACCGATGGGCAGATCTATCTCGAGACAGGTCTCTTCTATTCAGGCATACGTCCTGCCATCAATGTGGGTCTTTCGGTTTCAAGGGTTGGAGGTGCTGCCCAGGTCAAGGCGATGAAACAGGTGGCAGGAGGTCTGAGGCTTGAGCTCGCCCAGTACAGGGAGCTTGAAGCCTTTGCCCAGTTTGGCAGTGAACTGGACAAGACCACACAGGCCCAGCTTGCAAGGGGTATGAGGCTTGTGGAGATACTCAAGCAGCCCCAGTACGCACCCCTTCCTGTGGAAAAGCAGATCCTCATAATATTCGCTGCTACAAATGGCTATGTAGATGACTACCCTGTGGAGGCCATCGGGAGATACGAGGAGGAGCTATACACATTCTTTGAGACAAAGCACCCGGAGATACTGGAAGAGATCAGGGAGAAGAAGACCCTTGATGACGATCTGAAGGCCAAGATCAAGAAGGCCCTTGATGAGTTGAAAGAACTTTTTGTGGTGTGAGGGAAGATGGCGACCCTAAGGGACATAAAAAGGCGTATAAAGAGTGTAAAGAACACCCAGCAGATCACAAAGGCCATGAAGATGGTCTCTGCTGCCAAGCTCAGGAGGGCCGAAGAGGAGATAAAGGCCGCAAGGCCTTATGCTCAGAAGATGAAAGAGGTCTTGGGCCGTCTTGTTTCCAGGCAGGAAGGATTTGAACATCCCCTTCTCAAGGCAAAGGAGGTCATTGAGAAGAGGGAGATCATCGTCTTCACGGCCGAAAGGGGGTTGTGTGGCGGTTTCAACAGCAACATCATAAAGGCGGCTGAGTCAAAGATCAGGGAGAGCCTTGAAGAGGAGGTCCCTGTATCCCTTACACTGATAGGGAGAAAGGGGATATCCTACTTCTCCAAAAGGGGGCTTGAGGTAAGGGCCACCTATCCGAACCCCGGAAGGGTCGATTATCCCTGGGCAGCCCGGCTTGGAGAGACGATGATAGATGCCTTTACGAAAGGTGAGGTTGATGAGATCTACATGGTCTTTGCCGAGTTCAGATCTGTCCTCATCCAGCGCCCTGTGGTTACAAGGCTCCTGCCGGTGGAGACAGGGGGGCTTGGAGCCGAGGAGGGGGGAGGGGACTACATATTCGAACCCTCTGACAGGGGGATATTGAACGAGTTGCTGCCCAAGTATGTGAATATCCAGATCTACACCGCCTTCCTGGAGTCCATAGCAAGTGAGCATGGTGCAAGGATGACCGCCATGGATTCGGCCACCAACAACGCATCGGAGATGATAGCAAGGCTTACCCTTCACTATAACAGGGCAAGACAGGCTGCAATAACAAAAGAACTTATGGACATAGTCAATGGCGTTGAGGCCATGAGGAAAAGAAGCGCTTAAAGGAGGTTTGGCATGGAAAAGAATATAGGCAGGATCGTTCAGGTGGTAGGCCCGGTTGTGGATGTGGAGTTTGAGAAGGGCCATCTTCCACCCATATACAACGCCATAAGGATAACGAACCCGGCCATAAGCGATAAGAAGTGGAACCTTGTTGCCGAGGTGGCCCAGCACCTTGGAGAAAACAGGGTGAGATGTATAGCCATGGACTCGACGGATGGCCTTGTAAGGGGGATGGAGGCAATGGATACTGGGGAAAAGATCACCGTTCCTGTGGGAAGGGAGGTCCTCGGGAGGATCCTCAATGTCATTGGAGAGCCCATAGATGAGGCCGGACCTGTAGAGGCAAAGAAGAGGTATCCCATCCACAGACCAGCCCCGAGCTTTGAGGAACAGAGTACCACCGTTGAGGCCTTTGAGACAGGCATCAAGGTGGTTGACCTTCTTGCCCCTTACCCCAAGGGTGGTAAGATAGGCCTTTTCGGCGGCGCAGGGGTGGGTAAGACCGTCCTCATAATGGAGCTTATCCACAACGTTGCCATGGAACATGGAGGATTCTCCGTCTTCGGAGGTGTTGGTGAGAGGACAAGGGAGGGCAACGACCTATGGCTCGAGATGAAGGAATCAGGGGTCTTGAGCAAGGCAGCCCTTGTCTATGGACAGATGAACGAACCCCCTGGAGCCAGGGCAAGGGTGGGTCTTACAGCCCTCACCATTGCGGAATACTTCAGGGATGAAGAGGGGCAGGATGTTCTCCTCTTCATAGATAACATATTCAGGTTTGTCCAGGCCAATTCGGAGGTTTCGGCCCTTCTCGGCAGGATACCTTCGGCCGTGGGTTACCAGCCAACCCTTGGTACCGACATGGGTGAACTCCAGGAGAGGATCACCTCCACCAAGAGGGGTTCCATCACCTCTGTCCAGGCCATATACGTTCCGGCAGATGACCTCACAGACCCTGCACCTGCCACAACCTTTGCCCACCTGGATGCCACGACGGTCCTTTCAAGGCAGATTGCAGAGCTCGGTATATACCCGGCAGTGGACCCCCTTGATTCCACATCAAGGATCCTTGACCCCCAGATAGTCGGGGAGGAGCATTACAGGGTTGCAAGGGAGGTCCAGAGGATCCTCCAGAGGTACAAGGACCTTCAGGACATCATAGCCATCCTTGGTATGGAGGAGCTTTCAGAGGAGGATAAGCTCGTTGTTGCAAGGGCAAGGAAGATACAGAGGTTCCTTTCCCAGCCCTTCTTCGTGGCGGAGCAGTTCACAGGGATGCCAGGAAAGTATGTGAAGATTGCAGATACCATAAGGGGCTTCAAGGAGATAGTGGAAGGCAAGCATGACGATATACCAGAGCAGGCCTTCTATATGGTGGGAACCATCGAGGAGGCCCTGGAGAAGGCCGAAAAACTGAAGAAGGCTGCGTGACATGGATAAGGTCCATTTAGAGGTAGTTACGCCAAAGGGCATCGTGGTGAGTGAAGATGTTGAAGACCTTGTTGCCCCGGGTCTTGTGGGGGAGTTTGGTGTCCTTCCGGGTCATGCCTTCATGATGGCTGCCCTGAAGATGGGCAGACTCAGCTATCAGAAGGATGGAAGGAGGTATTCCCTCTTTGTAAGCAGTGGCTACGCAGAGGTGGATCAGGAGAAGGCCATCCTCCTTGTTGAGGAGGCCATAAAGGCAGAGGATATCGATGTTGGGGCCCTCAGGGCTGAGAAGGGTGAGGTGGAGGAGAGATTGAGGTCCACCAGGCCTGAGGATGAGGCATACCAGGACCTTCTGAGCAGGCTTGAGAGGCTCACCATCATGGAAGAGATCGCAGGTTAGGCCCCCTTCTTCCGCGTCTTGACGAGGATTGCCTTTCCATCCTTGATCCTTACAGAAAGATTGACGCCCTTTCCAGATCCGAGATGGGCCTTTATCTTCCTGATAAGGTCCTCATAGGTGATGTGGTCTGTAGGCTGGTTGCATCTCCTCCTTGCCTCTATGTACTCAAGGTAGAGGACCTTTAGATCCCTTTCATTCGCATCTGTTCTAAGCACCTTCCCTTCTTCCCTCTTCCTCAAAACCCTCTCCCAGTAATTTTTGTAAGTGTTGAACCTTGCTGCAAGGGCGTTGAACCTGAACCTTAGGGCGGTATTGTTTATCCTCCTCCTGTTGTAGGAGGCGATGATCCTTTCCACCTCTCTCCTCAGGTCCAGGGGCTCCTTCTTGAGGACCCCTGTGAGATACTGCTCATATTCGAGTTGCAACCGCTTTATGGCCTCTTCAAGGTGGTTGAGGACCTTCTCCAGTTCCATGTATCCATTTTACCACACAGATAGAGCCTGTAAAGGCCGAGCTTGACTGAAGATCTCCTACCCTGTATCATCAATACAACCACTCCAGAGGAGGAGAAGCCATGGAACTCGTTGCTGTAATCCTTGCCGCAGGGAAGGGGGAGAGGATGATTTCCAAGATGCCAAAGGTCCTCCACCCTGTGGCGGGTAAACCCATGCTTTACTACCCCCTTGAGGTGAGCAGGAAGGTAGGTGCCCTGAGGAGGATAGTTGTTGTGGGTCATGGAAGGGAAGAGGTGAGTTCCCTCTTTGAAGGTGTCCAGTTCGTCGTTCAGGAGGAGCAACTCGGCACAGCCCATGCCCTTCTTGCGGCAGAAGAGGCGATAAAGGGATGGGAGGGAGGTATCCTTGTCCTTTGTGGCGACACCCCCCTTGTTACAGAGGAGTGTCTCAGGGGGTTGATAGAGACCCATATCAGAGAATCTGCCAATATCACGGTTGTTACCATCGAAAGGGAGGATCCAACAGGTTACGGAAGGGTTGTGAAGGACGGTCGTGGGAGACTTTTGAGGATTGTGGAAGAGGTGGAGGCAGGTCCTGAGGAAAGGGGGATAAAGGAGGTGAATGGGGGTATCTACCTCTTCTCCTCCCTCCCCCTCTTTGACCTTTTGAGGGCCATCCCCCCTTCGGAGAGGAAGGGTGAACACTACCTTACCGATATAGTGGCCCTGGCAAGGGAGAAAGGATACAGGGTGGTCTCTTACATGCACGGTAATGCCATGGATGTGGCAGGTGTGAACACGAGGAAGGACCTTGCCATAGCCAACCGGATTATGAGGGAGAGGATACTGGATGGACTCATGGCAGCGGGTGTGACTGTGATGGACCCATCGAACACCTACATCGATTATGGAGTGAAGGTTGGAATGGATTCCATCCTCTACCCCAACATCCACATAGAGGGTGATAGCACCGTGGGGGAGGGATGTGTGATTGAAGAGGGGAGCAAGATAATAGACTCCATCATTGGAGATGGTTGCAGGATCAGGTCCCACTCCCTTGTGGAGTCCTCCTCCATAGGCAAGGGTGTGGTTATCGGTCCCTTTGCAAGGTTGCGTCCTGGCAGCATCCTTGAGGAGGGGGTCAAGATCGGGAACTTTGTGGAGGTGAAGAATTCCACCATAAAGAAGGGGACAAAGGCAAACCACCTCTCCTACATAGGGGATGCCACCATAGGGGAAGGGGTGAATATAGGGGCTGGTACCATTACCTGCAACTACGACGGATTCAAGAAGCACAGAACCGTTGTGGAGGACGGGGCCTTCATAGGGAGCGATACCCAGCTTATCGCACCGGTAAGGGTTGGAAGGGGTGCCTACATAGGGTCTGGCACCACTGTCACAAAGGATGTCCCTCCAGGGGCCCTTGCCCTCTCAAGGGTGGAACAGAAGAACATCGAGGGATGGGTGGAGAGGAGGAAGGAAAGGGCTAAAAGCGATAGCCGATCCTGAAGAGATGGAAGTTTATCCCGGGGTTGGGGCTGTTTATCCCCCCATTTGAGAGGTGCTCGAATCTATAGCCCATCTCAAGGCTACCCACTATGAGACCCATGCCCAGGTGATCGCCGAACTGAAAGGCCGTTGAGAACCTCTTATCCCCGAGGGTGCTCTCGGAAAGGAGGTAGAGGCCTATGGCCCCGTCCACAAAGAGGTATATCCCTTTCCTGCCGTCGATCCTGCCCTTGATCCGGAAGACGGGCATAAAGCTTGCAGCATAGAGGGAATCCCTGTCTTCCTTCCATCTCTCGATCCCCGCCTCCCAGTAACCTGAAAGGTCCATGCCATCCGATAGGGACCATACCCTCTGCCAGTCAAGGGCAAGGGCACCCCTGTACCTGTGTGAGCCCTCCTCTCCCCTTCCCCACGATAGATCAAGCCTGCCTCCACCGGCAGCAGGAAGGGGAAAGATAAGGAGAAGTGTAAGGATGATGCCTGTAACCTTCAAAAAGTTTTTGATGAAGCCCTCCTACTTGTATATAATAAGACACCCGATTATAGGCTCAATCAGCGGCTTTTTCAAGTCCTTAAACTGCCATGTTTGGACATGTGTGGGATAGTTGGTTATACAGGTAAGAGAGACTGTACCGGGATCATCCTTTCCTGTCTCAAGAAGCTCGAGTACAGGGGATACGATTCGGCAGGTCTTGCTGTAATCGACAGAGAAGGCATCGAGGTAAGGAGATGCAAGGGCAAGATAGCCTCGCTGGAGGAGAAGGTAAGGACCCGTCCATGCCGTGGAAGCACAGGGATAGGCCACACAAGATGGGCAACCCACGGAAGACCCTCAGAGGAGAATGCCCACCCCCATGTTGAAGGTCCTATTGCCGTTGTCCACAACGGCATCATCGAGAACCACCTGGAGATAAAAAGATCCCTCGAGAAGGAGGGGGCCAGGTTCCGTTCGGAAACGGATTCAGAGGTGATAGCCCACCTCATTTGCAGGTTTGTGAGGCAGGGCATGACCTTTGAAGATGCCGTCTTCAAGGCCCTTTCCATCCTCAGGGGTTCATGGGCCATAGCGGTTCTCAAGGGGGATGAACCAGGGAAGCTCATAGGGGCAAGGCAGGAGTGCCCCCTTGTGGTGGGCCTCGGTGGTGATGAGTACTTCCTGGCCTCCGATATACCCGCCATCCTCGAATACACCCGGGAGATCGTCTTCCTTGAGGACGGAGAGGTGGTGGTCATAGATGAGGATGGGCCGAGGTTCTTCGACAGGAAAGGGGAAAGGGTCGATAAGAGGGCAAGGCGCATCGACTGGACCCCTGCCATGGCCGAGAAGGGTGGGTACAGGCACTTCATGGAGAAGGAGATCTTCGAACAACCAAGGGCCGTCATAGACACCATAAGGGGGAGGGTCTCCGAGGAAGAGGGCAGGGTATACCTCGATGAGACGGGTCTTTCTGAGGAGGATACGGTAAAGCGGGTTTCAATAGTTGCCTGTGGCACCTCGTGGCATGCAGGTCTTGTGGGGAAGTTCATGATAGAGGGCATAGCAAGGCTTCCTGTGGAGGTAGATATCGCCTCTGAGTTCCGATACAGGGAGCCCCTTGTGGACAGGGAGACCCTTCTCATCCCCATATCCCAGTCGGGAGAGACGGCAGACACCCTCGCAGCCACAAGGCTTGGAAGGGACCTCGGTGCAAAGGTCATAGCCATATGCAATGTGATAGAAAGCAGCATAGCAAGGGCCTCCCACGGTGTCCTGTACACCCATGCAGGACCTGAGATAGGGGTGGCCTCTACAAAGGCCTTCACAACCCAGATCGTTGCCCTCTACCTTATGGCCCTTTACCTGGCCCAGCTCAGGGGCAGGATAGATAGTGAAGGGATAAGGGAAAGGATAGGTGACCTCCTCAGGGTCCCCTCTGCCATGGAGTCTGTCCTCTCCCTCAACGATGCCATAGGCGGCATAGCAAGGGAATACTTCAAGTACAAGGACTTCCTCTACCTGGGCAGGGGTATAAACTACCCCATAGCCCTTGAAGGTGCCCTCAAGCTCAAGGAGATCTCTTACATCCATGCCGAAGGCTACCCGGCGGGTGAGATGAAACACGGTCCCATTGCACTTATAGATGAGAACATGCCCACCATGGCCATAGCCGTGAAGGACAGGGCCTATGAGAAGATGCTTGGCAACATAGAAGAGGTAAGGGCAAGGGGTGGACGGGTTATAGCCCTTGTGACCGAAGGTGATGGGATCATAGGGGATAAGGCCAGTAAAACCATTGCCCTTCCACCTTCTGATCCCTTCCTCTCCCCCCTCATCACGGTCCTTCCCCTGCAGATCTTCGCCTATCATGTGGCAGTCCTCAGGGGTACAGATGTCGATCAGCCAAGAAACCTTGCAAAGAGTGTAACCGTGGAATGATATCCAGGTTTGAGACAAAGTCAAAACTCCTCAGCATCCTGGAGGGGCTTGAGGTAGGGCTTGTAGGAAAGTGGCTCTTCTTCAGCATAGCCGTTGGTATCGTCTCCGGTGTTGGTGCCATAGTCTTTGACTACCTCCTGGGATTGACCTCTTCCTACCTCCTTACAGGCCTTGCAGGCTACCATCCTCCCACACCCTTCCATCCCGTCTTTGAGGATGGCTACAGGAGGTGGATCCTTGTCATCGTCCCTGTGATCGGCGGCCTTGTGTCTGGCTTTCTCGTTTTCACCTTTGCCCCTGAGGCAGAGGGCCATGGTACGGATGCGATGGTCGATTCCTTCCACAGGAAGAGGGGGGTAATAAGGAAGAGGGTCCCCTTCATAAAGACCATTGCCTCGGTGGTTACCATAGGGTCAGGGGGATCGGCAGGAAAGGAAGGCCCCATCGCCCAGATAGGGGCAGGTTTTGGATCCTACCTTGCCACCCTCTTCCACCTTCCAGACAGGGACAGGAGGATACTCCTCCTTGCAGGCACAGCCGGTGGTATAGGGGCCATATTCAGGGCCCCCCTGGGGGCAGCCATATTCGCCTGCGAGGTCCTCTACCAGGACACAGAGATCGAGTATGAAGGGGTCCTCCCATGCATCCTTTCCTCCATAGTCTCCTATTCGGTCTTCACCTCCTTCTACGGGAGTGGACCCCTCTTTCAGACCCCCAAGCTCACCTATGTCCACCCCTTTGAGCTCATCTTCTATGCCCTCTTTGGTCTCTTATGCGCAGGTGTTGGATACATCTACATAAGGGTCTTCTACGGGATGAGGGATTTCTTCTTCAAGCCCCTTGGTATCGATACCAGGCTTAAACCGGCTGTAGGGGGATTGCTCCTTGGCCTTCTGGCCTTCTACCTGCCCCATATACTCGGTGGTGGCTATGGATGGATACAGATGGCAATCGAGGGTAAGCTTGCCCTTGCATTCATGCTCATCCTTGCCTTTGCAAAGATCCTTGCCACCTCCTTCACCATAAGCTCTGGCGGCAGCGGTGGTGTCTTTGCACCATCCCTCTTTATAGGGGCCATGCTTGGTGGATCCTTCGGTGGCCTGATCTCATACCTCTTTCCGGGTCTGGCCCTTTCCCAGGCCGCCTTTGTCATGGTGGGCATGGGTGGTTTCTTCGCAGGCATTGCGAAGGTGCCCATTGCCTCCCTGATCCTGGTCTCGGAGATGACCGAGAGCTATGGCCTCCTCGTGCCCATGATGCTTGTAAGCACCATCTCCTTCCTCTTCCTGAGGAAGGCAACCCTCTATGAGAAGCAGGTCCCCTCAAGGATCGATTCCCCTGCCCACCAGGGCGACTTTGCCATAGATCTCCTGAAACAGATAAAGGTGAGGGATGCCATCCCCAGGGACAGGAAACCGGTCCTTGTCCCGGAAGCTGCTTCCATTGAGGATATCCTCAGGGTGGTTTCAGAGACGACCTTTTCGAACTTCCCCGTTGTTGACAGCCAGGGGAGGATGGTGGGGATCATATCCCTTAACGATGTGCGGCGGGTCATCTTCGATGAAGATGTCCTGAAGGGCCTTGTGATTGCGAGGGATATATGCACACCCGATGTCATCACCGTCTCCCTTGACGATGATCTCAGTGTGGCCCTCAAGGGGCTTGCCATGGTCAATGTGGACGATATACCTGTTGTGGATCCAAAGGATCCATCCAGGGTTGTGAACATGCTTACGAGGAAGGACATCCTCACCGCCTATCACAGAGAACTCTCAAGGCTTGGAGGAAGGTGAATGGATCTCCTTGAGGGGCTTAATCCTGCCCAGAGGGAGGCTGTCCTCCATCCCTCAGGTCCTCTCCTTGTCCTTGCCGGTGCAGGCAGTGGGAAGACCCTGGTCCTTACAAGGCGTGTGGCCTACCTTGTGAAGGAAAGGGGGGTTCCCCCCTCCTCCATCCTTGCCATCACCTTCACAAACAAGGCCGCAGGTGAGATGAAGGAGAGGATAAGACCCATCCTCTCTGGAGCCGATGGCCTCTGGATAGGGACCTTCCATTCCATAGGCCTCAGGATACTGAGGATGGAGTCAAATGCCCTTGGTCTGAAGAGGGACTTCTCCATCTACGACGAAAGGGAAAGGCTCTCCCTCATCAGGGAGTGTATGAGGAGGGAAGGGATCGAGGATGAACTCATCACCCCTGAAAGGGTCGCCTCTTACATAGAGGCCATGAAGAACGACGCCATTGCCCCTGAGGATGTAGAGCCTTCAGGCCACCTCGAGGAAAGACTGCTCTCCCTGTACAGGGTCTACGAGGATGCCCTCAGGAAGAACTCTGCCGTTGATTTCGGGAACCTCATCCTCCTCCCCCTGAGGCTCTTCAGGGAGAATCCTGCCATCCTCTCAAGGTACAGAGAACTCTTCCAGCATGTACTTGTTGATGAGTTTCAGGATACCAACCTCGCCCAGTATCAGCTCATAAGGCTTCTACTCAATGGGGAGAGAAACCTCTGGGTTGTGGGTGATGATGATCAATCCATATATGGATGGAGGGGTGCAAGGGTAAGGAACATCCTTGACCTCGAAAGGGATTTCCCCGATCTGAGGGTCATAAGGCTTGAGGAGAACTACAGGTCAACAGGGACCATCCTTGGTGCTGCCAATTCGGTGATACGGAATAATACCATGAGGAGGGGCAAGACCCTCTGGACAAGGCAAGGAGAGGGGGAAAAGGTCACCCTTGCCATCCTTGAGAGTGAGGAGGAAGAGGCTAACTGGGTTGGAAGGACCATCCTTGACCTTTCAAAGGAGAGGGACCTTGGTGAGTTTGCCATCTTCTACAGGACAAATGCCCAGTCAAGGGTGCTTGAAGAGGCCCTTTTGAGGTCCGGGATCCCCTATGAGATCCTGGGTGGCACCAGGTTTTACGAGAGGGCGGAGATAAAGGACATCATCGCCTATCTCAGGGTGATCCTCAACCCGGAGGACTCACAGAGCCTCCTCAGGGTGATAAACCAGCCTCCAAGGGGGATAGGCAGGAGGACCATCGAACTTACAAGGGCCATTGCTGAGAGGGATTCCCTCTCCCTCTTCGATGCCATTTTGAAGGGGATGGAGGAGGGGGTGTTTAGGGGCAGGGGTGAAGGGGTAAGGCTCTTTGTCGGTCAGATAAGCCAGTTGCAGGGTCTTTTGTGCCTTCCTCCCTTCGATTTCCTGGAAAGGCTCCTCCATGTTACGGGCCTCCTCGCGATGTGGGAGGACAAAGGGGAAGAAGGGAGGGTCGAGAACATAAAGGAGTTCCTTTCCGCTGCAAAGGAGTTTGAGGAGGACAATCCGGGAAGCGATATCCGTGACTTCCTGGATCACCTCTCCCTTGTGAGTGACATCGATTCCTATGATCAGGGAAGGGGCAAGGTGGCCCTTATGACCATTCACTCTGCAAAGGGCCTTGAGTTTCCTGTGGTCTTCATGACAGGGATGGAGGAGGGCCTCTTCCCCCATGGAAAGGCTGTTGCAGAGGGCGATGTGGAGGAGGAGAGGAGGCTCTGCTATGTGGGGATGACAAGGGCAAAGGAGAGGCTCTTCCTTTCGGCAGCAAGGAGGAGGCGCATCTTCGGAAAGATCATGGAGCAGAGGCCATCACGGTTCCTTGATGAGGTGGACAGGCACTACCTCCGTCTCTACAGGGTGGATGCTGGCCCTGAAGGGGGATCTTTCGGCCCTGTTGATGACAGGGCCTTTTCCACAGGTGATCTCGTCGAACACCCCGCCTTCGGCAGAGGGAAGGTACTGGGGATGAAGGGGAGGGATGTGCTGATCGTTTCCTTCCATGGTGCGGGCCTGAAAAAGCTCAAGGTGCCCCCTGCACCATTGAAGAAGGTTGGATAGGAGGTGCCTATGCCCATCTACGAGTTCTACTGCCACCACTGCAACACCATCTTCAACTTCTACTCAAGGACCGTTAACACCTCAAAGATACCGAAGTGCCCTCGATGCGATAGGGACCTCAAGAGGATGATGTCTGTCTTCTCCACACCTTCGGGTAAGGAGGAGAGGGAGGAAGGGCTGCCCGATATAGACGAATCCAGACTCGAGAGGGCCATGGCAGAGCTTGAAACAGAGATGGGGAGTGTGGATGAGGACAACCCGAGGGATGCGGCAAGGCTAATGCGCAGATTCTCTGAACTCACAGGCCTTGAACTCGGTGAGAAGATGGAGGAGGCCCTCCAGAGGATGGAGGCAGGGGAGGACCCTGAAAGGATAGAGGAGGAGATGGGGGACATCCTCAATGAGGAGGACCTCTTTTCGAAGAAGGAGAAGGCCCCCAAGAGGAAGCCCCCAAAGAGGGACGAGACCCTCTACGAACTCTGAGAACAGGCCCTTTCCCTCACCCCCAGGGCCCTGAGGAGGCTCATCATGGGGCACCAGTCTGTAAAGCCTGACTGGAAGAGGTTTAGCCCCACAAAGGCCGTGAAGATGAGCCAGTAGCGGGAATGAACCATGTAGAGGACGAGGCTCAAGAGTATGAAGGTCCCTGCAATCAGCCTTAGCCACCTTTCAAGATGCATGGATGATCACCTCCTTCTTTAGAAACTGTACCTGATCCTTGTGTAGATATTGTCGTTGCCATCGAGCTGTCCGAACTCGGTGTAATCCTTCCTTCCCCAGAAGATGTTCCCCCCCACACTTACCTTCCACCTGTCGGTGATGCTATAGCTGACCCTTGGTCTGAGATAGAGGTCCTCATCGGATGGGCTGTAGAAGGCAAAGAAGGATACCTCCAGGGTCTGTTCCTTAAGGAGCTTGGTAACCTTGAAGGTGAGGAGGTGCCTGAACCTATCCCTTTCCACATCCCCATCCCTGAGGGATCCCCTGTAGGCATCGTAGTGGATCATCTCTTCAAGGAGGTACTGGACCTCACCCTTCAGGTCCCCTCCAAGATCCCTTTCGTAGCCGAAGAGATACCTTATGTAGGGGTTCTCTACAAGCCTGTTTCTCCCCTTTCTGTCCTCCCTGGAGTCGTAGTACCCTATCTCCACACTCCCTATGCCTCCAGCAAAGGGGCCTCTAAGGCTTGCCCCGTATACATTGAGCCTGGGGTAGTAGACCTCCTTTTTTGCCTCATCCTTTGTGCCCCTCGGTTCCTTGTAGAACCCCCTGAAGCCGTAAAGGGCAAGCTCGAAACTGCCTATATTCCTGTAGAGCCTGAGGGCCACCTCCGTGTTTTCCAGGCTATCCACCTGTTCTATGATCTTCCTCTGCGATTCTGTGCCCACAATCCTGCCTTCAAAGGGATCGAAGAAGGAGAGCCTTTGTCCCTTTACCGTCTCATCCGGCTCAAAGAAGGGGATGATCACAAGGTCAAGGTCCATAGGATCTGTAAACAAGGAGAGTTTCAGGGCATCGGAGGGCAGCTTCAGATACTCATCATCCCTTCCTGTGAAGAAGGATACATAGTCCTTCGGGAAGAGATCGTTGACAAAGAGGTAATCACCCGTTCCCCAGGTAAGGACCTGCCTTCCCACCTTGAGATCCATCCATTCGGTGGGCCTCAAGAAGGCATAGGCCTCCCTTATCACAAGATGACCATCCTC
>WGFJ01000096.1 GCA_015492305.1 Deltaproteobacteria bacterium
GCAAGGGGAAGGGCGAGGGAGAAGAGGGTGAGGGAACTCCTCGATATAGTGGGCTTGCCATCTGATGCCATAAACCGCTATCCCCACGAGTTCAGCGGTGGTCAGAGGCAGAGGATAGGCATTGCAAGGGCAATAGCCCTGAGGCCGAGCTTCATCGTGGCCGATGAGCCCCTCTCTGCCCTCGATGTATCCATCCAGGCCCAGATCATAAAGCTCCTTGAGGAGATACAGAAGGAGTTCAACATCACCTACCTCCTCATAACCCACGACCTCAGGGTTGTAAGGCACATAACCAGCAGGGTCATAGTCATGTACCTTGGCAAGATCATGGAGATGGCACCCACAGAAAGCCTCTTTCAGGGCTTCACCCATCCATATACAGAGGCCCTGCTCTCGGCTGTCCCTGTGCCTGTGCCGGGCTCGAAGAGGAAGAGGATCATCCTGAGAGGCGAGATACCAAGCCCCATGAACCCACCTCCAGGGTGCGTCTTCCACACCAGGTGCATATACGCCCAGGAAAGGTGCAGGAAGGAGGAACCGCAGCTCCTTCCCAGGGGAGGTGGAGTGCTGTCGGCATGCCATTTCCCTGTAAGGTGAAAAATAGATCTTGATTTCGATTCTCACTTTTGATATTTTAGCCAAGCTTTTCTGAAGGTGCCCCACGGGTGACCTCATTATGACAGGGACTCTGAAGAAAGAGGTATGGCGTTCAAAACCTTTGCTCATGGCATACACCCTGAATATCATAAGGAGGCCACAGCCCACAAAGGGATAGAAAAGGCCCCTATCCCTTCCAAGGTAATCATACCTCTCCAGCAGCACATAGGCAAACCATGCAAGGCCCTGGTAAAGAAAGGAGAGGAGGTTGTATGTGGCCAGAAGATAGGGGATGTAGAGGCCTTCATATCCTCACCCGTCCATGCAAGTGTAACGGGTAAGGTCCTCTCCGTGGAGCCCTATCCCCATCCCCTTGGTGGCAAGGTAGAGGCCGTTGTGATCCAGAGGACAGGGGAAGAGGAGGAAGGACCGCAAGGGAACCCCGGCCCTCCAGACCTGGATTCCCTCACCCCTGAAGAGATAAGGAAGAGGGTGAGGGAGGCAGGGATCGTGGGTATGGGAGGCGCCACATTCCCCACCCATGTAAAGCTATCCCCTCCTGAGAACAAAAGGATAGACACGGTCATCATCAATGGCTGTGAGTGTGAGCCCTACCTCACTGCAGACCACCGCCTCATGGTGGAGGAAGGGGAAGGGGTCCTGTGGGGAGCCCTTGCCATAAAGAAGGCAGTGGGGGCTGAGAGGATCTACATCGGCGTGGAAGAAAACAAGATGGATGCCCTGACCATCCTTAAGCAGAAGGCAAGCGCCTTCCCCGGGATAGAGGTTGTTGCCCTTGAGACGAAGTATCCCCAGGGGGCAGAGAAGATGCTCATAAAGGCCATCCTCGACAGGGATGTGCCCGTAGGGGGCCTTCCCATGGATGTGGGGGTGGTTGTGCAGAATGTAGGGACCGCCTTTGCCATATACAGGGCCCTGAAGGAGGAAAGGCCCCTTATCGAGCGGGTGGTGACTGTAACAGGATCGGGCATCAGGGAGCCTAAGAACCTCCTTGTCAGGATAGGAACCCCCTTCAGGGATGTCATAGAGGCATGCGGGGGCATGAAGGAGGGCAGAAAGAAGGTGATCATGGGTGGCCCCATGATGGGGATAGCCCAGATGGACCTTGATGTCCCGGTGATAAAGGGCACAACAGGGATAGTTGTATTCGGTGAAGAGGAGATAGAACTCGATGGCTACGAGCCATGCATCAGGTGTGCAAGCTGTGTGGAGGCCTGTCCCATGAACCTCATGCCCCTTAAGATAGGGGATTTCGGCAGACTCCACATGGTGGAGGAGTTCAAGGCCTACGGGGGAATGGCCTGCATAGAGTGCGGATGCTGTTCCTTTGTCTGTCCCTCGAAAAGGCCTCTTGTCCACTGGATAAGGATAGGGAAGATCAGGGTAAGGGAGGCAGAGAGGAAAGTTGGCGGAAGCTAAGAAGGACATACTCGTCGTCTCTTCATCTCCCCATCTGAGGAGGGAAGAGAACATACCAAAGATAATGCACAATGTCATAGTGGCCCTTGTGCCAGCCATGGCGGCAAGCCTTTACTTCTTCGGCTTGAGGGCCATACTCCTGATCCTCACATCCGTGCTGTCCTGCCTTGCCACAGAGTATGTATTCCAGAAGGCAAGGGGTAAGGAGATAACACTGGCAGATGGAAGTGCCATCATAACGGGCATACTCCTTGCCCTTACCCTCCCCCCTTCCTTTCCCCTGTGGGCCACGGCAATCGGCGGCATCTCTGCCATGGCCCTTGGCAAACACATCTTCGGGGGCCTCGGGTACAACATCTTCAACCCTGCCCTGGTTGGAAGGGCCTTTCTGCAGGCCGCCTTCCCCGTTACCATAACCACATGGACCCCTCCCCTCACAATGGCCTCTGTAGACACTGTTACAACGGCAACCCCCCTTGCCCTGATGAAGTTTGAAGGGAAGATCACCCCTTACCTTGATCTTTTCTTTGGAAACATAAGCGGCTCCCTGGGTGAGACATCTGCCCTTGCCATCCTGATAGGGGGTCTTTACCTGAGATACAAGGGCATCATAAACTGGAGGCAGCCCCTCTCATACCTGCTATCGATCCTCCTTTTCGGAGGTCTATTCTGGCTCATCTCCCCCTCAAGGTACCCGGACCCCCTCTTCCACATCCTCGCAGGGGGGGCAATGCTCGGTGCCTTCTTCATGGTAACCGATTATGTCACGACCCCCGTCACCCCGCTGGGACAGTGGATATTTGGCATTGGAGGGGGTTTTCTTGTTATAATAATAAGGCTCTTCGGCGGGTTGCCAGAAGGGGTTATGTATTCCATACTCCTCATGAATGCCATAACCCCTCTACTCAACAGGTATACAAGGCCCAAGGTATTTGGAGAACTGGAGTGAATAACAAGATCCTGAAGATGGTCATAGTCCTTACCGTCACAGGTATATTCTCAGGGGGCATCCTTGCCACCGTGTACAGGGTTGCCGAGCCAAGGATCGAGGAGAACAGGCTGAAGGAACTGAAGGAGGCCATATTCATAGTCCTCCCCGACACAGTGGATTACAAGGAGATAGAAAGGAATGGAACGGTCCTCTACATGGGGCTTGATAAGGAGGGGAACACAACGGGATACGCCTTTGTGTCCGAAGGTCCCGGGTTCCAGGGGAAGATAAGGATGATGGTCGGCCTCAACAAGGATCTCAAACACCTCACAGGGATGAAGGTCCTTGAGCAGGTGGAGACCCCTGGCCTTGGCAACAGGATAGCCGAAGAGGACTTCCAGAACCAGTTCAAGGGCCTCCAGTTCGAACCCGAGATCGAGTATGTGAAGAACAAGAAACCGGAAAAGCCAAACGAGATACAGGCAATAACAGGGGCAACCATATCCTCAAGGGCCGTGGCAAGGGCAATAACGAAGGATGTAAAGAGGGTGGTAAAGATACTGAAGGAGGAGGGAAGTGGCAGCTAAGGAACTACCTTTATCAAAGGATTTCTTCAAGGGCTTCTGGAAGGAAAACCCCGTTACCGTCCAGCTCCTTGGCCTGTGTCCCACCCTTGCCGTAACCAACACGGCCATAAACGGTTTTGCCATGGGGATGGCCACAACCTTCGTTGTGGTCAGTGCAAGCACCCTTGTCTCCATCATAAAGAGGCTCGTCCCAAGGCAGGTGAGGATAGCCACATACATCGTCATCATCGCATCCTTTGTGACCATGGCAGACCTCTTCCTCGCTGCCCAGTTCCCCGCCATATCAAAGGCCCTGGGCCCCTATGTGCCCCTTATAGTGGTCAACTGCCTCATCCTTGGAAGGTCTGAGGCATACGCATCAAAGCACCCCGTCCACAGGGCCTTCCTCGATGCCCTGGGAATGGGGCTTGGTTTCACATGGGTCCTGGTCCTCCTGGGCATCATAAGGGAGGTCCTTGGATTTGGAAGCATATTCAGCCTGAAGATGTTTGGAGACTGGTTCACCCCGTGGATAGTCATGATCCTTCCACCTGGTGCCTTCTTCACCCTTGGCATCATCGTGGGTGTGATAAACTACATCACAGGGAAGGAAGGCTCTGAAACGACCTGTCACTGAGGTTAGACCATGGAAGTAATACTCGTATTCCTCTCCGCAGCGATCGTAAACAACTTCGTCCTCACCTACTTCCTCGGCATATGCCCCTTTGTGGGTGTGTCAAAGAAGGTGGACACTGCCCTGAACATGGGGATGGCCACAACCTTCGTCATGACCATGACAGCCGCTGTAACATGGCTCATCTATCACTTCATCATCCTCAGGTACAACCTCCCCTTCCTGGAGTATGTGGCCTTCATAATAACCATAGCATCCCTTGTCCAGTTCGTGGAGATGTTCATAAGGAAGGCAAGCCCTGCCCTCTTCAGGACCCTTGGCATATTCCTTCCCCTGATAACCACGAATTGTGCCATCCTTGGACTTGCCCTATTCGCTGTCCTGAGGGAGTATGACTTCGTGGAGAGCATCTTCTTCGGCCTGGGTGCAGGGGCGGGCTTCACCCTTGCCCTCGTCATCATGGCCGGCATAAGGGAGGAGCTTGAGCTTGCGGATGTGCCACCTGCCCTCAGGGGTGCACCCATAACCCTCCTTGTGGCAGGGCTCCTTGCCCTGAGCTTCATGGGCTTTGCAGGGCTACTATCGGTATAGAGAGGTGATGAGATGACGGAAAACATCCTGATACTGTCCATACTGGCAATGGGGGGACTTGGTGTGGCCTTCTCCCTCTTCCTTGCCATCGCTGACAGGAAGCTCTCGGTGAAGGAAGATCCAAGGGTGGAAGCGGCCATGAGGATACTTCCTGGCATAAACTGCGGTGCCTGCGGCCTGCCAAGCTGTCATGTCTTCGCAGAGAGGGTCGTTGAAGGGGGTGTACCCGTGAGTGGCTGCCTTGCAGGTGGGGAGGAGGTGGCAACAGGTCTTGCCGAGCTCCTTGGGGTGAAGGTGGAAAAGCAGGAAAGGCTCATCGCCGTGGTGCTGTGCAAGGGAGGGCATGCAGAATCCCTCTACACCGCAGAATACTACGGGGAGAAGACCTGTGAAGCCGCCCACATAACAGGGGGTGGAAAGGCCTGCATATACGGATGCCTTGGATACGGTGACTGTGTGAGGGCATGCAAGTTCGATGCAATGGCCATGAACGACAACGGTCTGCCTGTTGTCTTCTACGATGCCTGCATCGGGTGCGGCAAGTGTGCAGAGGCATGCCCGAGGAACATCATAGAGATGCACCCAGAGAGCCACAAGCTCTTCGTCTACTGCAAGAACAGGGACAAAGGGGCCGTGGCAAGGAAGGTATGCAAGGTTGCCTGCGTTGCATGCACTCTCTGCGTGAAGGACTGCGATGTTGAGGGAGGGATAGAGATCATAGACAACCTTGCCGTTGTAAACTACGACAAGTGCAAGTCCAGTGAGGCCGCAACAAAGAGGTGCCCCACCAAGTGCATCTTCAATGACATCGAGAGGCTCAATACAAAAGAGGCCTTCTATGCCTCCCAGAGGAAGGAGGCCGTCTGAATGGCTTCCCTGAAGGACAACTCTGCCGAAAGGCAGGAAAAGAAGGAGATCCTCAGGAGATACATCGAGGAGAAGGGGCTCAAGAGCACCGTCCAGCGTGACCTCATCACAGATACCTTCCTGAAAGCAAAGACCCACCTGAGCCTTGAGGAACTCCTCAGGGAGGTGAGGAAGAAGAATCCCAGGATAGGGTATGCCACCGTCTACAGGACCATGAAGCTCCTCACCGAATGCGGCATAGCGGTGGAGAGGAACTTTGGAGACGGACAGACCAGATACGAGCCCATCCCTGAATCCCACCACGACCACCTCATATGCACCGGTTGCGGGAAGATCCTTGAATTCGAAGATGAGAGGATAGAGAGGCTCCAGTACGAGGTGGCAAGGGAGAGGAACTTCAAGGTGAAGAGCCACAAGCTCGAACTCTACGGGCTCTGTCTGGAATGCCAGAAAAAGGAAAAAAGGACTTGACAGCCCCCTTTTTTTGGGCTATAAATGAAAACGATTTTCAACATCAATTTATGGAGGTCCCCATGCTGCGGTCCATATCCGCATCCCTTCTACTTCTCCTTCTCATCCCCTCTCCATCCATGGGCAAGGAAAACCCGTGGCTGCCTGTAACAGAGAGGATCTCAGAGGTCCTTGATGATGTATCGTCAGCATACGAGAAGGGCAAGATCAGGGATGCAAAGTCCTACCTCACCGATGCCTACTTCGGGATCTTCGAGGCCACCGGCATGGAGGGTGCCATAAGGACAGGCATCTCTGCCAGGAGGGCCTACGAGGTGGAGTCCATGTTTGGAGACATAAGGAAGGCAATAAACAGAAAGGCCCCTGCCTCAGAGGTGAAGGACCTTGTGGAGGATCTGAAAAGGGCCTTGAGGGAGGATGCGGAAAGGCTCTACAGGTTCGGCATCCTGCCAGGGGAGGGATGATGAAGAGACTGATTGTACCCTTTCTGGTCCTGCTTCTCCTCCCCCTGCCCTCCTTCTCACAGCCCCTTCCCTACCAGGGGGAGATAGAGAAGATAGAGAAACTCCTCAATGAGGCCCTTGAAACCTACAGGGCAGGGGATCCGAAGAAGGCAAAGGCCCTTGTCTCTGAGGCCTACTTCGATGTCTTTGAGGCAAGTGGCATGGAGGCAAGGGTTGGGGCAAGGTCCTCTGCCATGAAGACAGAACTTGAGTCCCTCTTTGGCAGGATCGTGGGACTCATGGGATCAGGTGCCCCACCTGAAGAGGTGGAAGGGGTCATCACCACCCTCGGATCCCGGTTGAGGGATGCATCCAGAGAGATCGCAAAGAGGCAGGAAAGCCCCCTTTCCCTTCTCTTCAACTCCTTCATAATCATCGTGAGGGAGGGCTTTGAGGCCATCCTTGTCATAAGTGCCCTTGCCGCCTACCTTGTGAAGATCGGACGGCCGGAGAAGGTGAAGACCGTCTATGGAGGGGCAGGTCTTGCCCTCATAGCAAGCCTTGCACTGGCCATCATACTCCAGTTCTTCTTCTCCGTTACAGGGACGGGAAAGGAGGCCCTGGAAGGCATAACCATGCTCATAGCCACAGGGGTCCTCTTCTACGTGAGCTACTGGCTCATCAGCAAGGCCCAGGTCGTCAAGTGGCAGAGGTACATAAAGTCCATGGTGGAGGGGTCCCTGAGCAAGGGAAGCGTGTATACCCTTGCCCTTGCATCCTTCCTTGCCGTCTTCAGAGAGGGGGCAGAGACGGTCCTCTTCTACCAGGCCCTCTACTCATCGGCAAACGGGGGGATCCTCCACATAGCCGGTGGCTTCCTTGCAGGCTCCCTTGTGCTGGCTGCCATCTTCCTTGTCATGAGGTATGGAAGCGTCCGCATACCCATAGGGCCCTTCTTTGCCATAACAAGCACCCTCCTCTACTACCTTGCCTTTGTCTTCGCAGGAAAGGGGATAATGGAACTCCAGGAGGCAGGCTGGATACCTGTAACACCGGTAAAGTGGGTTCCCACCATAGGTGTCCTGGGGATATACCCCACCCTTGAGGGGCTCTCCCTCCAGGCCATCCTCCTCCTTGCCCTGCTTGTGGCCCTCCTCTACACCCTCCTGATCAGGCCCTACAGGGAGAGGGGGGAGAGGTTGAAGGAGGTCCTCCACATCGTGAAGGACCTTGACCATGTCCACTCCACCCTTGAACACATAAGGCACCACGCAAGGACCTGTCAGGAACTGTATCCGGAAGAGAGGGGCAACAGGGAGATGGAGGAGATCAGGGCCCACCTTAGGGAGATCGACTCATCCGTCCACGAACTCATGGACCACATGAAGGACCTTGAGAGGTCCCTTACCGACATCTTCGGGGACCTGGAAAAGGGCTTGAGGAGAAGGTAATGGAGATAGCAAGGGGGTACGAAGGGACAAAGGAAGCCTTCACACTCAGGATGGTGAGAAAGGTGGAGGGCTTCTTCACCTCCAGGAGGGATCTCATCCGCACCATCCACTGGGTGATGTTCTTTATCTTCATCATCCTCCTCCTCATCCCACCCCTCCTGCCCTACCCCCCTGAGGAGGCAACTGCCCTGAACAACTTCACCCTCTTTGCCAACTTCCTCTTCTGGGGCCTGTGGTTTCCCCTTGTCCTCCTTTCCACCATCATCTTCGGAAGGGCATGGTGCGGGATCCTCTGTCCCCAGGGGGCCCTTTCAGAGTATGCAAGCAAGAAGGGTCTGGGAAAGATACCTCCCCGGTGGTTGAGGTGGGAAGGGACCCCCATCCTGAGCTTCGTATTCGTCACCATCCTCGGACAGCTTGTGGGTGTGAGGGATTACCCCCTCCCCATGGTGGAGATATTCGGAGGCACGATGGTCCTCGCCCTGATCACAGGCCTCCTCTTCACAAAAGGACACAGGACATGGTGCAGGTATCTCTGCCCCATAGGCCTTCTCCTTGGCATATTCTCAAGGCTTGGCATGGTGAACTTCGAGGGAAGGCTCGTGAGGAAGGGGGAGAAGGGATGGAACACCCTCTGCCCCACCTTCATAGATCTATCGAGGAAGCAGACGAGCCGCCACTGCATAGAGTGCTTCAAGTGCGCCAACTGGAGGAACCCGAATGCCATGAGGCTTTCCCTGAGAAGGCCCGGGCAGGAACTGGAAGGGATATCAGGCTACGAACCCTCCCTCTATGAGGTCCTCTTCCTCTTCGGGGCCACAGGCCTTGCCCTTGGAGCCTTTTACTGGCAGGCAAGCCCCCTGTACATCCAGTACAAGATGGCCCTTGGCAGGGCCTTCCTCGATCTGGGACTTGGAGGGTTCATCGGAAAGAGCGGTCCATGGTGGATCATGGTGAACTACCCCGAGGCAGGAGAGGTCTTCAACTACCTCGATCTCATAGGGATATCGACCTTCATGATCCTCACCATGGTCCTTGCCCTTGCCTTCCTCTCCCTGATAACCATCTCCTCCACCCTCTCTCTGGGGGGATCAAGATCAAGGGGTGAGCTCTTCGTGATGCTCGGATACATCTACGCCCCTGTGGCCCTCATCTCCATCGTCACAGGCCTTGGGGCAGAACTCTTTGAGCCTCTGCCCCACGGCAGGGTCCTCAAGGGGATCCTCATCTCCCTGGGTGCCCTCTGGAGCCTTCATCTCTCCTACAGGATCATCAAGAGGGAGACAGGGAGGGCAAAGGTCACACCCCTTGTGCTGCATGCATCCGGCATTGTAGCACTTGTGTCCGCCTGGTACCGGGTGATTGTGTAGACCCTTTTTTTTCGGGGGTTATTGAAAATGACAATCAATCTCACAAGGAAGTGGATTATGGCAATCCCTATTCTTCTTCCCTTCCTTGCAATCCTCCTCTTCCCCATTGCCTCTTACGGGGCCGACCTCTCCTTTGGTGGTCACTACGAGGTCAAGGCCTTTGCCTACGACAATGCAGACATGGACGATGGGGTGGATGATGAGGTCTCCTTTGTGGAGCATGAGTTGAGGCTCAACATGGACTTCATGAAGGGGCCTGTGAAAGGGAGGCTCCAGATAAACTCAGGGACCTACACATGGGGGGATGAACAGGACATAGAGGATGATGAGTGGCACAGGGAGATGTACATATCCTTTCCCCTTGGAAGGGCAAGGGTAAAGGTGGGAAGGATGGAAACAGAAGACCCCTTCAAGGGACTCCTCTATGCAGGGGTAAGCGATGGCCTGAAGGTGGCATACCCCATCTCACCATCCCTTTCGGCAGACATATCCATCAGGGACCTCGATGAGGAGGATGGTAGAAGGGATATCCTCTACTCCTTCCTCATCCGCTACAGCCCCCCTGATCAACCCGTAAGGGGTGCCCTTGGATGGTACATGAGGGCTACAGAGGACAGCACAACCGAAGACAGGCCCCAGTGGCTTGCAGCCACAGTAGATACCCACAGGGAAGGGCTTACCTTCAAGGTCACAGGTGCCTAACTCTTCGGTGACAGGAAGACAGGTGGCCTTTCC
>WGFJ01000097.1 GCA_015492305.1 Deltaproteobacteria bacterium
CTCAAGGAGGGAAGGGGCGAAAACTTCCTCAGATGGCTCGGTGTTACACTGGTTCTGGGGGTGCTTTTCCTTGGGTTTACAGGGTTTGAATGGACCAAACTCTGGCACGAAGGGTGCACCACCTCTACAAATGTATACTCCACCGCCTTTTACAGCATAACAGGTTTCCATGCTTCCCATGTCCTCGTAGGGGTGGGCATATTCATTGCAATCCTCTTTGCTACCCTGGCGGGAAAGACCGAGACCAGACCCTTCAAACCCTTCGTGACAGCCGCTTCCATATACTGGCATTTTGTAGATGTGGTCTGGATATTCGTTGTTTCCCAGATCTATTTCTGGTAGGGGGGCCTGGCCATGAAGAAGAGACTTTTACCACTGGTACTGTCAGCAGGTTTGTATCCTTCCCCTGTCCTGGCAGAGATAACCCCGCCACACAGGGGCTGGGAGGAACTCTGGAAGGAACTCATGATAGACATAGGGGTGATCGGCCTTGTATTTGCCGCTGTCACCATCTACCTCCTCGTGAGATACAGGAGGAAAAGGCCTCAGGAGGTGGGATCTGCCCCAAAGCTGAGCCCTATCGCTGCACTGGGATGGGTCCTCATACCCATGTTTGTCTTCATGGCCGATGACATCTTCATGGGCCTGAAGAACTGGGACCTGTGGGATATCTACCGGGATGTGCCTGAGGAGGCCTACACGGTGGATATAGAGACCTTCATGTGGGGCTACACGGTGAGGTATCCTGAGGGCATAACCACCCGGAATGAACTGAGGGTCCCTGTGGGCAGACCCGTCTATGTGAGACTCACAAGCAGGGATGTCATCCACACCTTCTTTGCTCCGGCCTTTCGCGTGAAGTGGGATGCCCTGCCAGGCAAGGTACAGGGGTTGTGGTTCTATCCGGAAAAGACAGGGGAATACGTATTTACCTGCACCGAGTACTGTGGCCTGCTCCATTCAAAGATGTTCGGGAAGATCCTGGTGATGGAAGAGGACAGGTTCTCCCAGTGGATCTCCGATAAGATGGCTCAGAGGGGAATACCTGCTGAAAAGGTGGAGAAGGCAAACCTCACCCAAGGAGGAAGGACATGAGTGTAGATGTCAAAAGCCTTCAGAGGGCTTCCGGTTTCAGCCTGAAGGAGTGGATATTCACAACCGACCACAAGAGGGTCGCTGTCCTCTACATGATAGGGTCCTTCGCGGCCTTCTTTGTGGCAGGTATAATGGCCATGCTCATGAGGACAGAGCTTGCCTCTGTGGGTCCCACCATCACATCCAACCCGGGTACATACAATGTCTGGCTCTACTTCCATGGGGCTGCGATGATAGTGGCCTACCAGATACCCGCACTCACTGGTTACTTTGCAAACTACTACGTACCCCTCATGATAGGTGCAAAGGATGTGGCCTTCCCACGGCTCAATGCCCTAAGTGTGTGGCTCTTCTGGATGGGTATAGTCCTGGCACTCCTTACCTTTGTCATACCGAACCCACCGGACCTCATGTGGACCGGTTATCCCCCCTACTCCACAAGCCTTGTAAGTGGAAATACGGCCTTCTACACCTTCACCGTCCTCCTCATCGGTTTCTCCTCCATTGCAGGGGGTGTGAACTTCCTCACCACCATTGCCAGGATGAGGGCACCTGGCATCACATGGGGCAAGCTGAACCTGTTTATCTGGTGTATAATGGGGTCTTTTATCGTCCAGATGATCTTTGTCCCCGTCCTCGGGACGGCCGTGACCATGCTCACCCTTGACAAATACCTGGGAACAAACTTCTTCAATGCAGCAAAGGGAGGAACGGCCCTCATCTACGAGAACCTCTTCTGGTTCTATTCTCATCCTGCCGTGTATGTGATACTCCTCCCTGCCATGGGGCTCCTCTACGAGATCACCGCCACCTTCACAAAGAACAGACCCTTCAACTACAAGGGCACCATCTATGCAGGGATCCTCGGAACCGTTGCCCTGAGCGGCGAGGTGTGGGTCCATCACCTTTTCGTATCAGGGCTGCCAGACTGGATAGTGATCCTCCAGTCCTTCTCCACACTCCTCATAAGTGCCCCTGTGGGGATCCTCATGATCGGACTTGTAGGTACCCTGTGGAAGGGCTCTGTGGAGTTCAAGACACCCATGCTATACGCCATAGGTTTCATGTTCGTCTTCCTCATTGGAGGACTCACCGGGATACCAAACGCCATGTCTGCCATCTACATCCAGATCCACGGTACCCAGTGGATCGTAGGACACTTCCACTATGTGATGGCCATCTCCATCACCTTTGCCATCATCGGTGGCACTTACTACCTCTGGCCCAAGATGACGGGCAAGATGTACAGCGAGACCCTGGGCAAGCTCGGCTTCTTCCTCTTCTTCATCGCCGTCAATCTCACCTTCGCACCATGGCTCTACCTCGGCTACAAGGGGATGCCCAGAAGGTACTACGACTACTCACAGTTCCCGGAGTTCGAACCCCTTCAGCGCTTCATAACATTCTCAGCATACCTCATCTTTGTAGCAGCTCTCATAGTGCTCATCTCCTGGATCCACTCCCTCATCAAGGGTGAAAAGGCCCCCCAGAACCCGTGGGGCTCCAGATCCCTCGAGTGGACCCATGCACCCACTCCACCACCACCTGGGAACTTCCCTGAACCGGTGAAGATCTCTGACGAATGGGACCCATACGGTTACAACAGCAAGAAGTAGGAATCTGAGGCCCCCTTAAAGGGGGCCTCCAGCATGAGGCAAAGATGTCCTTCAGGAGACTCACTCCCCTTGTGATGATCCTCTTCACCCTGTGGCCTTCCAGAATGGCCTATGCCATGAACCCTGGTTATACCACCTTTGAAAGCCTCTACACCCAGAACATGCTCGTGAGGGCTGAAGAGGCAGTGGGAAAGAGGATAAAGAACCACACACTGGTGGATCAGGACGGCAGACCCTTCAAACTCTACGACCTCCTGGATACACCCCTGTTGATCAGCATGATATATACACGGTGTGACTTCGCCTGTCCAACCATCACGCTTCACCTGAAGAGGCTTGCCACAAAGGGGGGAAAGGACTTCGGCAGGAAGTTCAGGATCCTTACTGTAAGCTTCGATCCAGAGGACACCCCCCAGACCTTGAAGGAATTCGGGAAGGGCTTTACAGGGGGGGACTTCACAAACTGGATCTTTGCCACAGGAGACAGAAAGACCATCAAGGCCCTGGCCAAGGAGGTGGGGCTCACATACGAAAAGGTTGTGTATGCAAACAGCAAAGAGAGGTACGAGTTCCAGCACCTGAACCTCGTAACCCTGGTCGACCAGAAAGGTGTTGTCTACAAGCAGATATACGGGGTGGACCTCAGACCCCGGGCTGTCTTCAAATACATCGATATGGCAAGGGAACAGGACAGGCTCTGGGTCCGTTTTCTGAATGTGATAGACGCCATGAAGTCCCTCTGCTACACCTACGATGCAAACGGAAAGTATGTGCCTGACTTCTCCATGCTTGTACCCATATTCCTTGGCTTCTTTATCCAGATCGTAGGGGCAGTCTTCTTCATCTACTATTTCAAGGCAGGGGGCAGGAGGAAAAGGCATTCAGAGGGTCAGCCTCCATTGAGCTGGAAGACCTGAGGGCAATAACCCCATCCTCTGCAGCAATGTGCCAAGGCTGACAAGGGCAGTTGGGTATGCCATAAAGGGGCTCCTATACCTCGCCCTCCAGGAGGGTCGGGTGGTAAGGGCCGAAGAGATAGCAAAGGTCCATACCATCCCTACTCCATACCTTTCCAAGATCCTTCAGACCCTTGTGAGAAGTGGAATGGTAAGGTCCTTAAAGGGACCATCCGGAGGCTTCACCCTGGACAGCAGACCGGAAGAGATAACCCTCCTCAGGATTATAGAGGCTGTGGAGGGGAAGGTGTGTCTCACCGAATGCCTTCCTGGGTCCGGCCATTGCTGTTTCAGGGACTGTCCAGTAAAGGAGGCATGTCAGGAGGCCTGCCTGAGGCTTACTGAATCGTTGGGGAAATACACCCTGGGGGATATGGCGGCCTTTATTAAAAAGAGGGAGTAAGGATGAGGTTTCCCGGGGCCTTCCACAGGGAAGGCCCCTTTTTTTTCGGTATGGGTCTAATGGGGAAACCTCAGTCAGGCCAGGAAGGCCTGTCCCTGAAAGGAGGTGAAAGGAGGTATTCAGAACCTCCAGAAGATCTTTGCCATATACTCTGAGACGGTGTCATCAGAGGCCTTTGTAGTGGCTGTTGTGGTTGTCCAGCCATCCTCATCAGGGAAGAACCAGCCACCGGAAAGGGTAAGGTCAAGGCCCTCTGTGATGTTGTAGACAAGGGCAAGGTTTATCTCCTCACCAAGGTGGTCATCCTTGTATGAGGTGCCACCTGTCACATTCTCCTCGGTAAGGTAGTAGGTGGCAACAAGCCCTTTTAGAGAGGCCTTATCAGACATCTTGTAGTTGGCCTTGAGACCGAACCAGGTGAGGTTTCCAAGGCCATCTGGCTGGGTGGCCCCTGTAGTGCTTGTGAGGGCTGCTACATTTCCTGAGGAGCGGGCAGGGTGCTGCAGCTGGCCACCGCCTTCAGCACCATCCCCGTGATCGAGGAACAGGGCCGTGTGGGTGTAGGAGGGCATGGGGCTTGTAAAGTTCTCAAGGTTGTCATCATTTGCGTTGTCATCCCCTGTTCCGTAACCGATTATGGCCTCAAGGCTTAGAGGAGGTCCACCTGCTGCTCCGAAGTCGTATCCTGCCCTTGCATCGATGGCGTATGCCTTGTAGTCGTAGGTCTTCGTGCCTGTATCGAGATCTCCGAACTCATAGGCACCTGTAAGGCTTGCCTTGACAGGACCATTGGTATAGTCAATGGTGCCTGTAAGCCACATGGGCCTCACATCAGTGGTCCCTGTATCCCCTGTAAGGTAGAACCATCCAAGGGCACCGCTTATGGGGGAACCGGCAGGTTTGTAGATCCCCACAAGGGTGAAGACATCTATATCAAGCCCCCCGGTATCATCTGCATTCAAGGCCGCTCCCAGGACGGTCCAGTCAGGTGTTGCAGGGTAGATGAGAAGGAGGGAGTCGAGTACCCCCTGGTACATGATGGACTTAAAGGGTGTTGCCGCCCACTGCCTTCCCACCTTCACAGTGGCAGGGCCAAAGGGGAACTTGATGAACATCTCCCTGTGCCACTCGTCATCAGAGAGATCCTGCGACTCACCCCATGTGTAGTTTCCTGCGTTTATCTGCATCCTTCCCATCACATCGCCCTGTTTGAGGTCGATGTTGAGCCTCAGCCTGTGATCCACAAAGGACCAGCTTTCATCATAATTGGAATCCTCAAGCCCACCGGCTCCAGGTCCCTTCATGCTATCCACCGCAAAGGCCCTTACCCTGTAATGGCCGCTGAAACTCGCCTCTGCTGCAAAGATGGTTTCTGCCACAAAAAGGGTTGCAAAGATCGTGGCAGCAAAAAACAAGAGGTATCTCTTCATAGTCCTCCTCCTTGAAAGTTGTAAGCTATGGATTCCTCAACTATCCCTATCGTTCCAAGCCTCACCTCCTTTCTCCTGTTTGTAAATTCACAGACCTCAAGTCTGAGATAGACAAAGCTCCCCCCATCCTAAAAAGGCCATGAGGGGAGGAAAGAGGTATGATGCATAGAAAGATAGAGCAATTGCCATGCCATAACAGGCAAGGGTGTTTACCCAGTATTTTCAATGGGTTAGAAACAGGGGCCTAAAGCCATTGTGTGACAATAAGAATACCAGCCGTTCCAGCACCCAGGAGATCTTCAATCCAGCAAAGGATCTGGGGAGGTTGAGCCATATTGCCACATGGGGCGGAGAAGGCCCGCCTTGACAAGGCCGAGCGAGAAGGGATAGAATCCTGAACAATGGGACC
>WGFJ01000098.1 GCA_015492305.1 Deltaproteobacteria bacterium
GGGGCCTTTCCTCTGTTGATGGCCTCCACAACCTTATCATTCACATCAACCCCTATGACCTCAAATCCCTTGTAGGCCAGACAGGCTGCTGTACAGGCACCCAGCTTGCCAAGACCTATGACTGAAATCCTGATACCCATAACACAACCCCCATCTTGATCCTTCTTACTATGCCGCAGGTTATCCCAAGATCCCCTTCTCAGAGGTATCCTCTACTTCCCCAGAATCCTCTCACAAGATGACTGCCTATAAACCTACCTGCTCCACAAACAAGGACCCTTTCAATCATCTCCCACCTCGACCTGTCTAATTAGCAATTTCTGTGCCATAGCATGTGCAGGCTCCCGATTGTGTCAGGCCTTGTGCAGGGAGGGTCTTTATAAGGCCAGGGTGATGGGGCAGGGGGAAAAGATTTCCAGCCAGGGAAAAACTATCCTTTGGAAAGGTAGGTCCTTAAAACCTTCTTCTTCCTGTGAAGGACCTTCAGATCCCTCTTTATATCCTCCATCCTTGAGGCAAGGAGGGTCCTCATCCTCCTGTCAATGACCATGAGATCCTCTATGAGTTGTCTCTCTGTCTCGGTGTCAAAACTTTGAATCCCTTCGATGATCTCCCTGCGCTCCTCCAGGAGTTTGCAGAAATCTCCGTAATCTTCCCTCTGCAGGGCCCTTTCCATATCCTTGGTGATATTGAGCAGTCTCCTTCCAGCAGACATGTCAGACCCTTGCCGATGCTTCCTTTCCTCCCTCTTTGCCAGGGATGTTGATGGACCTGCGGGCTATCTCCTCCCAGCCCTTTTTCAGCTCCTTGAGCAGGGAGATGGTAACATCGATAGGCTTCGCATCGTCCCTTGCACTTGCCTCTGTAAGCTCCTTGAGCATGAAGTGGTAGAGCCTGTAAAGGTTCCTTGCTATCTCCCCTCCTGCCTCCATATCAAGAGAACAGAGGAGTTCCGAGATGATGGCCGTTGCCTTTGTGATGTAGGCCCCTTTTCCGGCGAGGTCACCGGAGAGGAGTTTCTTCTTGGCTATCTCCAGGAAGTTTATTGCGCCTTCGTAGAGCATCACAACGAGCTTTACCCTGTCCGCGGTAATGACATCGTTTTGCTGATAATCCCTGACCTTAAGCATCTTCTGACCTCCCTTACTGGCCTTGGAGTTTGGCACTGATCATCCTGCTCTGGGTATTCAAGGTGGTGAGAAGGGCCTCAAGGGTGCCAAACTTTATCTTAAGCTGCTGTTCGTAATCCTCTATCTGCCTCTCCACATCCCTTATGTCTGCGTCGTATTTGTCAATGATCTTCTGGATCCCCTTCTTCCTTATCTCCACCACCCCTGTCCCGTATTTGAGGAATTCATCCAGCTCGTCGTAGAGCTTGTCAGCGACACCTTCTATCCCTGTGTTTGAGTTGTAGATGAAGAGGTTCTCCACATCACTGAAGTCGGTGGAGAGCTTGTTGGATAGGACGCTCTCATCGAGGGTGAGGGTTCCATCCCTGTTGGTCTTCACCCCTACCTGGGCAAGGACCTTTGTGTCCTCTGAAAGACCTGAGATGGCAGATGTGATGATGGACCTCAACCTCCTGAGGATGGATTCCGTTGTGCTTTCGTTGAAGAGGGGACCTCCTGTGTGGGTCTCCTGGTCGTAACTGCTCTGGCCACTTATGTAGTTGACCACATCGTTATAAGCGTCTATAAGGGACCTTATGTTCGACTTGATGGTGTCGATATCGTTACTCACGGTGATGGTGTATGAGCCTGTAGCATCCACCTTCTTGAGGGTAAATGTTACCCCTTCTATCACATCACTCACGGTGTTGGAGCTTTTGGTTATGCTCAGGCCATCTACCTTGAAGACGGCATCCTGTGCGGCCTGAAGGGTGGTTATTCCACCTGTCCCGCTTGAGTTGTCAAGGTCAAGGACCGACTCGTCAAGATCGATGGTGATGGCCCCTGAGGCCCCTGTTGTGTTGCTGGTGAGGACAAGCCTGTAGGGGTTTGTGGCATTACCATCGTTTATGATGGTGGCCGTCACCCCACCATTCGCATTGTTTATCTCCGATACCAGGCCTTCGAGGGTAAGGTCTGAAGAGGCCGTTATGGTGGTTGTTGTCCCATTAACGGTAAACTGGAAGGTCTGGCCTGCAGAGAGGACGATGGTGGTATCCTTATCTGGAAGGCTCTTCGCATCCACATTGGTGATCTTGTGGGCCTGGGCAAGCTGGGTGATCTCTGAGATGGTGTAGTTTCCAGGTATGGCTGTTGAAGAGGCAGAGGCGGAAAGGACCGTGGAGTCACTCACCTCTGCCTTCTTCACAGCAAAGGTAGAAGCCTTCCTCAGTGTATCAGCAGCAGACTTCATGGTGGAGAGTTTGGATGTAAGGGTGCTGTAGGCATTGAGCTTTGACTGCTCCTGGGTCTTCTTTTCCTGAAGGGGCTGAAGCTTCCTCTGCCTCTCGATCTGTATCAACTGATCTATGAGGCTCCCATAGTCTATGCCTGAAGTGAGACCACTTACCATGAAGTCTGCCATCCTACACCTCCTCCCTGAAGAAGACCCCTTCCATCCTCTTCAGACTCTTGGCTATCTCCAGTAGCTCCTGAAGGGGTACCTGCCTTATCACCTCATCGGTCTCGGCATCCAGTATCTTCACCACCACCCTGTTGAGGTCTTTATCGATCTCAAGCTTCAGCTTTGCATCTATCCTGCTACCCAGATGCTTCTTTATCTCCTCGAGAACCTTCTCCTTCTCCTCGGGTCTGCGAAGGTCTTTTGGTTCTGTAACCTTCCTGGAATCGGTCCTCTCCCTCTCTGCCACTGTCTGAGAGAGATCAAGCCTTATCTTTTCCTGGACAGGATTGGTTGCCATCCTATCACCCCCTGTTCCCCTCCCCCATCAGGGGGAGGGGATGGGCCTGCCTTACCTGAGGAGGGTAAGGGCCTGCTGGGGTAGCACATTGGCCTGAGCAAGAACAGCCACAGCTGCCTGGGCTATGATCTGGTTCCTGGTGAAGACCGACGTCTCGTAGGCAAAGTCCGCATCGGTGATGCTGGATATAGCGGATTCGTAGTTCTGGGCAGTGGTGTTGAGGTTTGCAATGGCTGTGAGCAACCTGCTCTGGTTAGCACCGATGGTACCCCTCTTGCTCGCTATGATGGTGATAGCGCTGTCCACAAGCTGAAGGGCAGACTGGGCCATACTCACATTGGATATGGCTGCACCGCCCGAGTTGTTGAGCTGGAGGGTGCTTGCAGTGATGCTGGTGATGCTGACCGTTATCCTGTCGTTGCTGGTGTTCTGGAAGCCTATCTGGAAGCTCACACCTGTAGAGATGTTACCGTTGATGAGTTTCGTCCCGTTGTACTCGGTAACGGAGGAGATCCTGTCGATCTCGCTCTTCAGCTGCTGGTACTCCGCATCAAGGGCCTGTCTCTCCGTATCCCCCAGGGAACCGTTGGCAGCCTGCTCTGCAAGCTCCCTCATCCTCTGGAGGATGTTACCGATCTCCCTCAGAGCACCATCCGCCACATTGAGGAGGTTCACCCCTTCCTGGGCGTTCCTCACGGCCTGATAGATGGATCTTGTATGGGCCTTGAGTTTCTCGCTGATGGCAAGACCGGCAGCATCATCAAGGGCCCTGTTGATCCTGAGACCTGATGAGAGCCTTTCTACCGATCTTGAGAAGGCGTCGTTTGCCTTTGTGACGTTTCGCTGGGCAATAAGGGCGGCTATGTTTGTGTTGACAACGAGTGGCATGGCTATCCTCCTTGATATGGTATTGGTCCGGGCATCCCTGCCCTTTTAGCCGGGTTGATTCAGGGTTCAACCCCTACCCTTTCTCTTACTCACCTCCTTTCTCTTCAGGATTTTGGTTTATATATCGGATGCAATGTATAGGGACTTTAGAAAAAACTAATCCAGGACCGGGTATCTCAAAGGATAGGTATCCTCCTCAAGGAGGATCTGTTTCCCCTTCCTCGTCTTTATGTCTATGATAACCGGGGCCTTCAGGTTGACGGTGATCCTGGGATGGTCATCCTTTATGGTGACGATGGCAAGGATGATCAGATCCTCCTTCCTCACCCCTCCTATATCCCTGATCTCCCTCTCCCTCACGGAGATCCTGTAATCAGGTCTTATGAGGAGAGGGTCCATGACCATGAAGGCTATGTGGGGCTCATCGATGGAATGGAACCAGAGGAATGGCATATCCTTGCCGTGCTCAAGGAGAAGGAACCTCTTCAGCCCTGGGAACCCTATCAACCCCTCTGGCATGGATATGACGCTATCCCCTTCAAAGGGGATGGTCCCCAGGTAGGGTGAATGGAGGATGGAAGGATCTGAAGACCCCTGGACATGGTTTACAAGGAGACCCTCGATCTTATTCCTTGTTTCTGGAACTGCCATATCTCCTCCTATCTCTTCCAGTCCTTAACCACCTTATCCAGGATACGTGCATCCTTTATGGCGGCCTTCCTGTTTTCCTCTGCAATCCTCATGTATATCTCTTCCCTGTGGATGGGTATGTGGGACGGGGCCTCGATACCTATCCTCACCTGATTCTCCCTCACCTCGACAACCACAACCCTTATCCCCTCTCCGATCCTTATTGCCTCACCTGACTTCCTTGTCAAAACAAGCATATCGCCCTCCCTGGCATGTTTTTATCAGGCCTGTTACCTGATGAAGTTAAAGATGTTCAACCCCATTATCCTTGAAGCCCCTGTGTAAAGGGCCTGAAGGGTGGTCTCCCTCCTGGCCAGGGCCGTTGCAAGCTCCGCAATGTCGGCATCCTCGATGGATGAAACCAGTTTCTCCATCTCCAGCTTGATCCCTCCGTTCATCTCCTCCTGTGAGACGAGCCTGTTGAGCCTTGCCCCCAATTCAGCCCTGATATTGTTTATCTGGCTTATGGCATTCTCCATGTCGTCTATGGCCGTCTGGATGCCTGTAAGATCGTTGTTCTCAAGGGCTGTCTTGAAGTCCTTGACCTTTGTAAAGATGTCTATCCCGCCCGTAAGGCCTGTCCCCTTGAAGACCTTGGCCCCTGTAAAACCGTAGGTGAAGGTGTTGCCTGCACCGATCTTCAGGGCCGTCTCGTTCGTGTCACCCGAATAGTTTCCGTCCGTATCAAAGGGCTGTGTGGTGTAGAGGTAGCCCGAAAAGAGATACCTTTCCCCGAGCTTCGAATTCCCTATCCCTATCAACTGGTTGTAGAGTTCCCCTACCTCGTAGGAGGCGTACTTCCTCGTCTCGGCACTCGCAGTACCTGTGGCCTGGCTCACGGCAAGCTCCCTGAGCCTCAAGAGTATGTTCCCAGCCTGTGAGAGGACCCCATCCACACTGGAAAGGTAGTTCTTCGCAAAGTCTATATTCCTCATGTATTGATCCATGCTTGAGATGGTCTCCCTGTACCTCAGCAGTCGATGGACACCCACTGGATCATCGGAAGGGGCATTTACCTTCTTTCCGGAGGCGAGCCTTTCCTGGAGGTTAAACAGGTCCTCAACATTCCTCCTTATATCACTCACAAGGGAATCGAAGATCATGCCTGTGCTTATCCTCATGGCTACCTCATGGAGATAAGGGTCTCAAAGAGGGTCTCTGCTGTGGCCAGGACCTTGGCTGCAGCCTGGTAGGCGTACTGGTACTTCACAAGGTTTGAGGCCTCCTCATCAAGGGAGACCCCTGATGCCGCCTGCCTGTGGCTCTCAAGGTCCTCCATTATGTTCTTCTGGGCCTCAAGGTTCGTCGACGCCTCCCTGTAGGTCGTCCCTATATCACTGACCATCCCTGCATAGAAGTCATTGAAGGTTGCACTGCCCCCTGAAAGGACAAGGGTACCCTGAAGGTCCAGCATATCAAGGACATTCCTGTTATCCCCTGGCAGGGTGGATGAACTCTTGGCTGCTGCAAACTTGTTTGTATCTGTAAGGGAAAGGCCTATATCCTCAGCCGCATCTTCCTTGACGCTTATCCTGAAGACATCACCTGCAGCAGGTCCACTGGTGCCATCTGTTATCACCACCCTTATGCCGTCGAAGTCTATGTTGGATCCGGAGGTATAGGTGTTGCCCGTGGATACAATGGTGCCATCCGTTACATTCACGATGTTGAAGGTGGAGGAACTGGTAAACCTTATCTCGTAGTCGTCAAGGGTAAGGGTGGATGGATCATAGGTGAGTATGGATGTGCTTGTAACAGAGGCCCCGCCTGTGTTTGTGGTAAGGGCTGTGGCGGTAACGGAAAGATCGGAAAAGAGGTTGTTGCCTGTAGATCCGTCAAGGCCATAGCCCTGTCTGTGGATGTAGTTGAAGCGCTGCACAAGGGTGGCAGCGAAGAGATCAAGCTTGTCCTTCACACCCTGAAAGTGGGTATCCCTTGCCTCGATAAGGCCTTTCAGGCTCCCAGAGCCTATCCACTCGGTTATATCCCTCCCACCTATGGTGACACCATAGCGGTTATGGTTGTCCGCATCCCTTGCCACACCCATGGTGGAATAGGAGCTTCCCGCAACAAGGGAATGACCCCCTGCCACAAGGATGGATACAGATCCGCTCTCATCCTCAAGGTGGGTAAGATCGATCTTTCCCGCAAGCTCCTGGATGAGGAGATCCCTCTTGTCTCTCAAGTCATTCGCCTTCTCGCCACCTGCTTCAAGTCTCTGGATCTTCTCGTTCAGGGCGGCGATCCTTTTGGCAAGGTCATTTATCTCTCCTACCTCTCCCTTTACCTCCTGATCTATGTTGTCCATCTCCTTTTCAAGCCTTCTGTTCAGATCCTTTATCCGATCAACAAGCACCCTGGCCTTCCCAAGGAGCACAGCCCTTGCAGAATAACTTGAGGGGTCATTGGAAACATCGCTCAGGGCCTTGAAGAACTCGTTCAGGGCCTCTCCAATGCCCGTTTCCTGGAGGTCGTTGAAGATGCCCTCAAGGCGCCTCAGGGCCTCTTCAAGGGCGGTAAACCTCCCCTTCTTCTCGGCAGAATCCAGTATCTGGAGTCCAAGGAACCTGTCGTATGCCCTCTCCACACCCTCAACCCTGACACCCGTTCCCACAAACTGCCCCCCTGAAAGGAGGGGTTCACCTGCCGAAAGTACCACCTTCTGCCTTGTGTATCCCGGTGTATTGGCATTTGCGATGTTGTGGGATGTGGTCTGAAGGGCCTTCTGTGAGGTCAGAAGGGCCGTCTTTGCTATGTCAAGGATACTGGATATGCCCATCCCTTCACTCCATCCTGCCAGAGGGGCTGTAGGTCTCCTGGGAGAGGGATTCCCTGAGAAAGAGCAGGGTCCCCCCTATGACCTCAAGGTTCCTGTTTATGATGATGCTGTTTTCCCCGATCAATTCCTTTACGGCCCCCTCAAGGGCCCTGAGCTTTGACCTGCACTCAACCAGCCTCCTCCTGAAGGGACCCTCTACCTCCTTTATAAGGTCTTCCAGGGTAAGGGCCCCCGGGGATACCCTCTTCACACCCTCTCCCACCAGTTCATCCACCTTCCTGATCCTGTAGAGAAGCCCTTCCATCCTTGTTGCCACCCTGTGGAGTCCATCTTCATCCCTCTTCAGGAGATGATCCTTCTCCTCCCTGAGAAGGTCCAGAAACTCCTCAAGGAGGCCCCTCTCCTCCTCAAGGATCTCTATCAGTCTCTCCACATCCTTCATGACCACCTTCAAAGTATGGTATCTATGATGGACTTACGGATGATCCCTTCGGCCACCTCTTGGGCCCTGACATTATAGGAACCCTTCTCGATAGACCTTTTGACATCAGCCACCTTCTTCTCATCCACAGGAGGCACCTTTTCTATTACCCTCCTTGCTTTCTCTGCCTCCTTCGATCTCTTTGAGATCTCTACCCTGTCACTTCCGGTGTCAACCCTCTGTCTTGTCCTTTCTTCCCTTTGAACCCTCTCGACACCCTTGAGGTCATTGACATAGTGCCTCAGACCGTATAGAAGGTCCCTGTCTTCTATCTTCACCTTTCTCCCTCCTGCCTGTTTTTTGTTCTATATCGGCAGGGAGGGGAAAAAGATTAGACAAAAAATTGACACTACCCCTTATTTCCATCAAGCCACCTGAGGAGCATATCCCTTATGCCTATCCCTCCAGACTCGGCTATCAATAGGGAGACCTTCTCCTCAAAGAGGGACCTGTATATCTCCTCTGACCTGTTCTCTTCGAAGAGACCGCTCTTTATACCCTCCCTCATGGTCTTCATGAGGTACTGGATGAATATGGCCTCAAACTCTGTGGCCACCCTTTTCAGATCCCCTTTCTCCTGCCCCCCGGAGGGCACAGGGCCCATGCCGATCCTCTCTATCATAGTCCCAACCTCGTCAGATCCGATATGATGTGCTGTATCCTCGTCTCTATCACCCTGTAGACCTCAGAGTCCTCCCCGTGGGAGAGGAGGATAAAACCAAGGATGGATGTGAGCTCGTTCCTTATGTGGTGGGAGAGATAGGTCTTACAGGCCTCAGGGATCTTTTCGGCCTCAATGACTGCAACGGTATCCATCTTCATCTCAGCACCCATGGTCTTCACCCCTATATGAGCTCGAGTTCTGCCTGAAGGGCACCTGCTGCCTTTATGGCTTGGAGTATGGCTATTAGATCCCTCGGTGTGACACCAAGGGCATTGAGGCCCCTCACAAGGTCACCTATGGTCACCCCGCCCTCAACCATAAGGAGCCTTGCCTTCCCCTCCTTGACGGTAACCTCCTCCTTTGGGGTAACAACCGTCTGACCGGGGCTGAGAGGAGGGGGCTGGGAGACCTCTGCCGATCTCCTTATCTCCACGCTGAGGTTGCCGTGGGAGACGGCAACCGTTGAGATCCTCACATTCTCACCCATCACTATGGTACCTGTCCTCTCGTTTATAACCACCCTGGACCTCACATCCACGGGTATATCAAGGGCCTCTACCCGTGACAGGAACTCGACGATCCTTCCCCTGTATCCCTCGGGGATGTTTATAACCATCTTCATGGCATCCACAGGCCTTGCAATCTCCTGTCCGAAGGCCTCATTGATCCTCTCCTTCATCCTTGCCATGGTGGTGAAATCCGGATTCCTCAGGACAAGGGAGACCCTATCCCTGAAATGGATAGGGACCTCCTTCTCCACAAGGGCACCATTCGGTATCCTGCCAACGGTAAGGTGGTTCTTCTGGACCGTTGTGGCCTCCCCCCCGGCAAGGAACCCGCCCACAGAGACAGGACCCTGGGCCACTGCGTATATCTGCCCATCTGCCCCCCTGAGGGGTGTGAAGAGCAGGGTCCCCCCCTGAAGGCTCTTTGCATCACCTATGGAGGAGACAAGGACATCTATCCTCGTCCCTGGCCTTACAAGGGGAGGAAGATCCGCAGTAACGACAACGGCTGCCACATTCTTCACCTTCACCTTGTCGGGATCCACCTTTATGCCAAAGCGATTGAGCATGTTCACAAGGCTCTGGACGGTGAACTCCGTACCACTCTTATCACCCGTGCCCTCAAGACCAACCACAAGGCCGTAGCCTATGAGGTGATTATCCCTCAACCCCTCGAAGCTTGCTATCTCCTTGATCCTCACCCCGAAGGCCTGGGAAGGCAAAAGAAGGATCACGAAGACTATCCAGATGTAACCCCTCATATCCACCTCAAAACGGCCATATGGTATCCAGGATCCTTGTCATCCACCCTGGTTTCTGTTTGTCGTTTATCACCCCGTAACCGGAGAGTTCCACCCGGAGATCCGCAACCTTGTCTGAAGAGATGGTGTTGTCCTGTGATATGTCCTCTGGCCTTATGATCCCTGAGATGAGGATGTACTGGTTCTCGTTGTTGACCTTTGTTTCCTTCTTGCCCTCCACAACGAGGTTGCCGTTGGGAAGGACATCAACTACCCTCACACTTATGGTGGCAGTTATCTCCCCCTTCCTCTCGGTGGTGCCACTGCCATCAAAGCTGTTGCTGTGGCCTCCCTTCACCTCAGGGCTGAAGGGTTGACCCATTATCTTTGTGTTGAAGTCAAGGGGCATGCCGAAGAGCTTTGTTATGGAGGCATCCATACTCGTCTCCCTGCTTGTTGATGTGGTTGCCTCCTTCTTTGCCTCCGTCTTCTCCATGATCAGTATGGTGACGATGTCTCCCACATACCTTGCCCTGAAGTCGGTGAATAGGGTGTTGCTGGAGGTGGCACCGGGCCAGATGGAACCAGGGGTCTTCTCCACCTTCCTTGCCTCTGGCATGGGTATATGGCTCACATCCACCTTCTGGGGCCTTGGCGTTGCACATCCAGAGATTATGAGGATCGAAAGGATCAGAAGCCTCTTCATCTTCTCCCCCTTAGAAGTCCACCTTCACCACCCTGGGCTCCACCACCCTCCCGGTTACTACCTTCCCAGAGGATATGTTCTCCACCATTATCAGGTCACCCCTTCCTCCCTCTTCCCTTGCTATCCCCTTTGCAGTGATCCTGAGGTTGCCTTTTTCAACCAGGAGGATGACCTCCTCCCCCCTTCTAACCACGGAGGGTTCCTCCAGGTAGTCAAGCTTGACCCTGTTTCCCTTACCTATAGGCCTTCTCACCCTCTTGCCCACCACCTCTTCTATGGATGAAGCCTCCCTGGGGCTGCGTCTCTTCCCCTCCTTCCAGACGACATCCTCTCTCCCTATTATCTCCCCTATGCCAAGGGGCCTCAGGGTTATCACAACCCCTTCAGGCCCCCCGGCATGGAGAGGGGGGGTGAGGTAAAGGGAAAGGAGTATGATGGCAATCACAACAGCGGGTCTACCCACCGCTTACCTCCTCAGGTTGTTGGCCATCTGGAGCATCTCGTCCGTGGTCTGGATGGACTTGGAGTTTATCTCGTAGGCCCTCTGGGCCACGATCATGTTCACCATCTCCTCCACCACATTGACATTGCTCATCTCAAGGAAGCCCTGGGCAATGCTGCCCATACCATCCTCACCTGGAACCCCTGTCTCAGGGTCCCCGGAAGAGGGGGTTGGAAGATAGAGGTTCTTCCCTATGGACTTCAGCCCCCCAGGGTTCATGAACCTTGCAAGCTCTATGTTTCCCACCTCTTCAGGTGTGGAGGACCCCGACTGGGTGACGGAGACTATGCCATCAGAGCTTATGTGTATAGCCGTTGTCCCTGGGGGTATGGTTATCCCTGGCTCCAGGGGATATCCATTGGCAGTGACTATGTTCCCGTCGCTGTCGAGCTTGAAGGTGCCATCCCTTGTATAGGCTATGGTCCCGTCTGGCAGGGTGACCTGAAAGAAGCCATCCCCCTCTATGGCTATGTCAAGGGGATTTCCTGTTTGCTGGAGGTTGCCCATGAGGAATATCTTCTCCGTTGCCACCGGTCTCACACCCAGCCCTATCTGGATGCCTGTGGGGGTAACGGTGGTCGGGGATGTGGCTGCCCCTGGAAGCCTCACATCCTGATACATGAGATCCTCGAAGTTGAGCCTTGATCTCTTGAAGCCCACTGTATTCACATTTGCAAGGTTGTTGGAGATGTTATCAATGAGCAGCTGCTGGGCCTCCATCCCTGTTGCAGCTATCCAGAGAGATCTCATCATGCCTTTTACCCCCTTTCTGCCGCCCTTATGACCCTGTCTGCAAGGTCACTGAAGCCCTGTATGAGTTTGAGGTTCGTCTCGTAGGCCCTCATGGCGGCTATCATGGAAACCATCTCCTCCACAGGATTGACATTGGACCTCTCGAGGTAGCCCTGCATGAGGGTGGCCCTTTCAGAGGGCCTCTCAACCCCTGCTGAAAGGGCAAAGAGCCCCCTTCCCACCTTTCTAAGGGACAGGGGATCATCGAAGGTAACAATCTTTATCCTTCCAACCTCCTCACCATCGACACTCACCGTCCCATCCGGGGCCACTGCAACGCTCCCCTGCGTCAACCTTATGACGCCCCCTTCGCCCTCCACGGGATAGCCATCCAGGGTCTGGAGGGTCCCGTCACTGCCACGGGTGAAGTTGCCCATCCTCGTGTACCTCTTCCCTCCTGGTGTCTGGACCACAAAGAACCCCTCCCCCTCTATGGCTATGTCAAGGGGATTTCCCGTCCTTTCAAGGAGTCCCTGCGAGAGGTCCACAGCGGTCCTTCCCCTATCAGGGAAGGCCAGACCCCTGATAGGGGAGAGAAGACCATCCATATAGACCTTAAATATGGGTATGTCCCTCTTAAACCCTGAAACACCAAGACCAGCAAGGTTGTGGGCAATGGTCTCAACAACCCTTTCCTGATTCACAGCACCTGCCACTGCCACATAGACTCCCCTGTCCATACCGACCTCCTCTATCGCCTTCTTCCATCTTCATTATTAGCAAGTTCTATGCCACAATCAGAAAGGGGTGGAGGCCCTGAAAACGGCCTCTTTACAAGGATGGGAAACGGGGACCATCCTTTTTGAGGAGGCAAAGGATGCCGAAGGGGGAAAAAGATTCCCAGGGAGCCATGACCTCCCTGAAAGGAGGGATGCTGTGCAACCTGATAAGGCCGGAGACTTAAGAATGGGTTACTGCCATGTGGGCTTAAGAGGGTATGCTTTAAAGGGGGCTAAAGGGCCTTCAAATCACTATATCCACGCCCTCTTCATCTTCCTTCCTCTCCTTATCCTTCCCCTTCTTCTGCTCCTTCTTTTCCTCCCTTACCCTGCCCTTTGAAGCAGAAGAGCCTTCGTGGACCACCTCGGGTCTCGGGGTTATCTCCTTCACCTTCTCAGGTTTCTCCACCTGTGGAGGCTGGTAGGAGAGGCTGTTGAGTATCCTGAGGAGGATATCGTCTGCCATGAGGAACCTCACAGGAATCCTTCCATCCGGATCCCCTCATCAAGCTCCTTTGCCTTCTTCATGAGGTCCATGACCTTCTCCTTCTTCATCAGGAACCTTGCAGGACGGGGCCTTCCCCTCGAACCGAAACCCTTCCCCATGAGGTAGCAAAGGCCCTTACCATTATAAAGGGCCTTCGTGAGGGTGTAAAGGTAGGGGTCCTTTCCTCTGAAGACCTCCGGCTCATCCTGATGCCTTATCACCTTTTCAAGGAAGGATGGGAAGCGCCACCTCTTCACAAGCAGCGCACCCACATCCCTGTGGTTGAAGCCAAAGACCCTTTCCTCCCCCTCATGAAGGGGGATCCCGTGGCTATAGAACCCCTCCGTTACCTCCCTGAACCTTTCAGGGTACTCATTGTCCATGACCACCATGCCCACATTGTGCAGTATCCCGCAAACAAAGGCATCCTCCCCCCACGATGGGTTCTCTTCCTCCATCACGAGCTTGGAGAGAAAGGCCGTGTAAAGGGAGTGCTCCCATATGAGCCTTTCCACAGCACCAAACCGCTTGTAGATCCCCTTGACAGAGGCGGCCAGGAGTATGCTCCTCAGGGTCTTGAAGCCAAGGATCACAATGGCCTCCTTTACCGTCCCTATCTTCCCCCCGTATCCGTAGAAGGAGGAGTTGACCACCTTGAGGACCCTTGCCACAAGGCCGGGGTCCTTCTCGATCAGCCCCTCCACACGATCTATGGATACGTCAGGGTCCTCGAGGGTCTCGAAGAGCTTCTGGGCAATGGCAGGTACAACAGGAAGGTCCTTTACCCTCAGTACCAGATCCTCAAGGTCCGGCCTCTCCATCCTTCAAGCCCTGGGGCTGCCTCAAACAGCCCTGCGAAGGAGGTCCTTCTCCTCGGAGGAGAGGATCCTCTCCACATCAAGCAGGATTATCAGCCTATCACCCACCTTCCCTATGCCCTTGATGTACTCTGCAGAGATCTGGGTGCCGATGCCTGATATGGGCTCAAAGTTTTCCTCAGGCAGCCTGAGGACCTCTGAAACGGAATCGACTATGAGGCCCACGGTCTTCTCCTCCCTGCCGTTTCCAAGGGTCACTATGAGGATCCTGGACCGCTCATCCCTTTCCCTTGTCTCAAGGCCGAAGCGTTTCCTCAGATCGATGACAGGGATGACCCTCCCCCTCAGGTTGATCACACCTTCCACAAAGGGCGGGACATTGGGAAGTCTCGTTATCTCCACTATCCTTATGATCTCCTCCACCGAGAGGATAGGGATGGCAAACTCCTCCTCGCCGATCCTGAAGGTTACAAGTTGAAGATACTCTTCCATCTTATCCCCTCAACCTGACGATCTTCTGCGGAGAGGGGGTCTCTTCAACCACCCTCACCTCCTCTTCCCTCTCCTCCTCCCCAAACTCACCCAACCTGAACCTTTCCACCATCTCCTTCAGCTCCACCGCAAGCCTTGCGATCTCGTTGCTCGCCTTTGATATCTCCTCAACAGAGGTGGCTGTCTTGCGGGTTATCTCTGCCACTGTTTCGATGTCTCCGCTTATCTGGTCTGTTGCTGTGGACTGTTCCTCTGTGGCGGTTGCTATCTGCTCTATCATGGAGGATATGGCATCTATGTGGCCCACTATCCTCTTAAGTGCATCCCCTGCCTCCCTTGCAA
>WGFJ01000099.1 GCA_015492305.1 Deltaproteobacteria bacterium
AGGGCAAACCTCACCAGGTCCTCAAGGTCATGCCTGTTGAAGTCCATCATGGAAAACTGGATCACAGAGGGCACACGGGCATCGCAAAGGACCTTGAGGGCCCTTATGGCATGTTCCCACGCCCCCTTCACACCTCTGAAGGAGTCGTGGACCTCGGGGTTTATGGAGTCGATACTCACACCCACCCCACTTATCCCGGACTCCACTATCCTCTTAACCACCTTCCCATCGATGAGGGTCCCGTTGGTCCCGAGGAAGACGGTAAGCCCCTTTGATGAAGCGTGGCTTGCTATCTTGAAGATGTCCGGTCTTAGCAGGGGCTCTCCCCCTGTGAGGATGAGACAGGCCCTCTTATTCATACCCTCCAGGTCATCTATAACCTGTAGGACCTCCTCGATGGCCAGTTCTCCACGATCCTCCGATCCCTCTCCACCCCCTGTGTAGCAGTGGGAGCATCGGAGGTTGCACCGGTAGGTCACATTCCAGGAGATGGACTGTATCCTTGCAGGTTCAGTCATCGTTCCCCAGTAGCTTCTCAAGATGGCCCGGCATGAGGACCCTGATGGCCTCCTCCATGACGGACCTGGTCACGACGGTATGACCTTTCTTTCTGGCGTAGTTCTCTATGGCACCCCTGGCCATGCCCCTTGCAAAGGGAGGGGCCTTTCTGAGGAGCCTTTCGGCCCCATCTGTCCATCGCATCGTCTCCTCCCGGATGAGGCCCTCACAGGGGAAGACCCTCCTCATGGAGACGAGGATGCTGGTACCCCCTTTGAGGAGGAGGTTCTCAGTGGTCCCCCCTATATCGAGTCCATCGTCTCCGTGGCTCCCAAACCTCCCAGCAATGATGAGGCAGGGATCTATCCTCTTAAGGAACCCGAGGATCTCCTGATAGGCCTTTCCTGCAAGGAGATGGGTCTCTATGGGTATGTCCCTTTCCTTTGCCATCTCCTTTGAGATGGCAAGATAGGACCCGTATATCCTCGCAAGGCCATCGTCTATTATGGTCCTGTGAAGCTCCTCCTGCTCCCTGAAGCGAAAGACCCTCGCCCCTTCCTCGCTCAGGACTCTGGAGATGCTGTTGAAGGCCACATAGTGGAAGTAGGGATCGTATACAGCCACGGCATGGAGATGGAGGTCGAATTTCCTGGCAAGCTCCATACCTGTCGAAAGGGCCCCGTAGCTGTATGGACTCCCATCTATGCAGACAAGAAGGGGGGTGCCTTTCCTGATGGGTCTCTCCTCCTTCACAATGAGCAGGTCCTTCCTCATCATCCTGGCACACCTCGCAGCCACACTGCCGATGAGGCTGTCCTCCACCGCCCCCATACCGTGGGAGCCCAGAACCACGAGATCGTAGTCTCCTCCATTCCCCTCCTCAACAAGCCTCCTGTAGTTCTTCCCCTCAAGGGATAGGCCCCTGAAGGGAACCTGGAACTCCTCACACCTCCTCCTCGCCACATCTATGTAGGAATCGGAGATGATCTGCATCCCCTTCTCTATGAGGAGGTTGTGGACCTCCCTCTGCCTTTCGAGTTCTCCGTCCCTCAGGTACCTCTCTGGCAGGGTGTACTCCATGGCTTTGAACCTGGAGTCATGGAGCTTCACCGCGTAGACATGGCAACCCGTCACCCTGGCATCAAAGGCCCTTGCCAGGGCGATGGCCACCTCCATGCCCCAGAGGGAGTGGAGGGAGTTATCAAGGCCTACGAGGATCTCCCGCCACATAGGTACTCCTCCAGACACTCTATGGCTATCCAGTGGTCCTCCTCCCTCTCCGGTGAGTCAAGGACCTCCATAAGGGAATCGACGAGTCCCCTGTCGCCAAGGGCCTTAAGGGTCCTTACAGCCTCCCTCCTGAGCTCACCCCCTGCCTCCCATATGGCAGCCCTGATCCTTTCTGTGGCCTCCACAGCACCGAGCCTTCCGAGGGTATCAAGGGCTGCAGCTCTCACCTGCCTGCTCCTGTCGGCAAGCCTTGCCACCACGAGGGGAATCGCCTCCCTGTCGCCGAGGTCCCCCATGGTCTCAAGGATCTTTACGGAGACAAGGGGATCCTCTTCCCTCCCCAGGAGCTGCCTCAGATGGGGAAGGACGCTGTCTTCCCCGGTGGTTCTGAGGAGCTCCACCGCAGCTATCCTCACATCCCCCTCCTCTGAATGTAGCCTTTCTATGGCTATATCTACGGCCTCCTTAACACCAAGTGATGCGAGGGCAGAGAGGCTCTCACGCCGGACATGGCGGTCTCCCTCCCTTGCAGCCTTTATCAGGGCCTCCTTCACCCTGTCGTCCTCCACCTCGGCAGATAGTCTTATGGCATGGAGCCTCCTTCTGTCCGGACCGCTTTCCTCCGATCCATCCCTTCTGATCTCCTCATTCAACCTCACATCTGCCAAGCACTCGGCAGTGATCGCCGCAAGGGTGGAGCTGTGGCCCCTTTCCACGGGTATACCTTCAGGCTCTACATGCCCCTGAGGCCCCTGGGTCTCCTTACCCTCTGTCTCTTCCTCTATAGGGGCCTTCTCAGGACCCCCTGAGATGATCTCAACAAGCCTATCTAAAGCCCTCTCATCTCCTGTCCTTACGAGCCCGATAAGGGCGGCCATGCTCACCCTATCATCGTCGTCCTCCACAGCCGACAGCAAGGCCTCCACCGGATCAAAGGCCCCTTCATGATCCTCCAGGACATGGCCCCTGCCAAGTATCATCCCCATGGCCGTAACGGCCTGATACCGCACCTCAGGGGATGGATTCTGGAGCAACCCCGAAAGGGGTTCAAGGGCCTTTGGGTTGCCAATCTTACCAAGGGCTATAGCGGTCTCTGCCAGCAGATCCTCATCATCCCCTGATCCGGCAAGGACATCGATGAGTCTGTCAAGGGCCTCTTCACTGCCCTCCCTTCCAAGGACCCTTACAGCCTGTATCCTCACTGACCTGTCCCTGTCCTCAAGGAGGGGGATCAGCCTCCTGCAGATCTCCGGGGTGATCTCAAGTGTTGAGATCACTTCAAGGGCCTCCTTTCTCACCTCCTCTGAGGGGTCTTTGAGGAGGAGGAAGAGGGGGATAACCACAGCAGGGTCTTTACTCCTGGCAAGGGATCTTGCAGCGTAGATCCTCACATCCCCCTCTTCGTCAAGGAGGGCATTGAGAAGGCCCTCTACCACATCCTTCCTGTCGACTGCCCTTCCAAGGGCTGTTGCTGCGCGCCTCTTTGTGATCCTGCCTCCCTCCCTGAGGGATCGCAGCACAAACCCCACTGCCCGGTCCTTGCCACTCATGGCAAGGATGGAGAAACCCAGTTCCTGGAGGTCCTCATACATCTCATCCTCAAGGAGTTCCATGACCCTGTCGATTACCCTTTCCCTGTCGATCCCTGCAAGCATCTCAAGGGCCATCCTCTGGATCTCCCATGTGGCGCTGAACTCCATATCATCACCCTGGGCGAAGTCATCCACCTCAAGGACCGTCCCACCACGGATGCACTCGAGAAGGGCATCTATGGCCCTCTCGTCCCTGATCCGTCCAAGGGCACGGCAGGCCTCTATCCTCACATCCCCATCAGGGTCTTTCATGAGGGCCTCAACAAGGGGACCGGTTGCCTGAGGAGAGGCTATCTCCCCGAGGGAAGAGGCTGCCTCCATCCTCACATCCGGATCAGGGTCTTGAAGGAGGGCCCTCTCCAGGGCAGGGACCACCCTCTCTCCGCCCACCTTTCCAATGACCCTCGCAGCCACACACCTTGTGAGGTCATTCTCCCTGTTAAGGCACGAGATGAGCTTGTCCACGATCCTTTCCATCTCTTTCTCCAAATATCGATCCATCATTCTTGGAGGGGACCACCATGGAAGATGGCCCCCTCCCGGGGTGAAAGGAGGTGTCAGGCGATGTCCCTCCTCCTGAAGGACATCTGGCTGAAGTCCTTCTTGTAGGGAGACTCGCCTATCTTCCTGACCCTTCCCACAGCGATCTTGTACCTGTAGTTCATGGTCATGGGGTCAGGAACCCTCGGTGCTATGGAGTTGAAGGGTTGATTCATGAAGAGGAAGTTGGTGAATACCACCCCCCTCTTTACAGCAGGCGTGACGATGGCTACCGCTGTGAACTGGCCGCTTGCAAGCCTTATGTGCCCCCTTTTCATGAGTCCGCTGAACCACATATCATCTGGTTTCACACCGAGGTTGAAGTCCTTCTGGACAGGGACACGCCTGGACTCCACGCTCACAAGGTCTCCGGACTCTATGCCGAGCATCCTTGCATCGTCAGGGTGGATCTCAAGGAAGTTGGCAGGCCACCTCTGGTAGATGTAAGGCCTCCTGCCCTTATCCACATCGTCGAAGCCTGACTGCCAGATCTCGTTTATGCGACCATTGGCAACCCAGAACTCCCCATCCCTTGGTTTCATGAATTCGTAGAAGTCGGCCCATATCTTCCAGGGGGTCTTCATGAGGTTGAGTTTGCCCGTCTGGGTCTTGAAGGAGGTAAGGGCCTTGTTTACGATCGACGATCCCGGTGGCCCTGTTTCAGGGAACTTGCGGTTGAAGTCGTGGAGCCTCTTCGTCTCGACGAGCTTGTCATCGAAAAGCAGAAGGGGACACTGGAGCCCCCTTGTGCCGTATGTCTTCAGGAGATCGTGGGCCTTCATGCCCTTTTTCCTGGCAAGGACCTTCAGTTCATAGTAGTCCGTCCTGCTACCACGGCTGAACCTTGCACTCTCCTCGAAGACATCGTTGCTGTCCTTCCAGTCGTAGCCGTCGAAGCCCATCCTCTTTGCTATCTGGGCCACGATCCACCAGTCTGGCTTGGCCTCACCGGGTGGGTCGTAGAACTTCTGGTAGAGCCTTATCCTCCTCTCCCCGTTGCACCTGGTGAAGTTGTCCTCACCCCATGTGGCAGCAGGCAGGACTATATCGGCATACTGTGAGCCGATGGGGTCCCTGAGGTAGATGTCCTGGTTCACCACCACCATCCCGCCTGTATCGACCCTCTTCTTAAGGGTCTCTACGATGCCCTTCTTGTCAAGGGTCCTCACACGGTGGGGGTTGAGGACGGTCTGCCTCCTGAAGGCATCCTCAAGGGCAGCGGAACCGCACATGGACTGTATCCATGTAGCACCAACAACATAGGCAAAACGCAGATGACCTGCCTCAAGCCACCTGTCAAGATCCATCCTGTGGCGTCTCCTGCCAGGGAACTTGTATGGAGACTTCAGCATGGGATAGCGGCCACCGCTCCTTCCTCCTCTTTGATGCCCACCGAGCCTTGTTACCACCCTCCCAGGTCTTCCACCGGCCCCAACAATCACGGCCAGGTTCCCTATGGATGCCGTATTGAGGTAGTTGTTCGACCAGTAGTTGCCCTTCTCTATGGCGATGGATGTCTTTGGTCGTTTTCCACCGGGTAGGGGCTTTGCCATCATCTCGGCTGCCCTGTAGATCTTCTGGACATCTATACCGGCCACCTTTGCCGCATAGCCGGGCTCGGACTCCTTCTGTGAGAAGAGCCACCTCTTCCAGTCCTCGAAGCCCTTTGTCTCAAGCTTGCCCCAGGTGGTGCGCCACTGCCACGGGGTGTTCCTGGTCCCCTGACCGAAGCCCGAATCTGTCTCCCACTTGTTGTTGGTCCACTCCTTTATGAACTCCTTGTCCTCCCATCCCTTCTCAAGGATCACCCTCGCTATGGCCATGTGGATCATGGTGTCGGAGCCAGGGTTCACATCGAGCCAGAGTCCCCCGTGCTTCTCCGCATAGGCAACCCCCTGGGTCCTCCTTGGAAGGGCCATTATGACCTTTGTGCCATTCTGGTTTATGCCCTTGAGGATCCACTCGTTCCACACCACGGTCTTGGTCTCATAGGGATCGGTGCCGGATATGTAGATGCAGTCGGCTATGGCAAAGTCCTCGTAGGAGGCACTGAAGATATCGTAGCCTATATCCACCCATCCCGGAACGGAGTTGACTATGGAGGGGTGGTCGTGCTGGGCCACTGCAGGTGTCCCTATGTTCCTGAAGGCAAGCTTTGTGAGGGCGTATGTATTCTCGAAGAACTGGTAGCTGTAGTATTTAAGGGCCCATGCACTCTCGCCGTAGTTGTCGATCACATACTTGGAGAGTTCGGCAAAGATGTCCAGAGCAAAGTCCCAGCTCACCGGTATGAGGACATCGTATACCCTTACCATGGGATGTTTCAGCCTGTCGGAGGTGGGTTTCTGGGGGTTGTAGACCTTCTGGGCAATGGCACCACCCCTTATGCTGTGGTCACCTCCCACATTTACAACCTTCGATTCATGGTCGGGGACTATGACGATGTTGTAGAGCCTTCCGTTGGCCCTTACCTGATTGAACTGGTTGGGGCTTATCCATCTTCCAAGGGGTCCTTGAGGGAAGTCCACGCCAAAGGCGTTTTCCCTTGCCCTTGAACCTCCGTTACGGCCATTTGCAGGCCAGCGGTAGACCTTATAACCGCAGGCCACGATGCAGTAGTCACAGGCAGTGGTGAAGACCTCGGCATCCGGTGGTGGCAGGGGGACCTTATCTACTGGCTGGAAGAATGGGCTTGACATGTTGGATCACCTCCTTTTCATCTCCTTGTAAGATTGTCAAACCTTCCGTATATGAGCCCTATCATCCCCACGGCATAGATGTTGTCACCATCGAGCTCAAGAAGCACCTGGGGAAGGCTTTCCGTGGCATGTCCGCTTATGACCATTCCATGCCTGGTAAGGTCGAAGAGGGACTGGTGGAACGGACAGGGACCGAGGGCCTTCTCCTCCCTCTTGTATACAGCACTCAAGGGTCCACCCATATGGGGACAGAGGGTGTTGAAGGCAACCACATCCCCATCCGGGCCTATCCCTCCCCCTGCAGGGACACCGAGTTTCACAAGGATGCTCTCTGTGCCTGTTCCGTTGTCAGGATACCTGAAGAGGACAGGTTCATCCACCTTGAGCCTGCTCAGCCTGCCTATCTTCTTCCTCGGGTATCTCCTCACCCTGGCAGCTATCGCCTCCCCTTTGAAGCCAGGGATGGAAGTAAGGAATATGGTCGATGCAACGGCTGCACCGCTTCCCAGAAGGAAGGCCCTTCTGGTAATGCACGGATCAAGCTTTCCTTTAGTCTCCATTTATATCACCTCCTTTGAAGCCTGTTGCCAAGGGCGGTCACATCCCATCAGTTGAGTTCTGTAGCTGCACCTATAAGGCCCTCTGCCCACACAGGCTCTTCACCCATGTAAGGCCTCATGTCCATGGGGTTACCCCTTGGATCGATCCCTGATGCGGCCCTTGCCCCCTCTGAGGGCCCTTTCCCCCTGGTCATCCCTTCAGTGACATTGATCCCCATAGATGAAAGGTAGTCTTCAAGGCCCCTTATCTTTGCCTCCCTCTGGGTGAGGGTCTCAACATCGGGAAAGGGTGCATAGTCAGGGACATTTACATCCCCTATGCGGATCTCATCCCCGCTCAACTCCTCAAGGAAGGCAACAAGGGCCTCCTTCTCCTCATCTGTGAGGTTGAGGGGCTTGAGGATGGGAGTCTTGGTGTTCACCCCGTGGGTTCCGTCGGTAAACTCGTTCTCCCCACCACCCTTGTTGTAGAACTCGATCACCTCCTCAAGGGTGAAGAAGACCCCGTTGTGCATGTAAGGGGCGGTGTATTTGATGTAACGAAGGCTCGGGGTCCTGAACTTTCCCATATCCTCCTTCTTCTTGGTTGTGTAGTAGAGACCTGCATCATCTTTGAAGGTCCTGTAATACCTCTCAGGGACCCCCTTTGCGTACTGTTCGAAGCGGAAGGTGATCTGGTTCAGCCCGCTTTCCTCGAACTCAGGGGCCCGTGGTACTCCAAGGTTGTAGTACTTCTCATCCGTTAGCATCGGGCCGTTGTGGCACTCTATGCAGCCCGCCTTTCCCACGAACAGTTGAAGCCCCTTCCTTGCCTTCGGTGAGAGGGCATTCCTGTCCCCCTTGAGGTACCTGTCAAGGGGGGTCTCCCGCTGGGTAAGCACGGCCCTTTCAAAGGCGGCTATAGCCCTCCAGGCATTGCCGAGGTTCGGCTCCCTGTCACCAAAGGCCTTTCTGAAGAGTTCCCTGTATCTGGGGGTCTGGCGGAGACGCTCTATCATCACATCAAACTCGCCGTTTCCTGCGACAGCTCCCTTTGCAGCCGTCCTTGCCTGGGCCTCAAGGCTCTTGGAGTTTCCCTGCCAGAAGAGCTTGCCGTAATACCCCACATTCACCGTGGTCTGACAGTTCCTCCAGTGGACCGTCCCGGGATAGCCACGGCATATGGGATCGGCGAAGGCCCAGCCCTGTTTGGGGTCGTGGCAGTCTGCGCAGCTCAGGGAGGCATCACCCGTAAGCTTGGGATCGAAGTAGAGGAGCTTGCCGAGCTCCACCTTTTCAGGGGTTATGGGGTTGTCAGGAGGCACAGGGACCTCGGGAAGGGGGGCAAGGGGTGGATCGAAGTCCGGGTCCCCTGCGGCCATTGCATATGGCATGGCCAAGAAGACCATCACAATCCCCAGAATGAGCAGGGAGGAGACCTTTATATATGTCCTGATCATGGAGTTCACCTCCTTCAATTCTTCTTCTTAACCCAGTTCTCAATGGGTGGATAGCTCTCCGGGATCTCAGGGGCCTCTATCACATGGGGTGGCTCCAGGCTGCTCAGGCTCTCGAGGAAGGCTATGAGGGCCTTCTTCTCATCCGGTGTGAGGTTGAGGGGCTTGAGCTCCGTTGCAAGGGGGTCATCGAGGCCACCACCCCTGTTGTAGAACTCGACCACCTCCTCAAGGGTCTTGAATACACCGTTGTGCATGTAGGGGGCGGTGTATTTGAGCTCCCTCAGGGTGGGTGTTATGAACTTACCCACATCTGCGTAGTCCTTGCTCACTATGAAGTAACCCACATCCCTCCTCCATCGCATGGTCCTTGGGGTGCCGTGGGTGGTGAGGACCGCCCGATAGGTCAGGTGCCTCACAGGGTCTCTGAAGATATCGAGGTTTTCAGGCACCCCTGTGTTGTGGGGCTTACCGTCAGAGAAGTAGGGGCCATTGTGGCACTTGATGCAGCCCGCCTTTCCCCTGAAGAGTTCCATGCCCTTCCTTGCAAGGGGTGAGAGTTCACCCCTGTCGAAGGGTGTCTCTGTGACAAGGGTCTCAAGGAAGGCAACAAGGGCCTTTCTTGCCTTGCCGGAGCTACACTCGCCACCAAAGGCCTCCCTGCACATCCTCACATATACAGGGTCCTGCTTCATCCTCTCGTGCATGAGCCTCATGTCCATGTTCATGATGGTCGTTTCGGTGATCTGATCCCTCATCACATCGTTGAGGTCGGCTCCCATCCTTCCGTCCCATCCCCATCCCACATCTTTGAAGCCGTCCTTATAGACCACATTCAGGAGGGTGGGGGCATTCCTGAAGTAGAGCGTCCCTGGATAGGCAAGGGAGAGGGGCATACCATCGCCATAGCCCTTCTTCGGATTATGACATGTCGCACAGCTTATGGCCCCATCACCGGAGATCCTTGGATCGAAGAATAGCCTCTTGCCCATCTCTACCTTCTTTGGATCCGGGGCCTTCCGCTTGGGAAGGGGACCGATATCAGGGTAGTCTGCCGACATGGCTGGCATTACAGGAAAAAGGAGGAAGGCCATCACCGCGATTGTAAGGGCCATGGCAAGACACCCTTTCCTCTTTGGCATCTCCATCGTTTACTCACCTCCTTCTACAGTTTTTGGAGAAAGCAAGGATCACCTCCTTCCCTATTTGGTAAAGGTGAAATCCACCTCCACTGTACCGCCTGCCGGGATAGTCACCTCTGTGGCCTTGATCCCGAGCCTCGGATGCCAGGCCTTGATGGTGTAGGTCCCGGGAGGGATGTTGTCTATCCTGAAGGAGCCATCATCCCCTACCACCGTGGCATAGGGGTTGGATGCAGCAAAGATCCACGCAAACATGAAGTTGTGGGCCTCGCAGTTTATGGCAATGAAGGGGCTCCTCCTGGTCCTTACCCTCTTCTTCACCTCCCCTGGCCTGGACTGGGCAAAGTTGAAGATGGTCCGCTTGACCACCCTGCCCCCCCTGAGGAGTATCATCTCCTTTGCATTGATGTTGTGCATCACAGGGTCGCTGTTTCTTATGGTCACTGTGGCACCATTCCTTATTACCTGCATCCACGGTTCGAAGCGGCATCCCTTCTGGTCTATGACGTAGTCCTTCCCTGTCCAGGGCTTGCCCTCCCTGATACCCTCTATGTAGACCACAACCCCCCTCAGGGCACCGTCCTTCACATCCACCCAGTTGACCGCCCTCTGTCCCAGACCACATACATTCGTGTCTTTGGTGATGGTGAACTTCTGAACCGCATTGGGGGGAAGCTGGCCTTTAAAGGTCACCCGTCCCTTCACAACACCGCCCTTATCCACGGTCACTTCCCTGTAGGCCCCATAAGCCGGCATGGAGAGAAGGGAAAGGACAACCACGAGATAGAGGATCTTCTTCATCACCGGGACACCTCCGTGGTTTTTGGGTAAGGGAAATAGCAAAGGATGTGCCAGAAAAGGGAGTATAGTCCAAACCGGTTAAGAACAAAGACTTACAGGGGACCTTTATCGTGGAAGCAGATCCAGGTGGTAAATATCTTGCCAGCAACCCGGGAGGGGTGGTAAGGGATTTACCAGGGGTTCAAAAGGGCAGGTTATACTTCTTTATCTTCTCCCTCAGGGTGTATCTGGAGATGCCAAGGATGTGAGCGGCCTTGGACTTGTTGTTGTTGACCATGGAGAGGACACTCTTTATATGGGCCTTCTCCACCTCCTCTATCACCTCGCTGAGGGAAAGGCTCTCCCTGTTTATGCACAGCAATCGAGATCCAGAGTCCTCTCCAAGCCCCTCCTTCAGTTCAGGTGGTATGTGGTCAGGGGTTATCATGCTTCCTGTGGCCAGTATCACAGCCCTCTCAACAACGTTCTTGAGTTCCCTCACATTCCCTGGCCAGGAGTAGTGGAGGAAGATCTCCCTGACACCCTCTGAAAAGTCTTCCACCTTCTTGCCTATGATCCGCCCATACCTTTCCAGGAAGAAGCGGGCAAGGGGGAGTATGTCTTCCCTCCTCTCCCTCAAGGGTGGGACATGGATATGAAAGACATTGAGGCGATAGTAGAGGTCATGCCTGAATCTCTTCTCCTCAACCAGCCTCTTGAGGTCCTGGTTTGTGGCAGTGATTATCCTCACATCCACCGTGATGTCCCTGAGTCCCCCAACCTTCCTGAAGGTCTGGGTCTCAAGGACTTGGAGGAGCTTCGGCTGGATGCTCATCTGCAGGTCTCCGATCTCGTCAAGGAAGATGGTCCCCCCACTGGCAAGCTCAAATAGCCCCTTCTTGCCCGTCTTTGCATCGGTGAAGGCACCTTTCTCATACCCGAAGAGCTCTGACTCAAGGAGGGATTCCGGTATGGCGGTGCAGTTCACCTTTACAAAGGGACCACTTGCCCTCTGACTCATCTTGTGTATGGCCCTTGCCACAAGCTCCTTGCCCACACCACTTTCGCCCGTGATGAGGACAGGGGTCCTGTGAGAGGAGGCAACCCTTTTCATCAATCCAAGGAGTTCCTTCATCCCCCTGCTCTCCCCGATAAGGGCAACCGAGTCTTCATTGTTCTGCTGGTACTCAAAGGACAGGAGCCTTGATCTAAGGTGGCGGTTCTCCACGATCCGTTTGACAAGGATCTTGAGCTCCTCAAGCTCAAAGGGTTTGTTGATGTAGTCGTAGGCCCCTGCCTTTATGGCGGATACGGCTGTTTTTACCTCTGGATAGGCGGTCATTATGATCACAGGCAGGTCCTCATCGATCTTCTTCAGAGAGTCAAGGACCTTCAACCCGTCTATGTCTGGCAGTCTCAGGTCAAGGATGACTATATCTGCAGAGTGTCCTCTTACGAATCGTATGGCTTCCCTCCCCTTCGCAAAGCATATGCACTTGAATCCTTCCCTGCTGAAGACCTCGGAAAGGGTCTCACGGATCGTCTGGTCGTCCTCAACTATGATCAGCGATAGTCCCATAGCCTCTGCTCTCCCCTTCCATGGTCCTTGGCAGGAATACCCTGAAGGTGGTTCCCTTCTTCACCCGGCTTGTAACCTCTATGTTACCGCCGTGTTCCCTCACTATCTTCATCGCCACAGATAGCCCAAGCCCTGTACCTGTAGGCTTGGTGGTAAAGAAGGGATCGAAGATCTTGTTCAGATATTCCTCCGGGATGCCGATCCCTGTATCGGCCACACTTATCAATACCCCCTCTTCTGGCCTGTGAACCCTCCTTGTAGTGATCCTTATGACCCCACCTTCCGGTGTGGCCTGTATGGCATTGATGATGAGGTTTACGAAGACCTGCTGGATCTGATAGGGGTCCACATACAGACTTGGTCCATCCTTTATACCATTCGTGTAGCGGATGGAAATGCCGCTCTTCTTTGCTTCCTTCCTTGTCCAGAAGATCACCTCCCTCAGGATCTCATCTATGTTGCACTGTTTCACCTTCTTTTCGTGGCTGTAAGCGAATTCTCCAAAGGTCTTTACGAACTCATCCAGTCTGTCCACCTCCCTAACAAGTCGATCCATGTACTTCTTATGGGAAGGCGAGGGGTTCAACTCCTCCTCCATGGCCCTTACCACAAGCTTTATAGCCGCCAGGGGGTTCCCTATCTCATGGGCGATACCGGCAGAAAGGACACTCAGGGAGGCAAGCTTTTCGGCCTGAAAGATCTTCCTCTCAAGCTCTCTCTTTACCTCGGCCATCTTCTGGGCCTCTGTCACATCCCTGAAGAGCATCATGGAACCTGTAAGCCCTCCCTCCTCATCTTTCAGGACAGCTATGCTCACCTCCAGGATCCTTTCCCCCCATCTCTTTATACCCAGAAACTGGTTCTGGCTTCCTTCAAGCAGTACCCTGCGCACCTTCTCGGGCTCGCTGTGGCATTCAAGGAGATCCCTTCCCAGTAAATCCTTCTCTTCGAGCCTGAGTATCCTCTGGGCCGCGGGGTTTGCCATGATGACCCTGTTTCTCCCATCTGCAATAATTATGCCTTCTGCAGCCACCTGAATGAGGTTCTTCAGCTTATCCCTCTCCTGGAGCAGGGCGAGCCTTGAGGTTTCAAGCTCCTCCGTCCTCTTTGCAACCTCCTCCTTCAGGCTCTCGTTCCACCTTGTGAGCATATGATTGTAGTCCTCCAGCTTAGAGGCCATGTCGTTGAAGTGGTCCGCAAGGTCCTTCAGCTCGTCCCTGGTCTTCACCGCAACCCTGTGTCTGAAGTCCTTCATGCCTATGCGGTCCACCCCTTCTTTCAACCTCTGGATGGGTACAGACAGGTAGTGACCCATAAAGACGGCAACCAGTATGGAAAGACCTATGGTCACAACCCCTATGAAGAGGAGGTAGGTGATGAGTGTATAGGTGGAACCAAAGAGGGTCTTCAGTGGGTACTTCAGCCCAAGGACCCAGAAGTCACGGTTGTCACCGGTGTATATGGGCACATAGGAGATGATGAATCTCCTGTCCTTTACCGTCCCCTTCTCTCCGCTCAACAACTGGGGAAGGATGGATCTCTCAAATTCGTCCTTATACCTCACCTCTTCGAACTCTGGATTCCGGTTCTCTGGTAAATCATTTACCACATCCTTTGGATACCGGAAGAGGTACCTTCCCCTCTGATCGAAGAGGAAGACTATCCCTCCCGTATCCACAAGTTTTTTTATCTGCTCCAGCAGATAGTCTGCATAGAGGTTGATTATGACTATCCCCTGCTTGTTTCCATGCTCATCCACTACAGGGGTGCCGAATCTCACCACCTTCTTTGGAGGCCACTCCACCTTCCCCCATTCCACGTTCAGATCCATGGGGGAGACATAGACGCTATCCGGTGGATGCTCCATGGTATCCCTGAAGTAGTAGCGGTTGCGTTTGAGCTGAAGCTTTTCCTCGGGTATCACAAAGGACCTCACCCCATCAGAGTCCACCCTGACCCTTTCATAGCCCTGGGCATCTATGTACCTTATCTGGTAGTAGTAAGGATGGGTCTCCGAGAAGGAAAGAAAATCCTGTTCAAGGCCCTGGAGGTGCACAGGATCTCCCGTTTCAAGGTACCTCTTCAGGTTCAGGTTCTCCTTGAGGTAGAGGACATCGCCCTGGACCTGTTTCACAAACTTCCTTATGGCCTCTGCCTTTGAGAAGAGTTCCACCTCCAGGTGGCTCACCGTGTTGTCGGCAAGGAGCTTGACACTCTCCCTGATACCAAGGACCCCTGCTATGGTGATCGGTAGGATGGCAAGGAGGAGGAATGTGCCTATGAGCTTGTTTCTGATCTTCATCTCCCGCAACCGTGAGGGAGCACAGGACAAGGGAAGGAAAAATTAAGGCAAGAAGAGCCACCTTCCCCTCGAGTCTCACAAACACTATTACCCCTTTCAAGGAGGGATGTCAAACCCAAAAAGGCCTGTAAGGCCAGGCCTCTACCCTTACAAGCCCTTGAAGGAGGATCAACAAATCTCTTGACAACCAAAGAGTCCATGATCTACATTAAACAGATCAAAGGCCCGGGTAGCTCAGTCGGTAGAGCAGAGGACTGAAAATCCTCGTGTCGGTGGTTCGATTCCGCCCCCGGGCACTCTTTTTAAGATATAGATGGTCAATAGAGAAAACAGGGTGTTCCTATTCATCTTGGGCACCCTGGTCTTGATCATAGGGATCGTGCTTTTCTACTATCCAGAGATTACCTACCAGGGCAAGGAGAGTATCGAGGTGGGGCCTGTTGTGATTGCAAGGATGAAGCCAAAGGTGGTATATGTCCCGAAGATACTGTCCCTGTCCATTGCAGCCATAGGGCTTATAATCCTTATTGTGACAGCCTTGAAGGCATAGAAAAACAGGAGGGAGGTCAGGATGGTCAGAAGAAAGGTTTCCAGATGGGTCCTTATCTATCTCACCCTCTCTATATTCGTAACCTCAGCCATTCCAGCCCGTTCCCTTGCCTATACGATCCCGACCATAGCAGGCCTGGAAGAAGGGGCCTACAACAGGCAAAAGGATATGGCCATCATCCAGAAGGAACTGGAATCAAAGATCATAAGCCAGAGGCTGAAGGACCTGGGCCTCACACCCCAGGAGATAAAGGAGAGGCTCTCCAGGCTTTCCGATGCGGAGATCCATGCCATCGCCTCCCAGATAGAGGCCTTAAAGGCAGGTGGTGACGGGACAGGTCTTCTCGTTGCCATGCTCCTTATCCTTGTCATCGTACTCCTCATCCTCCAGATAACGGGAAGGAGGATAGTGATCCAGTAGGTTAGATGTTTCCTCTCCCTAAAAGGGGAGTTGCAGCCCTTTCCTCCTTACTGATCCTTACGGGATGCAGCCTGCCAAGGATAATCACCCTGAAGGATCCCCTCACCGTTGAGGAACACCTGAGGCTCGGGGCCATATATGAGTCGAGGAGAGAACTTGATCTCGCCCTTAAAGAGTACCACAGGGCCTTTAGAAAGGACCCGAGGGATCCCCGGGTCATGTTCTCCATGGGCAATGTCTACCTTGCGAAGGACCAGCCGGAAAAGGCAAGGACCTACTACAAAAGGGCCATAGATCTGAACCCTTCCTGGCCCCCCCCATACAACAACCTTGCCCTTGTCCTCATAAAGGAGGAAAGGCTCAAAGAGGCCGAAATCTATGCAAAAAAGGCCCTGGAACTTAATCCAGAAAACCCGGCCCCCTACCTCGATACCCTTGGAGTTGTGTATATGAAAAGGGGTGAATACGAAAAGGCTGAACGGTATTTTTTAAAGGCCCTTGAAAGGGCAGGAAAAGAAGGAAGAGAAGAGATAGAGAGGCATCTGCGGGAAAGCCGTGATGCCCAGAGGTAGGGGTATGGTGCTTGACTTTGACAGGTAAAAGTTTTACCCTATTTTCAATATGGGTGGTTACAGGAACAAAGGTTTGAGAAAGGCCCTTTTCCCGGTTGCCGGTTTCGGCACTCGCTTCCTGCCCGCAACCAAGGCAATCCCGAAAGAGATGCTTCCCATTGTGGACAAGCCCCTCATCCAGTACGGGGTTGAGGAGGCCGTCTCTTCGGGCATAAAGGAGATAATCATGATCACAGGCCGGGGGAAGACGGCCATCGAGGACCACTTTGATCGTTCCCCTGAACTGGAACACTTTCTGGAGGAAAAGGGCAAGGAGGGTCTCCTCAAGGACGTGAAGGCCATCTCAGAGATGGTGGAGGTCCTCTACCTGAGGCAGAAGATCCAGCTCGGACTCGGACATGCAGTCCTGTGTGGTGAAAGGGCGATAGGTAATGAGTTCTTTGCCGTCCTTCTCGGTGATGATGTGGTGGACTCGAAGGTCCCTGTCATCGCCCAGTTGATCGGGGTCTTTGAGAGATACCACCACTCCGTGCTTGCAGTGGAAGAGGTCCCTGAAAAGGAGGTCCACCGCTACGGGGTAATAGAAGGGGAAGAGGTGGAGGAAGGTGTATACAGGGTAAAGAGGATAGTGGAAAAGCCAAGGCCTGAAGATGCCCCTTCCAATCTTGCTGTAATAGGGAGGTATATCCTCTCCCCTTCCATATTCGATGCCCTGAAGAGGACAGAACCAGGGGTCGGAGGTGAGATCCAGCTAACCGATGCCATATCCATCCTCCTCAAAGAGGAACCGGTCTATGCCTGCAGGTTTGAGGGAAGGAGGTATGATGGAGGGGATAAGCTCGGTCTCATAAAGGCTGCCATCGCCTTTGCCATGAAGAGGGAAGGCATGAGGGACGGGCTTCTGGAGTTCATGGAATCCCTCTGCCGGGAAGGACAGGATGGATAAGCGGGAGGACATAGAAAGGATCGAGGATGAACTTGCCGACCTTGAACGAGAACTCTATGAGGCCATAAAGTTCCTCATCCTGAAAAGGGAAGGTGTCCTCCACGCTGAAAGGGAGTTTCAACCCCCTGTGGATATGTACATCTGCAAGGACTGGGTAAAGGTCGAGATGGAGGTGGCAGGGGTCGAGAAGGAAGATATAGAGGTTACATACATAAGCCCCCTCCTCCACATAAAGGGGGTAAAGAAGAACCCCCTCATCAACAGGGAACTGAAGTACCACTGCATGGAGTGCAGATTCGGAAGTTTCCAGAGGATGTTAGAGATACCATGTCCTGTTAATGTCGATGGGGCACGGGCTGAGCTCAAGGACGGGGTACTCTCCATATGGCTTCCCAGGATAGTGGACAGGCGGAGGAAGAAGCACAAGATATCGATTCTATAAGGGGTCCATAACCCCCTGGAGGTAGACGTGACTGAAGAAAGGGACGAACAGCTCAAGATACCCGATACACTCCCCTTGTTACCCGTAAGGGATGTTGTGGTATTCCCCTTTATGATAGTTCCCCTCTTTGTGGGCAGGGAGAAGTCCATAGCTGCAGTGGATTCATCCCTCAGCAGGGACCGCCTTATCATGCTCTCCACCCAGAAGGACCTTGCCAAGGAGGAACCCCGCAAAGGGGACATCTATGAGGTGGGTACGGTATGTATGATCATGAGGATGCTCAAGCTCCCTGACGGGAGGGTGAAGATACTGGTTCAGGGCCTTTCAAGGGCAAGGGTGAAGGAGTACATCAAGGAGAGCCCGGCCTTTGAGGTCTCTGTGGAGAAGATGGAAGAACCAGAGACACCCGAGATCACCCTTGAAGTTGAGGCCCTTATGCGCAATGTGAGGGAACAGCTGGAGAGCCTTTCAGCCCTTGGCAGGGTGGTGCCTTCAGAGGTCATGATGGTGATAGAGAACATAGAGGACCCTGGCAGGCTTGCCGATCTCGTTGCATCGAACCTCAACCTGAAGATAGAGAGCGCCCAGGACATCCTTGAGACCATCGATCCCCTGAAGCGCCTGGAGAAGGTGAATACCTACCTCACAAGGGAGGTCCAGGTCGCCACGGTCCAGGCCAGGATCCAGTCCCAGGCAAAGGAGGAAATGGAAAAGGCCCAGAGGGAGTACTTCCTCAGGGAGCAGATGAAGGCCATAAAGAGCGAACTCGGTGACCTCGAGGAGATCGAGGACGAGATAGAGGAGACAAGGGAAAAGATCAGGAAGGCAAAGATGCCCAAGGAGGTGGAAAAGGAGGCCTACAAGCAGCTCCAGAGGCTGGAGATGATGCACCCCGACTCTGCAGAGGCAGCTATCATAAGGACATACCTTGACTGGCTCATCGAGCTTCCCTGGAGCAAGAGCACAAAGGACACCCTCGATATCAAGAAGGCGAAGAAGGTCCTCGATGAAGACCACTACGACCTTGAAAAGGTAAAGGAGAGGATCCTTGAATACCTTGCAGTGAGGAAACTCAAGAAGAAGATGAAGGGCCCAATCCTCTGCTTCGTTGGTCCCCCTGGTGTGGGGAAGACCTCCCTTGGACGCTCCATAGCAAGGGCGATGGGAAGGAAGTTCGTCCGCATCTCCCTTGGTGGTATAAGGGACGAAGCGGAGATAAGGGGCCACAGAAGGACCTATGTAGGGGCAATGCCCGGCAGGATCATACAGGGGATAAAGCAGGCAGGCAGCAACAACCCTGTCTTCATGATGGACGAGATAGACAAGATCGGCACAGACTTCAGGGGGGACCCTGCAGCAGCCCTCCTGGAGGTCCTTGACCCGGAGCAGAACTACGCCTTCAGCGATCACTACCTGAATCTTCCCTTTGATCTCTCAAATGTCATGTTCATCACCACTGCAAACCTCCTCGACCCCATACCCTCCGCCCTCAAGGACAGGATGGAGGTCATCGAGATCCCGGGCTACACAGAGGATGAAAAGCTCCACATAGCAAAGGAGTTCATCCTGCCCCGTCAGCTTGAGGAACACGGCATCTCAGGCAGGCACCTGAGGATAACGGATGGTGCCATAAGGAGGATCATCTCCCAGTACACGAGGGAGGCAGGTCTTCGAAACCTGGAGAGGGAGATAGCCACCATCTGCAGGAAGGTTGCCAGAAGGGTGGCAGAGGGGAAGAAGGGATGTGTGACGGTAAGTGTCCAGAACCTCCACGAGTTCCTCGGTGCACCAAAGTACCTCCCTGAGATGGAACAGAAGGAAGACGAGGTGGGGGTTGCCACAGGCCTTGCCTGGACACCTGTGGGTGGGGAGGTCCTGTATGTTGAGGCCACCATCGTCAAGGGCAAGGGGACACTGACCCTTACAGGGCACCTCGGTGAGGTGATGAAGGAATCCGCCCAGGCCGCCCTGAGCTATGCAAGGTCGAGGGCAAAGGAACTGGGTCTACCTGAAAACTTCTACGAGGATAAGGAGATACACATCCATGTCCCTGCAGGGGCCATACCAAAGGACGGTCCTTCTGCAGGCATCACCATGGCGGTTGCCCTCATCTCTGCCCTCACGCAGGTCCCTGTGAGCAAGGATGTAGCCATGACAGGGGAGATAACCCTCAGAGGAAGGGTCCTTCCCGTTGGAGGGCTTAAGGAAAAGGTCCTTGCTGCGCACAGGGCAAAGATCCATACCGTCATAATACCGGAGATGAACAGGAAGGACCTTGAGGAGATACCCAGGAATGTGCTGAAAAAGATGGACTTTGTCCTGGTAAGGCATATGGATGAGGTCCTGAATGTGGCCCTGAAAAGACCTGTCCTGAAGCTGAAGGGAAAGGTGTCCAGGAAGAAGGCCGTCACCGCCCTTGAAGCCCACCGCTCTTAGACATGACCTTTGAAGGGATCGGTGAATTCGGTCTTATAGAAGAGATCAGAGGGGAATTCAGATACACCGATCCAAGGATCATAAAGGGCATCGGTGACGATGCGGCCGTAACACGCATAGATGGAGAGAGATGCCTCCTTAGCTCGGTAGAGATGCTCGTGGAAGGGGTACATTTCTCCCTTTCCTACATCTCTCCAGGGCACCTCGGGAAGAAATCTATAGGTGTGGCTGTGAGTGATATAGCGGCCATGGGTGGGACCCCTTCCTATGTCCTCCTCTCCCTCGGTATCCCAAAAAGGAAAGGCATAGACCTCCGGTTTGTAAAGGACCTCTACAGGGGTGTAAGGGAGGCCACCGAGGCCTATGGAATATTCCTTGTAGGCGGAAACGTCGCCTCATCTCCAGGGGGACTCATCATCGGAACCACCGTCATCGGTGAGGTCGAAAGGGGAAAGGCCGTCTTCAGGTCAGGAGCAAGGCCTGGCGACAGGATCTTTGTGACCGGGACAATAGGAGATTCTGCGGTGGGTCTCAGGGCCCTGCAGGCAGGTGATACAGGGCCTTATGAGAGGGCTGTGGATAGACACATCAATCCTTTGCCCAGGGTGGAGGAAGGAAGAAGGCTCGCTGATGTGGCCACAGCCATGATCGATATAAGCGACGGCCTCCTTGCCGACCTTGGCCACATCCTTGAAGAGTCAGGGGTTGGGGCAAGGGTCTACCTCTCGATGATCCCCTTCTCCAAGGAGGTTAGAACCTTCATGGAGACCCATCCTGAAGAGAGGTTCCTTCCCCTGACAGGGGGTGAGGACTATGAGCTCCTCTTCACCTCATCAAAGGAGGAGGATATAGAGAGGATAGCCCGGGAAAGGGGATGTCCTATCACCTGCATAGGGGAGATTGTGGAAGGGGAGGGTATGGAGGTCATAGATGAAAGGGGAAGGGTTGTTTCCATAGAGAGCCCGGGTTTTGACCACCTGAGGGGCTGGTGATCCCATGAGGATTGAGATCGGCTACAAGTTCGTCCTGGGTTTCATGACGGTCATAGCCCTTGTTGTCTTCACCCCCTACGGTATCGGATACCTCGGGGTTGAAGGATGGATGAAGGAACCCCTTGCCATCCTTGTGGCCATAACCGGAGGGCTCATCCTCGGTACCATCATATCCAAGGGTTTGACAAGGGGTTTTCGCAACCTCGTTGCAACAGCCAACCACATAGGACTCGGGGACCTCACGAAAGGGGTTGAGAGGGCAGACCGATTCTTCCAGGATGAGACCACGGATCTTGCTGAATCCCTGAACCAGATGCTTGATAATCTCAGGGAACTGGTTGGACATGTAAAGATGGCCTCAGATCACATTGCAGATGCCTCAAGAGAGATAGACCCCCTCATCACCAGGATAAACAAGAGTGTCGGGGATGTTAAGGAGGCCCTGGAGAGGATAAACAAGGGGGCAAGGGAGCAGGAGGAAAAGATAGGGAAGACAGAGAAGGTAATAGGGGGGATAGAGAGGCTCTCTACCCACACCGCGGACTCCGCAATGGAGGCGGCCAAGGTGGCAACGAGGAGCTACAGGGTCATCGGTGAGGCATCGGAAAGGGCAAATACCGCCATAGACAGGCTCGAGAAGGTCTTCTATGGTATAGAGCGGGCAAGGGATGCCATAGCAAGACTGGAGGAGGAACTTGAAGCCGTCCCAAAGGTCCTTGACTTCATAACCCACATCTCCCGTCAGACAGATCTCCTTGCCATAAACGCCTCCATAGAGGCCTCAAAGGCAGGGGAACATGGCAAGGGCTTTTCCAATGTGGCCCAGGAGGTGAGGAGATTTGCCGACAGCACCGAGAGGTCTTCAAGGGATATCGCACAGGTCATAAGGTCCTTGAGGGAGGGCATAGAGGTGGCCCTTGAGGCCTTCAAGGAAGGGGTTGTTGCCATCAGGGAAGGGAGGATGGAGATAAGGGAGATCCAGAAGGCCCTGGAGATGGTGATGAAGGGGATAGAGGAGGTGGACAGGAGGATGAAGCACATCCTTCAGCTCTCCAAGCGGCAGAAGAAAGGGGTGACCATGGCCGTTGCGATGGTGAATGATGTCTCCACCATAGCAAGGGAAAACCTTACCATCGTGGATGGGGTTGAAAGGGAGATGGATCACCATTTCCTGATCATAAAGGAGGTCTCCTCTGCCTTCAAGAGGCTGGAGGAGATGGCCGGGACCCTTGAAGAGGTGGTAAAGAGGTTTAAGGTGGAGGAAGGGGATGGAGAAGGGAAGTGAACCCCTCCTCTGCTTCCTCATCGGGAACAAGGGCTTTGCCGTAGAAACAAGACATGTGGAGAAGGTAATAGAGGGGGGAGAGATATTTCCCCTCTCCATGCTACCCATCTTCTTCAATGGCTTCATATCCTATAAAAGGACCCTCATCCCTCTGCTCAACTGTGGTTTCTTCTTCGGTGAAGAAGGGAAGGGTATCTGTATCATCCTCAAGACCCCCTATGGTCTGCTTGGCCTTGAGACAAACAGGGTAGTGGGCACAGGTATCACCCTGCCTGTGGCAGAGGGCAATATCCCCTATACAAAGGGCCTTGCAAAGGGGAAAAGGGGATCTTACAGGCTGCTGGACATGGATGCCATTCTTTCCGCCATCCTCTCAGGGTGAGGGTCAGATGGACGACTTCAAGGACCTTTTCCTGAAGGAAAGCAGGCAGCAGATAAAGGTGATAGAGGAGAGCCTCCCCTCCCTGAAGGAAGGAGACAGGGAGAGCCTTGAAGGGGTCTTCAGGGCCTTCCACTCCATCAAGGGTATGGCAGCCTCCATGGGATACGATGACATCAGCACCTATGCCCATCTGCTGGAAGAACTCCTCTCCCGGTTGAGGAAAGGGACGATCAAGCCCGTAAAGGAGGTAATCGACCTCATCAGGACAGGTAAGGATGCCATCGATGGTGCACTTGTGGCTGTCGAGGAAGGGAGGGAGACTGGTCTTGATACAGGGAGTCTGAAAGAGGCGATAACATCCATAAAGGATGGTGGTCCGGTGTCTTCCAGAGGGAACGCCCCTGCAACGGTGCTCAGGATTCCGAAGGAAGTAACGGTGGCAGTCCACACCCTTGAATACATAGAAGGGCTCGTGGGTGAACTCCTCACATCCCAGAGGAGGATAAGGGGGATGGTAAAGGGTTACAACTCCTACAACCTCGATGAGGAGTTCCACCATGCCGAAGGGGTGCTGAAGACCCTCTACAACCTCATCCTTGAGATAAGGCTCTTCCCCTTCAAGGGGCTCACCTACGGACTGAGAAGGCTCATAGAGGATAGCGGGAAGGAGATAGACTTCTCCATCGAGGGTGAGGAGGTGGAACTTGACAGGCTAATCCTTGAGAGGCTCCTTGATCCCCTTGTCCACATCGTGAGAAACGCTATAGATCACGGCATTGAGGATAGGGAAGAAAGGCTCAGGGCAGGCAAGCCGCCGAAGGGGCTTATAACTATCAGGGTAAAGAAGGAGGCAGGGGAACTGAGGATAGAGGTCTGCGATGATGGAAGGGGTATAGATCTGGAAGATGTCAGGAAGAAGGCCCTGAACCTGGGTATCCTCTCTGAAGAGGAATCCATCCGTATAGACCAGGAAAGGCTCTACCAGATCCTCTTTGAGCCCGGTTTCACCACCTCCGAGAGGGTAACGGAGGTCTCCGGGAGGGGGGTCGGTATGGATGTTGTAAGAAAGGCAGTGGAAGACCTTGGTGGAAGGGTTGCCATAGACTCCAGGAAGGGAGAAGGGACAAGGATCACCCTGACCCTACCGGCAAGGGGTGCCATAATGAGGATCCTCCTCATCAGAAGGGGAGAGGGTGTTTTCGGGATCCCCCTTGCAAGGGTGGAGAGGGTGGTTGAGATGGAGGCCCCCCTTGTGAGGGAAGGGAAGGAACTGACCGCCTTCCTCGATGGTAACAGGGTGAACGTCTTCGACACGGGATCGATCTCCCTTCCCCCCTCATCACCAGGATCTCCCTTCCTTGTGCTGTGCAGGAAGGGGGGAGATATGATGGGGTTCCTTGCCGACAGGATCATCGGGGAGGTGGATGGATATCTGAGGGATCTCCCACCCCTTGTCAGGGGGCTCAAGGGGATACTGGGTTACACCTACCTTGAGGAGGAGAGACCCGTCTTCATCATAGAACCAAACGCCTTCTTGCCAGGATGAACATAGAAAGGCTCAAGAAGCTCCTTGAAGGGGTCAGGAAGGGAGAGGTGGGGGTAGAAGAGGCCCTTGAGAGGCTCAAGGTGCTTCCCTTTGAAGAGATAGGGCCTGCCACCATCGACAGCCACAGACACCTGAGGCAGGGATTCCCGGAGGTGATCATGGGGGAGGGCAAGGATGCCGAGACCATAGCTGCCATTGTGGAGAGGATGATCGAAAGGGGGGAGAACATCCTTGTAACGAGGCTAAACAGGGAGAAGGCGGATCTTCTGCTGAAGAGGTTCCCGGGAGGAAGGTATAACGAGATGGGAAGGACATTCACCCATCTCACCCATAGGGTCGAGAAGAAGGGCAAGGGGAAGATCCTTGTGGTGAGTGCAGGGACATCGGACATGCCCGTTGCAGAAGAGGCTGTTACAACCTGTGAGATCATGGGCAATGAGGTGGAAAGGCTTTACGATGTGGGTGTTGCAGGCATCCACAGGCTCTTCAACCAGAAGGAAAGGCTCTTTTCCGCAAGGGTCATCATAGTGGTTGCAGGCATGGAAGGGGCCCTGCCAAGCGTGGTCGGGGGTATTGTGGATAAACCTGTCATAGCCGTGCCTACAAGCGTTGGGTATGGAGCCCACTTCGGCGGGGTAGCATCCCTCCTTGCAATGCTCAACTCCTGTGCCTCAGGGGTGGCGGTGGTGAACATAGACAACGGCTTCGGTGCCGGATATGTGGCAAGTCTCATAAACAGGCTCTAAGGTCAGTAGTCTATCCCCTCCTGGGCACCTATCCCCTCCTGATAGGGGTGCTTCACATCCCTCATCTCCGTAACAAGGTCTGCCATCTCCAGGATCTCAGGCGGTGCACCTCTACCTGTGAGGATCATGTGAAGGTCATCCGGCCTTTCCCTCAGGAGGTCCATGAGCTCCTCACCCCTTACAAGGCCAAGGGAAAGGGCATTGTTTATCTCATCAAGGATGATGAGCTGATATTGACCTGAGGCCATCTTCTCCCTCACCTTTTCAAGGGCCTTCCTTGCTGCCTCCACATGCTCCCTTCCGGGCCTTCCCCTGTTTCCCACAAATCCTCTCCCCATGGGGATGATCTCGAAGCCATCAAGCCTTCTGGCTGCCTTGATCTCCCCTGTCTCCCTCGCCTTTATGAACTGGACAACACACACCCTCATACCATGGCCCCAGGCCCTCAAGGCCGTGCCAAGGGCAGCGGTAGTCTTCCCCTTTCCATCACCGGTAAAGACCATGAGAAGGCCCTTCATGGAAGACCCCCAGCCCTGTAGTTGAGGAGGAGAACCCTGCTCCTCCTCTCCCCCATCTCCACCACGGACACAGAGGCGTTATCCACATTGAAGGACCTCATATGCCTCAGGGGGATGTGCAGGTAGTGGCAGAGGATGGGCCTTATCACATCGGCATGGGAGACGAGCACAAAGGAGCCATGGCCATGGTCCTCGATGATCTCCCCTATCAGTTCCATCCCCCTTTTCTGGACCATGCCTGCAGGCTCGACCCCTTCAGGAAGACTCCCATCAGGGTCCTCAAGGAACCTCCTGTATCCCTCCTCCCTGAGGAGCTCGTCGAAGGGCCTGCCCTCCCATGGTCCTATGCCTATCTCTATGAGCCTCTCATCCCTCACGATCCTTGCCCCTGTCTCTTCTCCGATGGCCTCTGCGGTCTCTACGGTCCTCCTTAGGGGACTTGTGTAGATCGCCTTTATCCCCTTAGCCCTGAGGAGCTTTGCCACCTTCCTGGCATCCTCAAGCCCTTTCCTGTTGAGAGGTATCTCCTTCCTGCCCATTGCACGCCTCTCCCTGTTCCAGTCCGTCTCCCCGTGTCTTACTATGTAGAGCCTTATCATTTACAGCTGCTGCACTTCGATGGACTGGGCGTGCACGGACCGCAGGAAGGGCCACTCTGGGTCCCGGAGAGGCTGAAGGTGGAAAGGAGTCTCTCAAGCTCCGTGCTCCCGCAATAGGGACACCTTACCTCCTCATCCCTTCTGACAAGGCTTTCAAAGGTCCTTGAGCATCCCCTGCAGAGATACTCGAATATGGGCATAGGATCTACCCCCTTTCGTATATAAATGGAGAAGGTAACAGCTCCTTTATGGAAAGGGTCCTTATCTCCTCCCCCTCTTTCACTACAACCACAAGGGAGGGGCAGAATTCGAAGAGGATCTGCCTGCAAGGACCGCATGGAAAGGTCGCTCTCCCTGAACTCGAGACAACCGCAATGGCCCTGAAGTCCCTTGCACCTTCCGACAGGGCCTTGTATAGTGCCACCCTCTCGGCACAGATGGTGAGCGTGAGGGATGGATTCTCTATATTGCAGCCTGTAAAGACCCTTCCATCCCCGGAGAGGATGGCACTGCCAACCTTGAGGGAGGAAAAGGGGGCTATGGCCTGTTCCATCGCCCTTTCTGCATCCCTGATAAGTGCATCCACATCCATCCCCATCTCACCCCTCAAGCAGAGGTACGGCCCTCTTTATAACCCTGAACAGTTCCCTCCCCTTCTCCATGGCCACCCTGACCACCTCCTCGTGGCTTACCCCTCCACCTGCCCTGTTTGTTACAAGGGAAAGGCCCATCACATCCATGCCCAGAAAGCGCGCCATTATCACCTCAGGAACGGTGGACATGCATACCGCATCCGCCCCCAGGGTCTTAAGCATCCTTATCTCTGCCCTTGTCTCATAGCTTGGTCCCTGAAGTGCGGCAAGGACCCCTGTTTTCAAGGATACCTCCCCTGTCTCCTCAAGGAGTGCCTCGTAGAGGTCTATGCGGTAAGGCCTGGACATGTCCACAAAGATCTCCCCCTCCATCCCCCTCAGGGGATTGAAGCCCATCAGATTGATATGGTCCTCTATGAAGAGGAGGTCCCCGGGCTCAAGGTCATCCCTTATGCCACCGCTTGAGCATGTCACTATCAGTCCTTTCACCCCAAGGGCCTTGAGGACCCTCACAGGGAAGGTTATGACCTCCGGTTCAAGGCCCTCGTAGTAGTGCCCCCTCCCGGACAGGATGATCACCCTCCTTCCCCCCACAGTGCCTGCTATAAGGAGGTTCCTGTGCCCCTCCACCCTGGAGGAGAAGAAGTTCGGTATCTCCCCGTAGGGTATAACCAGCCCTCCTTCAACCTCCTCCCCGAGCCCCTGGAGGCCGCTTCCAAGGATTATACCCACCCCTGCCTCCCCTACCCTCTCTCTGAGGCAGGCCACCGTCTCTTTCAGCTGGTATGACAGGGTCAATTTGAATCCTCCGGAAGGCTTATCCTTATCACCTTTCCAGACTCACCGGGCACACCGAGGTCCTTGCCGTCAAAGAAGATCCTCACACCCCCGGCATTGCCTATGACGATGAAGAAACCCTTCTTTGCCGTCCACTTCGCCTCTTCACCGGGCTTCAAGAGGGTCTCCTCTATATCCTTCCCGTCAATAACCACCTTGATCCAGGTGGGCTCTACCGCCTTGAGTCGCAGGACATGCCCTTTAGGGGCCTCTTCAGGAGGGGGCTTTTCGGCCTCCTTCAAAAAGGATACAAGAAAGACCACAAGGAGGGCCATGAGCAAAAGCCCCCCGATCACCACCGCCTTGAGGAGGCCCCTTCTTTCCCGCCCTTCCTCCACCGCCCTCACCTCTTCCCTCTCCCTTTCAAGGTAGTCTTCATACCTCAGGACCGCGTCATCAGGGTCGAGGCCTATATACTGGGCATAGGACCTCACAAAGCCCTTTACGAAGACCGGAGGGGGAAGGGAGGAAAGGTCATCAGACTCAAGGGCCTCAAGGAGTTTTATGTTTATCTTCGTTGCCCTTGCTATCTCTTCAAGGGATATCCCACGGAGTTCCCTTTCCCTCTTCAGATAGGTGCCGATAGTTGCCAAGGTCTTACACCTTCAGGGGGCCTACTTGAGGAGTTCGATATACTCCTTTGCGGATCGAGCAAATCTACCCTCAGGGGAGAGCCTCACCACCTCTTTGAAGGCCTCTATGGCCTTGTCTATCTCCCTTGTCTTGATGTATGCCATGCCCAGGTTGTACCGGGCCTCCACATACCCGGGTGTGATGGAAAGGGCCTTTTTAAAGGCCTTCACCGCATCAGGCCCCTTTCCCATCTTGAGATAAGTGAGGCCCAGGTTGTTGTAGGCAAGGCTGTACCTGGGATTTGCCTCAAGGGCCTTCTTGAAGGCCTCCTCCGCCTCCCTGTACATCCCCTTATTGTAGTAGGCCCATCCCATGTTGTTGTGAGGGATCTCAGGGGTGGGGTAGAAGATGTCCTTCAGGGCCTTCTTCGATTCATCGATGGCCTCATCCCACCTCTTCTGACGCAGATAAAGGGCACCAAGGTTCACATAGGCATCGGAAAGCTTGGGGTTGAGTTCTATGGCCTTCTTGAAGCTCTCCTCTGCCTCCTGAAACATCCCCTTTGCAAAATAGGCAAGGCCAAGGGCATTGAGGTATTCGGCCTTCTCTGGATCGAGCTTCACAGCCCTGGTGAGCTCCACAAGGGCCGATGTCGTATCTCCACCCTGTAGATAGGTGAGTCCCATCTGGTAATGGATGCTTGCCTTCTCCTTGAGATCAGGCCCGGAGGCGCAGGAGGCAAGGAATAGAAGGAGGAGTACGAGGCCCTTCCTCATCACCCTATATCTCTGAAATAGGTGAGTTTCTTGAACTCCCTGTACCTTTCCTCTATCTCATCCATGGTGAGAGCCTTTATCCTCCTGAGGCTGAAGTCCTCCACCACAAAGGAGGCCATCACACTCCCGAAAACGATGGCCTGCCTCATTGTATCCTCATCTACCTGATTGGTATAGGCAAGGAACCCCATGAATCCACCGGCAAAGGTGTCACCTGCACCGGTTGGATCGAAGACAAACTCCAGGGGGTAAGCAGGGGTGGCAAAGATGGAAGATCCGTTGAAGGAGAGGACCCCGTATTCCCCCCTCTTTATTATGAGTGTCTTCGGCCCCATGGAGGTGATCTTCTTTGCAGCCTTTACGAGGTTTGGCTCACCGGATAGCTGCCTTGCCTCCCCTTCGTTTATGGTGAGGACATCCACCCTGCCAAGGACCCTTTCAAGCTCCTTTGGTTTCTTCTCTATCCAGTAGTTCATCGTGTCACAGGCAACCATTCTGGGCCCTTTTACCTGATTGAGCACATCCATCTGGAGTTCGGGATCGATGTTACCGAGAAAGACATAGGGGCTCTCCCTGTAGCTGTCCGGTATCCTGGGAGAGAAGTCCTCAAAGACATTCAACTGGGTATCAAGGGTATGGGCCTCATTCAGATCGAAGCCATACCTGCCCTTCCATCTGAAGGTCCTGCCTTCCCTCCTCTGGAGTCCCTCTGTATCCACACCCCTTTCCCTGAGAAAGGCAAGCTCCTCTTCAGGGAGGTCATCCCCCACCACCGCGACAAGCCTCACAGGGGAAAAGTAGCTTGCCGATGTGGAGAAATAGGTGGCAGAACCACCAAGGACCTCTTCTGCCCTGCCAAAGGGTGTTTCAACCGTATCAAGGGCAACCGACCCTACAACCAGTACGCTCACTCACACCTCCTGTCTTCCGGTCTAAAGACCTATTTTACCCATTTTCTGCCTTATTTCCAGATCTTTTGCTATCCTTCAGGCCATATACTTACCCAGGATGGGTTCAAGGATCTTCTTCGTCTCCTCAGGTATGAGGTCCTTTGAGGTGACTATGGCATCCCTGAGGGCGGTGGAACAGAGGCACTTCCTCTCCTCCCCTATCCTCTCCACAGCCCCCTTTATAATGGCCTTTGCATTGCTCACATTCCTGTTCAGGGTCTCAAGGATGGCCTCAACCGTCACATCCTCCTCTGTCTCATGCCAGCAGTCATAGTCGGTTGCAAGGGCCAGGGTGGCGTAGCATATCTCCGCCTCCCTTGCAAGCCTTGCCTCCGGCAGGTTGGTCATACCTATGACATCCACCCCCCACTTCCTGTAGATCATGGATTCGGCCCTTGTCGAGAACTGGGGGCCCTCGATGCAGATGTAGGTCCCTCCCCTGTGGATGGGGATGCCAAGGTCCTTTCCGGTCTCAAAGAGGACCCTCGAAAGCTCTGGACACACAGGATCGGCAAGTCCCACATGGGCAACAACACCATTCCCAAAGAAGGTGGAAGGCCTTCCCTTTGTCCTGTCAAAGAACTGATCCGGAACCACTATCTCACCGGGCCTTATCTCCTCCTTCATGCTCCCCACTGCTGAAACGGAGATGATCCACTCCACACCAAGGAGCTTCATGCCGTAGATGTTTGCCCTGAAGTTTATCTCAGAAGGCGAGATCCTGTGGCCCCTCCCATGCCTCGGAAGGAAGACAAGGGTGTTCTCACCGAACCTTCCCTTTATAAAGGCATCCGAGGGCTCTCCGAAGGGTGTGGATATCCTCACCTCTTCAACCCCCTCAAGTCCCTCCATCTCGTAGAGGCCACTGCCTCCGATGATACCTATCACCTTTCCCATCCTATCCTCCTTGTTCATTGATCTTCAGGGGCTCCTTTGATGATGCCCTCAGAAGGCCGCACGCTGCGGAGATATCGACTCCCTTGCTCTCCCGTATGAATGTGGCTATGTTGTGGCTCCTCAGGATCTCCTGGAACCTAAGGACCCTCTCCATGGGTGGCCTCCTGAATCCCGATCCCGGGAAGGGATTAAAGGGTATGAGGTTTACCTTCCTGGGTATCCCTTTCAGGAGCCTCACAAGCCTTTCGGCATCCTCTGGTGAGTCATTCACCCCATCTATGAGGACGTATTCAAAGGTAATCCTCCTTCTCCTTGGTATGGGTAGTCCCCTCAGTGTTTTAAGCAGTTCCTCAAGGGGATACCTCCTGTTTATGGGCATGAGGTAGTCCCTCACCTCGTTGGTTGTGGCATTGAGGGAAACGGCAAGGTTCACCTGAAACTCCCTGAAGAGCCTCCTTATACCGTCGGGGAGCCCTGCTGTTGAAAGGGTTATCCTCCTCTGGGAGAAGTTCCAGGTATGTCTGGATGTGGCAAGTCTCAGGAAGGATGAGACCTCTTTGTAGTTTGCAAGGGGTTCGCCCATACCCATGAGGACTATGTTGGTTATCCTCTCCCCCTCTTTCAGGTTCTCCATGGCCACAAGGACCTGATCCATCATCTCATAGGCCCTGAGGTTCCTCTTGAGCCCCCCTCTGCCGGTAAGGCAGAAGCGACACCCAAGGGCACACCCTATCTGGGTTGAGATGCACAGGGTAAGCCTTCCCTCATCAGGTATGAGAACAGATTCCACCCCTTCCCCATCTATCATCCCGAGAAGGAGCTTCCTTGTCCCGTCCCTTGATACCCTGATGTTAAGGAGAGGCGGGGTAAAGATGTAAAACCCCTCCGAAAGCCTCTGCCTCAGGGTCTTTGAAAAGACCGTGATGGAAGAGAGATCCTTCACCCCCCTTCCGTATATCCAGGACAGGAGTTGATCCTTCCTGTAGGGAGGCTCACCGAGACCCTGAAAGAGCCCATCAAGGCCATCGGGTATCAACTCCTTTATGTTTGTCAGCCCCACTGATCTGGATTCAGCCCCTTGTGTGGATCTCAAGGGCATTGAAAAAGAAACCTATCTCAAACCTTGCCGTTTCAGGTGAATCAGAGCCATGGACTATGTTCGCCTCTATGGAGTCGGCAAACTCCCTCCTTATGGTCCCGGGGGCAGCCTCCTTTGGATTCGTGGCCCCCATGACCTCCCTCACCTTCCCTATGGCCCCTTCCCCTTCGATGACCATGGGAACTATCGGACCTGAAGACATGAAGTCTGTGAGGCTTTCGAAGAAGGGTCTCTCCCTGTGGACATGGTAGAAGGCCTTGGCCTCCTCCTTGGTTATCCTCACCATCTTCAGGGCCACAACCTTAAGCCCCTCCCTTTCGAACCTCCTTATTACCTCTCCGATGAGGCCCTTTCTCACCCCATCCGGTTTCACGATCGATAAGGTCCTTTCCATTACCTACCTCCTTTCTCTGGTCTTTTTCAGTACTCCACCTTCTTCAGGAATAGACCCCCTGGAGGGGCACAGACACCTGCCCTCTTCCTGTCCCTTGCCTCTATTATCCCCTCCAGATCCTCAAGTGTGAACCTCCCTCTCCCGAGATCCACGAGGGTCCCCACGATGTTCCTCACCATGTGTCTGAGAAAGGCCCTGCCCCTGACCTCCACCTTCAGGAGATCCCCCTCCCTCACCATCTCTATGGAATCAATGCTCCTTATGGGATGACGGGCGGTGCAACCCGTTGCCCTGAAGGAGGAGAAATCCCTCTCCCCTGTGAGGAGGGAGGCCCCCTTCCTCATGGTTTCAAGATCAAGGTCTTCCCATACATGCCATGAGTAATTCCTGTAGAGGGCAGGAGGAAAGGGCCTGTTGAATATGAGGTAGAGGTACACCTTCGCCTTTGCCCATCTCCTTGCATCGAAATCCATCTCCACATCCTCTGCAGACCTCACAACTATGTCAGGTGGAAGGAGGGAGTTCAAGGCCCTTTGAAGGGAATCTGCAGGGATGGTCGAATGGGTGTAGAAGTTAGCCACCTGTCCAAGGGCATGGACCCCTGCATCAGTCCTCCCTGCTGCCCGAAGCTTTACCACTTCCCCTGTCACCTTCTTTATGCACTCCTTCAGCACCCCCTCTATCGTCCTCTGGCCAGGCTGGACCTGCCATCCGGCATACCCTGTGCCGTCGTACTCAAGGAGGAGCCTTACATTCCTCATCAGAATTTAGAGGTAATCCCTGATCAGTATCTCCGCTATCTGAACAGCGTTAAGGGCTGCCCCTTTCCTGATGTTGTCGGCCACGATCCAGAGGTTTATGCCATTGGGGATGGTCCTGTCCTCCCTTATCCTTCCAACGAAGACCTCATCCCTCTCCGAGGCATCAAGGGGGGTGGGATATACACCCTTTGATGGATCGTCCATCACCACAACACCAGGGGCCTCTGACAGGATCTCCCTTACCTCCTGGGGGGTGAGCTTCCTCTCCGTCTCTATGTTTACCGACTCGCAGTGGCAGTTGAATACAGGGACCCTCACCGTGGTTGCACTCACCAGGATGGAGTCGTCTTCCATGATCTTCTTCGTTTCGTTCATCATCTTTGCCTCTTCCTTAGTGTATCCATCCTCCAGGAACACATCAATCTGGGGGATGCAGTTGAAGGCTATCCTCTTGGGGAAGACCTTTACCTCCACCTCCCGGAGATTGAAGAGATCCCTCACCTGCTGGGAGAGTTCCTCCACAGCCTCCTTGCCGGCCCCGGAGACAGCCTGATATGTGGAAACAACGACCCTCTTCACCCCTGCTGCATCATGGATGGGTTTCAGGACGAGGACAAGCTGGATGGTGGAGCAGTTGGGATTTGCGATGATCCCCTTCTTCCTGAAATCCACTATGGCGTGGCTGTTCACCTCCGGGACAACAAGGGGGACATCAGGGTCCATCCTGAAGTAGCTCGTGTTATCGATGACGATGCACCCTGCCTCTGCAGCCTTTGGTGCATAGACGGCACTTACAGAAGCACCAGGAGAAAAAAGCCCTATATCCACCCCATCAAAGGTCTCCTCTGAAAGGGCCCCCACCTTCAACTTCTCTCCCCTGAAGTTAAGCTCTGTCCCGGCAGATCTCTCAGAGGCAAGGAGCCTCAGTTCTTTTACAGGGAAATCCCTCTCCTCCAGGATCCTTATCATCTCCTGCCCCACCATGCCGGTGGCACCCGCTATGGCTACTGTATATGAATCCTTCTTCATCCTCCCTCCTGTGAAGACCGATCAAGGATAAACTTAAAGGGCCTGAGGCCCTTTAGGAATGATAACCGAACCGCTTACCTTCGTCAAGCCCGTTGAAGGGTTCAACCCAGGGCCTTTTTGGTAGTGACATTTTTCATCCTTTCTGCTATATATGGCTATGCGCAACCTTCAGAACCCTTTTTAGAGGAGGAACGGTGAAGCCCTATTCCCTTACCATCCACGAAGCCCACAGGTTGCTCAAAGACGGGGAACTAAGCCCTGAAGAGCTCACAAGGTCTGTCCTGGAAAGGATAGACGAGGTGGAGGAGAGGATAAAGGCATTCGTCACCATCGACAGGGAAGGGGCCTTAAAGGCAGCAAGGGAAGCAGGGGAAAGATTGAAGAGAGATGAAGGGGTAACACCCCTTACAGGTATCCCCATCTCCATAAAGGACATCTTCTGCACCAAAGGGATGGAGACAACATGTTCCTCAAGGATACTCAGGGGCTTTGTCCCACCCTACGATGCCACGGTGGTGAAGAGGCTCAAAGAGGCAGGGGCTGTCATCGTGGGCAAGAACAACATGGACGAGTTCGCCATGGGCTCATCCACGGAGAACTCCGCCTTCCAGATAACGAGAAACCCCTGGGACCTTGAGAGGGTCCCTGGCGGGAGCAGCGGTGGGTCTGCTGCAGCTGTGGCCATCGGAGAGTCCCTTGCCTCCATAGGGACCGACACAGGGGGGTCCATAAGGCAGCCGGCAGCCCTGTGCGGTGTTGTGGGGCTCAAGCCAACCTACGGTAGGGTCTCGAGATATGGCATGATCGCCTTCGCCTCCTCCCTCGATCAGGCAGGGCCCATTACAAGGGATGTGGAAGATGCTGCCATACTCCTCGGCATAATAGCAGGCCACGATCCCCTCGACTCAACCTCGATAGACGAGCCTGTGCCAGACTACCTCGAAGGGATAGGGAGGGGTGTAAAGGGCTTGAAGATAGGTATACCGAAGGAGTACTTCATAGAGGGGATGGATAAGGAGGTGGAGGAGGCCGTAAGGGAAGCGGCAAAGACCCTTGAGAAGGAGGGGGCAGTAGTCGAAGAGGTCTCCCTCCCCCACACAGAGTATGCCGTTGCCACCTACTACCTTGTTGCCACGGCAGAGGCGAGCTCAAACCTTGCAAGGTACGATGGCGTGAAGTACGGCTACAGGGTGGAAGACCCGGAGAACCTCCTTGACATGTACTGCAGGACGAGGGATAAGGGCTTCGGGGCAGAGGTGAAGAGGAGGATCATGCTCGGCACCTATGCCCTCTCTGCAGGCTACTATGAAGCCTACTACGGCAAGGCCTGCCAGGTGAGGACCCTGATAAAGAGGGACTTCGAGGAGGCCTTCGGGAAGGTGGACATCATACTCACCCCCACATCCCCGACCCCTGCCTTCAAGGTGGGAGAGAAGATCGACGATCCCCTCAAGATGTACCTTTCCGATGTCTTCACTATACCCTGCAACCTCGCTGGACTGCCGGGTCTTGCCCTGCCCTGTGGCTTTACCAGGGGAGGGCTTCCCATAGGGATGCAGTTCATCGGGAGGGCCCTTGACGAGGCCACCATACTGAGGGCTGCCTATCACTACCAGTCAGTAACAGGATGGCATCTCCTCAAACCCTCCCTCTAAAGGGGACAGGGGGTGATGTTGACTTTACACCCCCTGTTAGGTTATCCTCAACTCGTATCCACCCATATCACGAACAGATGAAGGACGGCTTGGAACTCATCAAGGAGATCTACAGGAAAAAGGCAGATGAGAGGGAGAGGCTGAGGAAGAGGGTCCTTGAGGAGGTCTTCAGGGCCATCGACAAACTTTCCCGTGGGGTCCGCTTCGAAGAGGCCTACATCTTCGGTTCAGTAACAAGGCCCTATCAGTTCGGCGAGTCTTCGGATATAGACATTGCCTTCAAAGGTCTCGACAGGGATAAGCTCTTTTCAACCATAGGCTTTCTGAGCAATGAGCTCAAAAGGGATGTGAACGTTGTCCCCATAGAGGACCTCCACTTTAAAGACAAGCTCCTCCGTGAGGGAATAAGGTGGAAGAGAGGTTGAAGGTGCTGCTGGCAGAGCTCGATGATGGAGAGGGTGATCAGGCTCGCTGAAAAGGCAACCACCTTTAAAGAAGAACTACAGAGGCACCTCCAATAAGGACTTGATCAAAGGGAAGATAGTCCCTATGATTTTATTGACGACCTGAACATATGGAGGGAGAAATGCCTGCACAATGGCTCAAAAACAGGCTTCTCATGGCAGCCTTTGTCTCCATCTTCACAGTTACCCTCCTTGGTGGCTGTGCCTCAACCGTTGAAGAGCATCCCGGGGCCACCTCAGGGGCAGTCATAGGCGCCGTTGGCGGGGCTGTCCTCGGAGGTATAATAGGCCATCAGGTGGAGAGGAAGGAAGAGGGCATGATCATCGGTGCCATCCTGGGTGCCCTTGCAGGGGCCACCATAGGTCACTACGCCTACGATGTGAAGAGGAGCAGGGCGGAAACGGCAAGCCTCTACTCCTACAAACCCACCTCTGGCCCTCTCATAAGGATAGAGGATGTTGCAGTCATACCCCGGGTCGTAAGACCGGGTGAGAAGGTTGACCTCCAGGCGACCTATGCTGTACTCCACCCAGATCCAGATGCCCGGATAGGCATAATAGAGATAAGGGAGATAAGGAGGAACGGCGTCCTCATAGGAAGACCATCGGTCAAGGTGGTAAGGACCGGTGGCACATACACGAGTGTGGTCCCCCTCTTCCTGCCAGCAAATGCCAGGCCAGGCACGTACACGGTCATAACCACCATCGATGGCGGGATTGCAAGGGACACGAGAGAAACCACCTTCACAGTGGAGTGAGCCATGGAATTCGAAGCGGTGATAGGCCTTGAGATCCACGCCCAGCTCAGGACGGAGTCGAAACTCTTCTGCGGGTGTTCCACAAGGTTCGGGAGCGAGCCCAACACACAGGTATGCCCCGTCTGTCTGGGCATGCCCGGCGTCCTTCCAGTCCTGAACAGGAGGGCCGTGGAATATGCCCTGAAGATGGCCCTTGCCACTGGCTGCAGGGTAAACACAAACAGCAGGTTCGCAAGGAAGAACTACTTCTACCCGGACCTTCCCAAGGGCTACCAGATCTCCCAGTACGAACTCCCCTTGGCCGAGAAGGGAGAGGTCCTCATAGAGGTGGAGGGAAGGAGGAAGAGGGTCGGCATAACGAGGATACACCTCGAGGAGGATGCAGGGAAACTGGTCCACGGTGAGGGGGCCGATTCCCGATACAGCTTCGTCGACCTCAACAGGGCAGGGGTCCCCCTCATAGAGATCGTCACAGAGCCGGACATAAGGTCCCCTGACGAGGCGGTTGCAACCCTCAAGGCCCTGAGGGACATACTCCTCTACCTTGAGATCTGCGACTGCAACATGGAGGAGGGGAGCCTGAGGTGCGACGCCAACGTCTCGGTGAGGCCCACAGGGGAGACCACCTTCGGCACGAAGACGGAGGTGAAGAACATGAACTCCTTCCGCTTCCTCAGGAACGCCCTGGAGTACGAGATAAAGAGGCAGATAGAGGTGATAGAGGAAGGGGGCAAGGTGGTCCAGGAAACCAGGCTCTGGGACCCGAGCAGGGGGGTCACCGTCTCCATGAGGGGGAAGGAGGAGGCCCACGACTACAGGTACTTCCCTGAACCGGACCTGCTGCCTGTGCCCGTTGAGGAAGGATGGCTCGAGGAGATAAAGGGAGGCCTTCCGGAACTGCCTGCGGAAAAGGCAGAGCGCTTCGTAAGGGAGTACGGCCTCCCACCCTACGATGCCGGTGTGCTTACCGCCTCAAAGCACCTCGCCCTGTTCTTCGAGGAGTGCGTGCGCCTCTATCCCAAGCCCAAGGTGGTGAGCAACTGGATCATGAGCGAGGTCCTCAAGGAGCTGAACAGGGAGAACAAGGACATAAAGGACTCATCCCTCACCCCTGATCTGCTCGCCTCCCTCCTCAAGCTCATAGACGAGGGTGTGATAAGCGGTAAGATAGGGAAGACCGTCTTCGAAGAGGTGTACAGGACAGGGAAGGACCCGAGAAAGGTGGTCGAAGAGAAGGGCCTCGTCCAGATAGCCGACAGGGATGCCCTCAAGGGGATAGTGGAGGAGGTCTTGAAGACCCATCCCGCCCAGGTGGAGCAGTACAGGAAGGGCAAGGAAGGGCTCATAGGGTTCTTCGTCGGACAGGTGATGAAGAAGACCCAGGGCAGGGCAAACCCAAAGGTGGTGAACGAACTGCTGCGGGAGGCCCTCTCATAGGGTCTCGATGAAGGGCTCCGCAGGTACAAGGCTCCTCAAACTCCTCCTCGCAGTCCTCATCCTCATCACCCTCATCTTCCTCTCCCTCCCTTACCTCATAGATATCAAAGGGCTCAAGGCCTACTACCTCTCGAGGATCGAGGAGGAGACGGGCATGGGGGTGGAGGTCGAAGACCTCACCATCTCCCTCCTTCCGGCAGGCCTGAAGGCAAGGGGCGTAAAGCTCTACCCGGACAGGGAGAGGAAGGAACCCTGGATGGAGTCGGACTCCCTCTCCATCTCCCTCTACATCCTCCCCCTCCTTAAGAAGGAGATCAGGGTGAAGGAGGTGAGGGTGAAGGGGCCGAAGGTAGATACCACCGCAATGAGGAGGGGGAAAGGCGGAAAGGGAGGGGCCTCCACCGGG
>WGFJ01000100.1 GCA_015492305.1 Deltaproteobacteria bacterium
AGGGAGTCCGTTGCAGGGTGGTACAAGAGGCGTTTCGATGTGGACCTTGATCCCATCACAGAGGTGATCTCCCTCATCGGTTCCAAGGAGGGGATAGCCCACATCCCCCTTGCCTTCACGAATCCAGGGGATTACAACCTTGTCCCGGATCCCGCATACCCTGTATACCGCACGGCCACCCTCTTTGCCGGTGGTGAGAGCTACACCATGCCCCTCCTTGAGGAGAAGGGCTTTCTTCCAGACCTTGAGTCCATACCATCCGATGTGGCAAAGAAGACGAAGCTCATGTTCCTCAACTATCCGAACAACCCCACCTCTGCCGTTGCGGACAGGAACTTCTTCGAGAAGGTGGTGGACTTTGCAAAGGCCTACGAGATAGTTGTGTGTCACGACGCTGCCTACACGGAGATAGCCTTTGATGGCTACCACCCTGTCAGCTTCCTTGAGGTGAAGGGTGCCAGGGATGTGGGGATAGAGTTCCACTCCCTATCAAAGACCTACAACATGACGGGCTGGAGGATAGGCTTTGCAGTGGGAAACAGGGATGTCATCGCAGCCCTGGGCAAGGTGAAGACAAACATAGACTCAGGGATCTTCCAGGCCATCCAGTATGCCGGTATAGAGGCCCTTGAAGGGGATCAGACCTGCGTTGAGGAGATGAAGAGGATCTATCAGGAGAGGAGGGACATACTGGTGAAGGGCCTCAGGGAGGCGGGCCTTTCCGTGGAACCGCCAAGGGCAACCTTCTACCTCTGGATCCGTGTGCCTGAGGGTTACACATCGAAGGAGTTTGCATCCCATCTCCTGGGGAATGCCGGCATAGTGGTGACACCAGGTGTAGGCTTTGGTGAGCACGGGGAGGGCTTCATAAGGATGGCCATGACGGTGGGAAGGGACAGACTTATAGAGGCCGTGGAGAGGATAAAGGGGGTGGGCTTCTGAATGGCCCTTGTATTCATAGGGGTCGGGTCCAACATGGGTGACAGGCTCTCAAACTCTGTTGAGGCCCTTCGGAGGATGGCATCAGGTATCCGTATCCTTGCAGTGTCATCCCTCTACGAGACAGAGCCCCATCACGATCCATCCCAGCCCCTGTATCTCAACTTCGTGGTAAAGGGTGAGACAGGGATGTATCCCCGGGGACTCCTCACCTTCCTTCAGGGGATCGAGAGGGATATGGGAAGGAAGGGTAAGAGGGATGGGCTTCCAAGGGTCATAGATCTTGACATCCTCCTTTACGGGGATGAGATTATAAGGATGAGGGATCTTACGATCCCCCATCCTCTCCTCCACAGGAGGGGCTTTGTTCTCACACCCCTTTCTGAGCTGGATCCCGGTCTTCGCCACCCGGTCCTTGGCAGGAGGGTGATAGAACTCCTGGAAGACCTCAAGGATGGGAAGATGGTGAGGCCCTACCTTGGGAGGGGATGGTGGAAGGGGTTGGAACCTTCCCTTCCATCTGCTAAAGATATTTAAAAACCTCTGGGAGGTTCGACATGGGTAAGCTGCTCTTCTTCCTCCTTGCCATTGCCATCCTCTACTACCTCTTCAAGAACGACAAAAGGGTAGAGAAGGTGGGGGAGGGTGAGACGCCACCTCCACCGGAAGGGGAGGACATGGTCCTCGATCCCCAGTGCAAGACCTACATAAGCAAGCTGGAGGCCTTCAGGGTGAAAGAGGGGGACAAGGTCCACTACTTCTGCAGCCCCGAGTGCAGGGACAAGTTTGTGGCAAGACTGAAGGGGTGACCCTAAAAACCGATCCAAAGGAGGTAAATGATGGACTGGGGTATGAAGAATCGCCTTTCCCAACTCATCCAGCCAGATGGCCGTTGCTTCTTCCTTCCCATAGACCATGGCTACTTCCTGGGCCCCACGACACGCCTTGAGAAGCCAGGGGAGACGATAAGGCCCCTTCTGCCCTATGCAGATGCCCTCTTCCTCACAAGGGGGGTCTTGAGGGCCTGTGTGGATCCCCGGAACTCAAAGCCCATCATCCTGAGGGTCTCAGGGGGGACAAGCATCGTTGGCAGGGACCTTTCCGATGAGGGGCTGACAACCAGTGTCGAAGAGGCCATAAGGCTTAATGCAAGTGCTGTGGGGATGTCCATATTCGTCGGGAGCGAACACGAAAAGGAGACCCTCCTCAACCTCGGAAGACTTGTGGATGAGTGTGAGAGGTACGGCATCCCTGTGATGGCTGTTACAGCCGTTGGGAAGGAGCTTGAGAAGAGGGATGCCAGGTACCTTGCCCTGAGCTGCAGGATCGCCGCAGAGCTCGGGGCAAAGGTGGTGAAGACATACTGGTGTGCTGACGGGTTCGAGAAGGTCGTGGAGGGGTGCCCTGTCCCTGTGGTCATGGCCGGGGGGCCGAAGTGTGAGACGGAGATGGAGGTCTTTGAGTTCGTGTACGACGGTATCCAGAAGGGAGCAGCGGGTCTCAACCTTGGCAGGAACGTGTGGCAACACGACCATCCTGTGGCCATGATGAAGGCCTTGAGGGCCATCGTCCATGAGGATGCAACACCCGAGGAGGCGAGGGATATCTTCGAAGAGGAAAAGAGGAAGGGGGAGCCTTGAAGGTTGCTGTCTATTACAACAACCGTGACATCCGCATAGAGGAGATGCCGAGGCCTGAGATAGGTCCGGGAGAGCTACTCCTCAAGGTGGTGGCAAGTGGCATATGCGGTAGCGATGTGATGGAGTGGTACAGGGTGAAGAAGGCCCCCCTTGTGCTCGGCCATGAGGTTGCGGGGGAGATAGTTGAGGTTGGGAAGGGGGTGAGGGGCTGGAATGTGGGAGATCGCGTCGTTGTGACCCACCATGTGCCATGCAACACATGCCGTTACTGCCTCAATGGCCATCACTCCCTGTGCGATACCCTGAGGACCACCAACTTCTATCCCGGTGGATTCAGCGAGTACATACGCGTACCTGCCATAAATGTGGACAGGGGCACCTTCCATCTCCCACCAGGGGTATCCTTTGAGGAGGGGACCTTCGTGGAACCCCTTGCCTGTGTCCTCAGGGGACTGAGGATATCAGGCTTCAGGCCCTCCCAGAGGTGCCTTGTCATCGGGAGCGGCATATCTGGCCTCCTCTTTGTGAAGGCCCTGAAGGCCCTCGGTGCAGGGAGGATCGCCACCCTTGACCTCAACGACTACAGGCTGGGGAAGGCCCGTGAATTCGGGGCCGATCTCGCCCTCAAACCGGATGAGGCGGTGCGGGAAAGGATCGGGGTATTTGACCACATAGCGGTGTGTGCAGGGGCTGCATCGGCTGTGGAGAAGGCCTTCGAGCTTGTGGATAGGGGCGGGACCATACTGTTTTTTGCCCCTCTCATGCCCGGTGTGGAGGTGAGGATGCCCTTCTGGGACCTGTGGAGGGATGGGGTGACCATGACATCCACCTACGCCGGTGCCCCCCGGGATATGGTTACAGCCCTTGAGCTCATAGCCTCCTCAAGGATACCCGTTGAGGATATGATAACCCACAGGCTTGGCCTCGAGGAGACGGCAAAGGGCTTTGAGCTCGTGGAGAGGGCCGATCGGTCCATAAAGGTCATAATAGAGCCTCACCGCTGATCCCCCTTCCTGGATCCCGCCCTTTGTGTTATCCTATTGGTTATGGATGAGACCATTTTAAAGGAGATAGAGGCCATCGTCGGCAGGGGGAACCTCTCCACCTCGATAGAGGACAGGATATGCTACTCCTACGATGCCACCAACCAGAGGTTCCTCCCTGAAGGGGTCATCTTCCCCGGCTCTGCAGAGGAGGTTGCCTCCCTTGTAAGGCTTGCCTCCAGGAACTCCATACCCATCGTCCCCAGGGGGGCTGGTTCCGGGTTCACAGGTGGTTCCCTCCCTGTAAGGGGTGGCCTTGTGGTGAGCACGGAGAGGCTCAACCGCATCCTGGAGGTGGACAGGGAGAACCTGTTCTGTATTGTGGAGCCTGGTGTCGTTACAGGTGATCTCCAGGAGGAGGTCGAATCCATGGGACTCTTTTATCCGCCTGATCCATCGAGCCTCAAGTTCTGCACCATAGGCGGGAACATCGCCGAGTGTGCAGGGGGGCCGAGGGGGCTGAAGTACGGTGTTACAAGGGACTACGTCCTTGGCCTTGAGGTGGTCCTGCCGGATGGGGAGGTGATAAGGACAGGGGGGAGGACACTCAAGGGTGTTGTTGGATACGATCTGACAAGGCTCTTTGTGGGTTCCGAAGGGACCCTTGGTTTCGTGACCAGGGCCATATTGAGGCTCCTTCCCTACCCTGAAAAGGTCCTGACCATCCTTGCCCTCTTCCCGGATCAGGAAGGGGCTGCAGGGGCTGTCTCGGCCATCATATCCTCCGGTATCCTCCCCTCTGCCCTGGAGTTCATAGACAGGGAGTGTGTAGCATGTGTGAGCGATTACAGGGATATGGGGATATCAGGGGCAGAGGCCATCCTCCTTATAGAGGTGGACGGAAGGGAAGGGGTGGTGGAAAGGGAAGGTGCCATGATAGAGGAGGTGTGCAGGGAGAAGGGTGGTTTCGATATAAGGAAGGCCTCCGACAGGAGGGGAAGGAAGAGGCTCTGGGAGGCAAGGAGGGCCATATCCCCATCCCTGAGAAGGCTAAACCCCCACAAGATAAATGAGGATGTGGTTGTGCCAAGGACAGCCATAGGGGACCTTGTTGCCGGTGTGAGGGAGATAGGCAGGAGATACGGGATAAAGACAGCCTGCTTCGGCCACGGGGGCGACGGGAACATCCATGTAAACCTCATGATAGACAGAAGGGTCCCTGGTGAGATCGAGAGGGCCGAGGAGGCGGTAAAGGAGGTCTTTCAGCTCACCCTCAGGCTTGGGGGGACCATCTCTGGGGAGCATGGCATAGGGATAACCAAGGCCCCATTCCTCAAGATGGAACTCGGCAGGAGGGAGATAGATCTCATGAGGTCCATAAAGGAGACCTTTGATCCGAAGGGCATCATGAATCCTGGAAAGGTCTTCCCGGGGGATTAGGGATGGAGAGGTGGGACCTTTCCGATTGTGTGAGGTGCGGGGCATGCAGGGCCGTATGCCCAACCTTCTCCGTCATAAGGAGGGAGTATGCCTGCGGGAGGGGGAAGGTGAGCCTCTGGGAGGCCCATAGGGAAGGGGAGGTGGGCCTTTCAGAGGGATTTGTGAGGGCTGTAACAGAGTGCCTTACCTGTGCTGCCTGCAGGGAGAACTGTCCAAACGGTGTGGATGTCCCTTCCCTTGTCCTTGAGGCAAGGGCAGAGGTCGTGAAGGGAAGGGGCCTGTCCCTGTCGAAGTCCATCCTCGGGAGGTTCCTCTCCTCACCGACCATGGCCTCCATAGGTGTGAAGGCCGCTTCCATCCTGAAGGGCCTCCTCTTCAGGGAGGAAGGGACAGGGGTCCATCTGAGGCTACCTTTATCCCATCTATCGGAAAGGCTCCTTCCAGCACCTTCAGGGACCTTCTTGAAAAGGGTCAGGGATTATGAGGCCGAAGGTTCACCAAGGGTGGGTCTATTCACAGGGTGCCTCATAAACCACTTCCTTCCGGAGATAGGTGAGGCTACGGTGGACCTTCTTAAAAGGGCAGGGGCAGGGGTTGTCATCCCCAGGGATCAGGTCTGCTGCGGCATGCCCTTCCTCGGCATGGGCGAGAGGGAGAGGGCAAGGGAGCTTGTGTTGAGGAATGTTGAGGTCTTTGAAAGGGCCGGGGTGGATCTTGTGGTGACCCCCTGTGCAACCTGTGCAACGGCCCTGAAGATCCACTCGAGAGAACTTGTAGATACCCCTGAGGCGAAGACCTTTGCCTCAAAGGCAAGGGAGGTCACGGAGTTGCTCAGAAGGGACCTTGGTGTAAAGGTGAGTGGGAATGGTCCGGGGAGGAGAGTGACCTACCACGATCCGTGCCATATGAGCAGGTACCAACACATAAAGGATGAACCAAGGGAGCTGATAGAGATGGCAGGCCACAATCTTGTTGAGATGTCCCATCCCTGCAGGTGCTGCGGCCTTGGAGGGACCTTCACCATCGATTATCCAGAGCTATCAGCAACCATAGGGAGACAGAAGGCAGAGGATATAATGGGGACAGGGGCAGAGGTGGTGGCCACTGCCTGCCCGGGCTGTATCATCCAGATAAGGGACAGCCTCCACCGCCTTGGAGGGAAGAAGGAGGTCCTCCATGTGGTCCAGCTCCTCCCATGAAGGTCCTTACCTGTGAAGCCTTTTCCCTTGACAGGTATGTCAACATTCCTATAGGATTTTAAGCATGTTTGAGATCCTGAAGAGGTGAGGGGGCCTCAATCCCGGAAGGATTGAGGCCTTTGCCTTTCTGTGGGGGTGGTGGTCTATGGTAAGGAAAGGGATCCTTCTTCTCCTCTCACTTATTCTCGTATCCTGCGAGGTGACTCTCCCACCTCCACAGCCCCTTCCCCTTCGAGGGGATGCACGGCTCCTCCTCTACATCCACTCCACTGCTGTGAGCCCACCTGAGATGGAGTTCGAGATCTCCGGCATAGAGGTCCTTAAGGGGAAGGACTGGCTTCCTGTCTCGCAGAGGGCTGTGAAGGTGAACTCCATAGACCTTGTCGAGAACCAGAGGTTCCTTGCGGAGGCCAGGCTCTCTCCGGGTCTCTATTCTGCCATCAGGTTGAGGATCTCCAAGGCCCTTCTCCGGACCCGTATGGGTGTCGTGAACCTTGCCCTCCCAGAGCCGGATGGTGTGGTGGTTGTAGATATGAAGAAGAGGCTTGAAAGGGGAGAGAGCTATGTGGTCTCATTGAACTGGGATTCTGAGAGGTCCATCAAGGGACGGTATAGATTCCAGCCCCCCTTGAAGGCCGAAGGGGAAGCCCCCTCACCTAAGGGCCTTCTCCTCTTTGTCTCCAACATGGGAAGTGACTATGTCTCTGTTATAGACAGGGGCATAGAGAGGGTGATCGGTGCCATAACCGTTGGGGATGGTCCCTCAGGGATGGCCCTGAACAGGAGCGGTGACAGGTTGTACGTTGTGAATGCCAGATCGGGTTACATCTCCGTGATCGACACCACGGGGTTTACCGTCATAGGAAAGATATACCTCACTGCAGGAAGGGGTGCGAGGGATGTGGCCTTTGTGCCAGAGGGGGGTGCCTCAACAGAGGGAAAGCTCTACATAGTAAACACCCTTTCAGATGATGTCTCTGTTGTTGATACCGTGAGCAGGCGTATGCTCAAGACCCTGAAGGTGGGAAGGTCCCCTTCCTTTATACTTGCCGATACGGAGAGGAAGGAGGTCTATGTCACCAATGAAGGGTCCAACAGCATCTCCATAATCGATGCAACGAAGGATGAAGTGGTTGCAGAGGTCCATGTGGGCAGCAGACCGAAGGGCCTGCTGCTGAGGAAGGGCAAGGACAGGATATATGTCTTCAATGAGGGATCCGGTACCATATCGGTCATCTCCCCGTCTTCCAGGAAGGTGGTAGAGACCCTCTCCCTCACCTATCCTCCCACAAGGGGTGTGGAAGGCTTCGATGGGAGGATGTTTGTCGTAAACACCTCTGTAGATTCCCTTTCCTTTTACAATGCCTTCGATGTCCTGACACGGAGCATCGACGTGGGTCCAAGGCCCCTTGGGATCGGCATCGACGAGAAGAGGAACCGCCTCTACCTCACCGCCTATGGCAGTAACAGGATCTTCGTCATAGATCCCATTATGGAGGAGAGGGTAAAGGAGCTTACAGTGGGGAAGAACCCCTATGGGATTGCGGTCATTGATAGATAAGGGGAAGGTCTGGCCCTGCCTTATCCTTGCAATAGTCCTTGTGTGGGGCGGAAACTCTATTGCCGGGATCTCCGCCCAGGCCGACTTCCTCTACCAGAAGACAAAGACAAGGAGTGGTGGTAAGACCACAGAAACAACGACGAAGGATCAGATCTATGCCATAGGTTTTGATAAGGCCCTCACATCCACCATATTCCTTTCCGGGGATCTCAGGTACAGGATCACAGAGACGGACGGCAAGAGGTCAGAGGATGCCTTTCCCCTCCTATACCTCACCTACAACCCTCCTGCCATCTACAACATCTCCTTCAGCTACAGCAGGACCGAGAGCGCTCCCGGAGGCGAGAGGCTTACAACCACAAATACCAATGCCTCCTTCAACCTTCCCCAGAAGAGATGGCCCTCCCTGCTCCTCACCTACAACAGATCCACCAGTCAGGAC